>NZ_BAAAXG010000026.1:633125-949687 GCF_039535475.1 Streptomyces showdoensis | reverse complement strand
GGCCCCGGCTCATCGACTTCGGCATCGCCCGGACCAGCGGCGCCACCGCGCTCACCGCCACCGACGCGATGATCGGCACGCCCGGCTTCCTCGCCCCCGAGCAGGCCCGCGCCCTGGGGGCCGGCGAGGTCGGCCCGGCCAGCGACGTCTTCTCGCTCGGCTGCGTCCTCGCGTACGCGCTGACCGGCCGCCGCCCCTTCGGCACGGGCGGGGTGGCCGCGGTCGTCTACCGCACCGTCCACGAGGAGCCCGACCTCGACGACGTACCGGACACCCTGCTCCCGCTCGTCACCGCCTGCCTCGCCAAGGACCCGGAGCTGCGGCCCACCGCCGTCGAGGTGCGGGCGGAGCTCGGCGCGGCCGACGGGCCCGCGCGCGACTGGCTCCCGGCCGACCTGCCCGCCCTCATCGCCCGGAGCTCCGCCCGCGTCCTCGACCTCCCGGTCGCCGATCCGACCCTCCTCGTGGCGCCGGAGGAACCCTCCGGGCCCACCCGCCGCCGGCTCCTGATCGCCGGCTCCGCGGCCGCCGTCGCGAGCGCCGGCGGCCTCACCGCCTGGCTGCTCGGCCGCGGGCCCGCCGGTACGGGCGCGGGCGGCGGCACCGGCTCCGGAGCCGTCCGCGCGGCTTACACGATCGGCGTGCTGACCGACCTGAGCGGCCCGGGCAAGGCGGACGGGATCGGCCAGGAGCGCGGGCTGCGCCTCGCCGCGGAGACCTTCAACGCGCGTCCCGACCGCCCCTTCGACCTGGTCCTCAAGGTGACGGACGACGGGGGAGACCCCAAGCGGGCCGCCGCCGGGGCCCGCGCCCTCCTGAAGGACCCGGCCCTGGCCGCCGTCCTCGGCCCGACGAGCACCGAGACGGCCATGGCGGCGGCGGACGTGCTCGTCGACCCGAAGGTGCCGATGCTGAGCGTGGTGGCGTCCGTCCCGGACGGGGTGATCCGGGGTCAGACGCCCGAACTGCGCACCTACTTCGAGGTGCGGCCCTATCCCGACGTGATGATCGTGCCCTTCGGCCGCTTCCTCAGCGAGCACGGCCTGGGCCGCACCGCCGTCATCGAGGACCGGGCGGGCGGCACCTACAGCTGGCTCGCCACCAAGAACACCAAGAACTCGCCCCCCGCCGGCGGCACGGTCACCAGCCACCCGGTCGAGGCGGACAGCGAGGACTTCGGCCCGGCCGTCCGGGCCGCGCTCGCCGGCTCCCCGACGGGCGTGATGTACGCGGGGAAGTCGCCGCGCCGGGCCGCCCTGTGCGCCAAGGCCCTGCGGCAGCAGGGGTACAAGGGTCCGTGCGGGGGTCCCGAGCCCGCGTTCCGGCCGGAGTTCCTCACCGTGGCGGGCGAGGCCGCCGAGGGCTGGTACTTCGGGGCCGGGTTCACCGACCCCGACACGGTCCCGGCCGCCAAGGAGTTCGCGGCCGCCTACCGGAAGCGCTGGCGGCTCGCCGCCACGGATCCGGTCGACCGGTTCGCGGTGGAGTCGTACGACGCCGTGCTCTGGGTGGGGAAGGCGCTGCGGACCGGCGCCACGAGGAACGCGGCGAACCTCGGCGCGGCCATGGCGAACACGTTCATGAAGGACGACAAGGTGTACCGGGGGATCGCGCGGTCCTACGACTCCCGGCCCAGCGACAGCTCGGCGGCCATCCTCATGGGACTGACCCTCTGGCGGATCGTCTCGGGCCGGCCGCGCTGCCTCGGCCCGTATGCCGAGGCGGCCAAACGCGACTGACCGCGGCCCCGGGAGCCGGGGCGGCGGTCAGTCGGTGCGGTCGTGCGGCCGGCCGTCAGCCGACCACCGTCCAGGTGTCGTTGCCGGTCAGCAGCTGCCCCAGGTCGCCCTTGCCCTGCTGCTCCACGGCCTTCTCCAGCTGATCCGCCATCAGCGTGTCGTACACCGGCCGCTCCACCGACCGGAACACCCCGATGGGCGTCTGGTGCAGCGTGTCGGGGTCGGCGAGCCGGGACAGCGCGAAGGCGGTCGTGGGGGAGGAGGCGTGGGCGTCGTGGACGAGGATCCGGCCCTCGTTCTCCGGGGTCACCGGGACGACCCGGAGGTCGCCGGTGGCCTCGTCGCGGACCACGCCCTTGTCGAGCGCGGCGCCGAAGCGGATCGGCTGCCCGTGCTCCAGGCGGATCACCGCCTCCTTGGCCTGCTCGTTGTCCTTCAGGACCTCGAAGGCGCCGTCGTTGAAGATGTTGCAGTTCTGGTAGATCTCCACCAGCGCCGTGCCGTCGTGGGCGGCGGCCTGCCGCAGCACCTCGGTGAGGTGCTTGCGGTCGGAGTCCACCGTGCGCGCCACGAAGCTCGCCTCGGCGCCGATCGCCAGCGACACCGGGTTGAAGGGCGCGTCGAGGGAGCCCATCGGCGTCGACTTGGTGATCTTGCCGAGCTCCGAGGTGGGGCTGTACTGGCCCTTGGTCAGGCCGTAGATCCGGTTGTTGAAGAGCAGGATCTTCAGGTTGACGTTGCGGCGCAGCGCGTGGATCAGGTGGTTGCCGCCGATGGACAGGGCGTCGCCGTCACCCGTGACGACCCACACCGACAGGTCGCGGCGCGAGGTCGCGAGGCCGGTCGCGATGGCCGGGGCGCGGCCGTGGATCGAGTGCATCCCGTACGTGTTCATGTAGTACGGGAAGCGGGACGAGCAGCCGATGCCGGAGACGAAGACGATGTTCTCGCGGGCCAGTCCGAGCTCGGGCATGAAGCCCTGGACGGCGGCGAGCACCGCGTAGTCACCGCAGCCGGGGCACCAGCGGACCTCCTGGTCGGACTTGAAGTCCTTCATCGACTGGGCGGCCTCGGCCTTCGGCACCAGGTGCAGCAGCGACTCACTCATCGATGGCCTCCTTGAGAGCGGCGGCGAGCTGCTCGGCCTTGAACGGCATGCCGTTCACCTGGGTGTGGCTGCGGGCGTCCACGAGGTAGCGGGCCCGGACGAGGGTGGCGAGCTGGCCCAGGTTCATCTCGGGCACCACCACCTTCTCGTACCGCTTCAGGACCTCGCCGAGGTTCTTCGGGAAGGGGTTGAGGTGCCGCAGGTGGGCCTGGGCGATGGGCCGGCCGGCCACCCGGAGCCGCCGTACGGCCGCGGTGATCGGGCCGTAGGTGGAGCCCCAGCCGAGGACCAGGGTGCTCGCGCCGTCCGGGTCGTCGACCTCGATGTCCGGCACCTCGATGCCGTCGACCTTGGCCTGCCGGGCGCGGACCATGAACTCGTGGTTGGCCGGGTCGTAGCTGATGTTGCCGGTGCCGTCCTGCTTCTCGATGCCGCCGATGCGGTGTTCGAGACCGGGGGTGCCGGGCACGGCCCAGGGCCGGGCGAGGGTCTCCGGGTCGCGCTTGTACGGCCAGAAGACCTCGGTGCCGTCCGCCAGCGTGTGGTTCGGGCCGGTGGCGAACGCCGTGGTCAGGTCGGGGAGTTCCTCGACCTCCGGGATGCGCCAGGGCTCGGAGCCGTTGGCCAGGTAGCCGTCGGAGAGCAGGAAGACCGGGGTGCGGTAGGTGAGCGCGATCCGGGCCGCGTCGACCGCCGCGTCGAAGCAGTCGGCGGGGGTCTTCGGGGCGACGATCGGGACCGGGGCCTCGCCGTTGCGCCCGTACATGGCCTGGAGGAGGTCGGCCTGCTCGGTCTTGGTGGGCAGACCGGTGGACGGGCCGCCGCGCTGGATGTCGACGATGAGCAGCGGCAGTTCGAGCGAGACGGCCAGACCGATGGTCTCGGACTTGAGCGCCACGCCGGGGCCGGAGGTCGTCGTCACGGCCAGCGATCCGCCGAAGGCGGCGCCGAGCGCGGCGCCGATGCCGGCGATCTCGTCCTCGGCCTGGAAGGTGCGCACGCCGAAGTTCTTGTGCTTGGACAGCTCGTGGAGGATGTCCGAGGCCGGCGTGATCGGGTACGAGCCGAGGTAGAGCGGCAGGTCCGCCTGACGGGCGGCGGCGACCAGTCCGTACGAGAGGGCGAGGTTCCCGGAGATGTTGCGGTACGTGCCGGTGGGGAAGGCCCGGGTCGCCGGGGCGACCTCGTAGGAGACGGCGAAGTCCTCGGTGGTCTCGCCGAAGTTCCAGCCGGCCCGGAAGGCGGCCACGTTCGCCTCGGCGATCTGCGGCTTCTTCGCGAACTTCTGGCGCAGGAAGGTCTCGGTGCCCTCGGTGGGCCGGTGGTACATCCAGGAGAGCAGCCCGAGCGCGAACATGTTCTTGGAGCGCTCGGCCTCCTTCCGGGACAGCCCGAACTCCTTCAGCGCCTCGACCGTCAGGGTGGTCAGCGGCACCGGGTGCACCCGGTAGGCGTCCAGCGAGCCGTCCTCCAGCGGGGAGCTCGCGTATCCCACCTTCGCCATCGCGCGCTTGGCGAACTCGTCGGTGTTGACGATGATCTCGCCGCCGCGCGGCACGTCCCCGATGTTGGCCTTCAGCGCGGCCGGGTTCATCGCGACCAGGACGTTCGGAGCGTCGCCCGGGGTCAGGATGTCGTGGTCGGCGAAGTGCAGCTGGAACGAGGAGACGCCCGGCAGGGTGCCGGCGGGGGCCCGGATCTCCGCGGGGAAGTTCGGCAGCGTGGAGAGGTCGTTCCCGAACGACGCGGTCTCCGAGGTGAACCGGTCACCCGTGAGCTGCATGCCGTCACCCGAGTCACCCGCGAAGCGGATGATCACCCGGTCGAGCCGGCGGACTTCCTTCGCGGAACCGTGGTCGGCCGTCGCCGGGGCGCTGCGCTGCTCCCCGACCAGGGCCTCACCGGCCTCGCTACTGACCTGGCTGGTCACTGAACTGGACCTCCCTCGCGGCAGGGGTTCTCTCTCCGCCGAGGCGGAGAAGGCTCGGAAGACGACCGGCCGACCGGTCGTCCCGTGGCCCACCCTACGTCCGTGAGGGGGGCCTTCCCGGGACTTCTCGCATGGTGGACCTCGTTTTGAGACGCCCGCGACGCCGTTTTCTTATCAATTGTCGCGCTCCGTGAACCGCCGGGTCCACCGAGGGTCACGCTCCGTCCATTGTCGGTCACGCGGAGGCGTCCTCCGTCCACTCCGTGGACCGGATGGCGCCGAACCGCCGGCCGAACCGTCCCGAACTATCTGACAGGGTGTCAGGTAACTAGGAATTCAGGTAGGTCAGCACCGCCAGGACCCGGCGGTGATCCCCGTCACTCGGCGAGAGGCCGAGCTTCATGAAGATGTTGCTGATGTGCTTCTCCACCGCGCCGTCGCTCACCACCAACTGCCGCGCGATGGCCGAATTCGTGCGTCCCTCCGCCATCAGACCCAGCACCTCGCGCTCCCGCGGGGTCAGCGCCGCCAGCACGTCCTGCTTGCGGCTCCGGCCGAGCAGCTGCGCCACCACCTCGGGATCCAACGCCGTGCCGCCCCGGGCCACCCGCACCACCGCGTCCACGAACTCCCGGACCTCCGCGACCCGGTCCTTCAGCAGGTAGCCGACGCCAACGCTGGACCCGGCCAGCAGCTCCGTCGCGTACTGCTCCTCCACGTACTGCGAGAGCACCAGCACGCCGATCCCCGGGTGCTCCTTGCGCAGCCGCACCGCCGCCCGCACGCCCTCGTCCGTGTGGGTCGGGGGCATCCGCACGTCCGCGACCACGACGTCCGGCAGCGCGCCCTCGGCCGCCAGGTCGGACACGGTCTTCACCAGTGCCTCGCCGTCACCCACCCCGGCCACGACCTCGTGCCCCAGGTCGGTGAGGAGACGGGTCAGACCCTCACGGAGCAGCACCGAATCCTCGGCGATGACCACCCGTACTGCCTCCGTGCCCTTGTCCGTCACGGCCCTGCCTTTCTGCCTGAGCTGAGAGCTCCCCAGCATCGCAGCAGAAAGGACGCGGGAGACGGCGCGGGGGTTCAACTCGGCCAGGTGGACCGCCCGCCCGCGGGCCGCCGCGGTCACGCCCCCACGGCGGTCAGGCCCGCCAGGGCAGCTCGGCCGTGACCGTCGTCGGGCCGCCGGCGGGGGAGTCCACCGCCAGGACGCCGTCGACCGCGTCCAGTCGCTCCGTCAGGCCCGCCAGGCCGCGGCCCTCCGCCGGCGCCGCGCCGCCCACGCCGTCGTCGCGGACCTGGAGCATCAGCCGGTCCCCCGAACGCCACACGTCCACCCAGGCCTGCCGGGCCCTCGCGTGCTTCGAGACGTTCTGGAGGAGCTCGGAGACCGTGAAGTAGGCGATGCCCTCGATGGCCGCGGCCGGGCGGGCCGGCAGCTCCACCGTCACCGTCACCGGGACGGTGCAGCGGGCGGAGACCGCGGAGAGGGCCGCGTCGAGGCCGCGGTCGGTGAGGACGGCCGGGTGGATGCCCCGGGCCAGGTCGCGCAGCTCCTGGAGGGCCAGCTTCACCTCGCCGTGCGCCTCGTCGACCATCACCGCGGCGGCCAGCGGATCGTGCGCCAGCTTCTCCTTCGCCAGGCCCAGGTCCATCGCCAGGGACACCAGGCGGGCCTGCGCCCCGTCGTGCAGGTCCCGCTCGATGCGGCGCAGATCGGCGGCGGCCGTGTCCACGACCACGCCCCGGTCCGACTCCAGCTCCGACACCCGCGAGGCCAGCCGGGACGGCCCCAGCAGCCCCGAGACCATCAGCCGGTCCACCGCCACCAGGCCCCGCAGGACCCACGGCCCGGCCAGCACGAACAGCAGGCCCACCAGGCTGGTGAAGGCGATCTCGAAGCCCGAGTCCAGGTAGATGTCGTGGGTGCCGTCCCCGTACAGCTGGAGCCCGGCCTGACCCGCGTACATCGGGAAGACCCACTGCCACAGCGGATACGTGAACAGGCCCCAGCCCCAGGTCCACAGCGCGAGCGCCAGGGAGAAGGAGAGGACGGCCCACGGCAGGTGCAGCAGCGCGTACAGCAGGTGCCGCCAGGACGCCCCGCTCTTCAGCATCGCGCCCATCCACGACAGCGCCCCGCCGGTCCGGCCCCGCACCGGCTCCGGCGCCCGCACGTCCAGCCCCAGCAGCCCGCGCGCCCGGGCCCGCTCCACCGCGCCGAAGCCCCGGCACATCGCGAGCGTGCCGGCCAGCACCGGAATGCCGAGGAAGGTGATGAGCAGTCCGGCGCCGGCCGAGAAGAAGGCGATGGAGAGGGAGAAGAAGAGGACGCTCAGCGGCAGACCGAGCAGGACGTAGCCGAGCCCGCGCCAGGTACGCCCTTCGAACGGCGCGCGGACGGCGGCGGGGAGACGGGGGGAGGCCATCGGGAAGGTCCGTTTCTCACGCGGGTGTGGTGGTCGCTTCCAGCCTCCCGGGAAGGAGGAGCCGGGACCATGAGGTGGGTCGGCGTCTGCGGAGGGGGGTTTTCCCTACCGGCCGGGCGCCGGCGGTGCACTGGCCGGGCGCCGGCGGGGCGCCGGCGGTGCGCTGGCCAGGCGCCGGCCGGGCGCCGGCCGCGCACCGGCGGGGCGGGAGCGGGTCCCGCCGGGGCCTACCGTCCGCCCGTCGCCGGTGCGCGGTCCCGCCAGGGCAGTTCCGCCGTCACCACCGTCGGGCCGCCCTCCGGCGAGTCCACGACGAAGACCCCGTCGACCGCGCCGAGCCGCTCCGCGAGCCCCGCCATCCCCGTACCGCCGCCGTCCAGGCGCGCGCCGCCCACGCCGTCGTCGCGGACCTGGAGCATCAGCCGGTCCTCCGCCCGCCACACCTCCACCGAGGCCGAACGGGCCCGGGAGTGCTTGGAGACGTTCTGGAGGAGCTCGGAGACCGTGAAGTAGGCGATGCCCTCGATGGCCTCCGCCGGGCGGGCCGGCAGGTCGACCCCCACCTTCACGGGGACCGTGCAGCGGGCGGAGACCGCGGAGAGGGCCGCGTCGAGGCCGCGGTCGGTGAGGACGGCCGGGTGGATGCCCCGGGCCAGGTCGCGCAGCTCCTGGAGGGCCAGCTTCACCTCGCCGTGCGCCTCGTCGACCATCGCCGCCGCCGCGTCCGGGTCGTCGAGCAGCTTCTCCTTCGCCAGGCCGAGCCCCATCGCGAGCGCCACCAGCCGGGCCTGCGCCCCGTCGTGCAGATCGCGCTCGATGCGGCGCAGGTCGGCGGCGGCCGTGTCCACCACGACCCCCCGGTCCGACTCCAGTTCGGCGATCCGCCGCTCCAGCTCGTCGGAGGGCGACAGCAGCCCCCGGACCATGGCCCGGTCGACATTGGTCAGCCCGCGCGCGATGAACGGCAGCACCGGCCACAGCACGAACAGCGACACCACCGTCACCGTGAACGTCACGATGCCCCAGGGCAGCCGCACGAAGCCGTACAGCTGGCTCCGCCACGCCACCGGGTCCTTCAGCTGCGCCCACAGCCACGGGAAGAAGCCGTGCCGCCGGGGCAGCCGGCTCGGCTCCTCGACCCGGACGCCGAGCAGCCCGCGGGCCCGCGCCCGCTCCGACCGGGCCATGCCGCGCGCCCCGGCCAGACCGAGCGCGAGCAGCGGCAGCCCGATCACGGTGACGGCGAGCCCCACACCGAGCGCGATCGTCACGACGGCGTAGACGAAACCGGCCAGCGCGCACGGCAGATCGGCGAGGAGGTGCGCCACCTCCTTCCAGGTGTGCCGGCCGTAGGCGAGGCGCGCGGGCGGCGGAGGGGCGTCGGCGTCGGGGGCGGTGAGGTCACTCATGAGGACAAGGCTGCCGGTAGGAGGCCCGGGCGCGCCATGGGGGAGGTCGGTGAGGAAGAGGGGGGATAACCCCACCCGGACCGAGGCCGCACCCCACCCGGACCGAGGCCGGACCGAGGCCGCACCGAGGCCGGATCGCGGCCGGACCGCCCCGCTCCGGCTGCTTACGGTCTCTTTAGCAGGGCCTAGACTCGCGTGCGTAAACGAAACCCGATGAGACACCGAGACCGAGGGGCGGACGTGCGGGAACCGACCGTTGTCGCGGCGGACTACTTTCAGACGTACTCCGTCGTCGGGCTGCTGGCCGTGCTCGGAGTGCTCTTCGTGGCCGTCGCGTTCGGCGCGGGCCGGCTGCTCCGGCCCGTCGTGCCCACCCCCGAGAAGCTGCTGACGTACGAGTGCGGCGTCGACCCGGTCGGCGAGGGCTGGGCCCACACCCAGGTCCGCTACTACGTCTACGCCTTCCTCTACGTGATCTTCGCGGTCGACTCGATCTTCCTCTTCCCCTGGGCCACGGTCTTCGCCGCGCCCGGCTACGGCGCGACGACGCTGGTCGAGATGTTCATCTTCCTCGGCTTCCTGGCCGTGGGACTGCTCTACGCGTACAAGAAGGGCGTCCTGGCATGGACGTAACACCCCTGCCGGCCCCCACGCTGGGCCCGCTCGCCCGCCTGGCCCCCGAGCCGATGAAGGTGGTCCTGAACTGGGGCCGCCGCTACAGCCTGTGGGTCTTCAACTTCGGCCTCGCCTGCTGCGCGATCGAGTTCATCGCCGCGTCGATGGCCCGCCACGACTTCATCCGCCTCGGCGTGATCCCCTTCGCGCCGGGTCCGCGCCAGGCCGACCTGATGATCGTCTCCGGCACGGTCACGGACAAGATGGCCCCCGCGGTGAAGCGTCTCTACGAGCAGATGCCCGAGCCGAAGTACGTCATCTCCTTCGGCGCCTGCTCGAACTGCGGCGGCCCCTACTGGGACTCGTACTCGGTCACCAAGGGCGTCGACCAGATCATCCCGGTCGACGTCTACGTGCCCGGTTGCCCGCCGCGCCCGGAGGCCCTCCTCCAGGGCATCCTCAAGCTCCAGGAGAAGATCGCCCGCGAGAGCCTCGGCGAGCGCTACGGCGCGGGCGCGCCCTCGGTCGCGCAGCTCACCAGCGGCCTCGTGCGGCCCCCGAAGCCGGGAGCCACCGCATGACGCTCGACGAGAACGCCTACGACACCCTCCCGGACGCGGTGACGGAGCTCTTCGGCGAGGAGGCGACGGCGGAGCGGGCCTACGACCTGCTCACCGTCGACGTCCCCACGGCCTCGTGGATCGCCGCGCTGGAGATCGCCCGCGACAAGCTGGGCTGCACCTACTTCGACTGGCTCAGCGCCGTCGACGAGCCGGGCACGGGCTTCCGCGTCTGCGCGCACGTGGCCTCGCTGGGCCCCGGCCACGTCCGCCGGCTGCTCCTCCGTACGACGGTCCCGCACGCGGCCCCCTCCCTCCCGACCGCCGTGGCGGTGTACGCGGGGGCGGCGTGGCACGAGCGCGAGACCTACGAGATGTTCGGCGTGACCTTCACGGACCACCCGCACCTGGTCCACCTGCTGCTCCCCGAGAACTTCGAGGGCCACCCCCTCCGCAAGGACTTCGTGCTGGCCGCCCGCGTGGCCAAGGCCTGGCCCGGCGCCAAGGAACCGGGCGAGTCCCACGACCCGAACGCGCCCAAGCGCCGCCAGATGCTGCCCCCGGGCGTCCCCGACCCCAACGAGTGGGGCCCGCTGAAGGGCCAGCTCCCGCCCGCCCCGGCCCGCCCGGCCCGCGCCGCCGCGGGCGACCGCCCGGTCCGCCGCACCCGCACGGCCGCCGAGGGCTCGGCGACCCAGCCGGACGCGTCGGCCCCGGTGCGCCGCGCCAGGACGGCGTCGGAGGGTTCGGCGAGCCAGGGGGCCGTGGATCCGTCGGCTCCGGTGCGTCGGTCCCGGTCGGCGTCGGACGGCTCGGCCAGCCAGACGGGTACGGGTGTGGATCCGTCCGCTCCGGTACGGCGGTCCCGCAGCGCGAGCGCCGGTTCGGCGAGCCAGCGCGCGGAGGCCGCGGACGCCCCCGAGGCCACGACCCCGGCCCCCGAGGCCCCGGCCGCGGGCCAGGACGCCGAGGCGCCGCGGAAGCCCGCGCCCGCTCCCCGTACCCGCAGCGCGGACGCCCCGTGGCACCACGCCCGCCCGGCCTTCGACGAGGAGCCGAAGACGGGCACGGAGCCCGCTCCGACCGAGCCGGCCGGGGCCTCCGCGCCCGAGGCCCCGGAGGCCCCGGCCCCGGAGCCCGCCGAAGGCGAGGCCGACGCGACCCCCGAGGCCGACGCGACCCCCGAGGCCGACGCGACCCCCGAGGCCGACGCAGCCCCCGAGGCCCCGGCCCCGCCGCCCGCCGAGGGCCCCCGCTCCGAGCCCGACGAACCCCACGACACCCCCGCCGGAGGCGATCCCGCGTGAACGACGTACTCGACGTCGCCCTCCGGCTGCTCGTCGTCTTCGCCGTCTTCCTCGTGCTGCCGCTGGTCGTCGGCCAGACCGAGCACAAGGTCATGGCCCACATGCAGGGCCGCCTCGGCCCGATGTACGCCGGTGGCTTCCACGGCTGGGCGCAGCTCGTCGCCGACGGGGTGAAGTTCGCGCAGAAGGAGGACGTCGTCCCGGCCGCGGCCGACCGGCGGATCTTCCAGCTCGCGCCGGCCGTCGCCCTCCTCCCGTACCTGCTCGTGCTGGTCGCGATCCCGATCGGGCCGAGCGAGGGCGCGGTCGGGCAGGTGATCGACGCGGGCATCTTCTTCGTGCTCGCGGTGATGGGCGTCGGCGTGCTCGGCAGCCTGATGGCGGGCTGGGCCTCGGCCAACAAGTTCTCGCTGCTGGGCGGGCTCCGCACCGCCGCGCAGCTGCTCGCGTACGAGCTGCCGATGCTGCTCGCCGCCGCGTCCGTCGCGATGGCGGCCGGCACCGTCTCCCTGCCCGGCATCCTGAACGCCTTCGAGTGGTGGTGGGTGCCCTGGCAGATCGTCGGGGCGCTGGTCTTCTTCACCGCGGGCCTCGCGGAGCTCCAGCGACCGCCGTTCGACATGCCGGTCGCCGACTCGGAGATCATCTTCGGCGCCTACACGGAGTACACCGGCCTCCGCTTCGCGCTCTTCCTGCTCGCCGAGTACGCGGGCATCGTCGTCCTGTGCGGCCTGACCACCGTCCTCTTCCTCGGCGGCTGGCACGGCCCCTTCGGCGCCGACGGGCTCGGCTGGGTCTGGACCCTGCTGAAGACCGCCGTCCTGGCGTTCGTGGTGATCTGGCTGCGCGTCTCGTACCCCCGGCTCCGCGAGGACCAGCTCCAGAAGCTCGCCTGGACGACCCTCGTCCCGCTCGCCCTCGCGCAGATCGCGCTGACCGGCATCGTGAAGGTGGCGATCCAGTAACCATGGCCCCCCCGATCCCCGGCTCCGGCCTCGCCAAGGGCCTCGCCGTCACCCTCCGCACGATGACCCGCAAGAGCGTCACCGCGCAGTACCCGGACGTGCAGCCCGAACTGCCGCCCCGCACCCGCGGGGTGATCGGGCTGTTCGAGGAGAACTGCACGGTCTGCATGCTGTGCGCCCGCGAGTGCCCCGACTGGTGCATCTACATCGACTCCCACAAGGAGACGGTCCCCCCGGCCGCCCCCGGCGGGCGCGAGCGCAGCCGCAACGTCCTGGACCGCTTCGCGATCGACTTCTCCCTCTGCATGTACTGCGGCATCTGCATCGAGGTGTGCCCGTTCGACGCGCTGTTCTGGTCGCCCGAGTTCGAGTACGCGGAGACCGACATCCACGAGCTGACCCACGAGCGCGACAAGCTCCGCGAGTGGATGTGGACCGTGCCGGAGCCGCCGGCGCTCGACCCGCGCGCGGAGGAGCCGAAGGAGATCGCCGCGGCCCGCAAGGCGGCCGAGAAGGCGGCGGCCCAGGCCGCGGCCTCGGCCGCCGCCGAGGCCGCCGAGGGGGAGCAGCAGTGATCCTCGCCGCCCCGAACGCCCACGGCTTCCTGTCGCCCACCGGCGTCGAGATCGCCTTCCTCCTCGTCGGCCTCGTCACCCTCGGCGCGGCCCTCGTCACGGTCACCACCAAGCAGCTCGTGCACGCCGCCCTGTGGCTGGTCGTGGCGCTCGGCGGGGTCGCCGTCGAGTACCTGCTGCTGACCGCGGAGTTCATCGCCTGGGTCCAGGTGCTGATCTACGTCGGCTCGGTCGTCGTCCTCCTCCTCTTCGGGCTCATGCTCACCAAGGCCCCCATCGGCCGCTCGCCGGACTCCGACTCGGGCAACCGCTGGGTCGCCCTCGGGGTCGCGGTGACCGCCGCGGCCGCCCTGGTGTGGGTGGTCGTGGACGCCTTCCGCACCACCTGGATCGACCTCGACGGGCCCGGCGGCACCGTCCAGGGCTCCACCGCGGTGACCGGAGAGATCCTCTTCCGGCACTGGGTGCTGCCCTTCGAGGCGCTGTCGGTGCTGCTGCTCGCGGCCCTGGTCGGCGCGATCGTCCTGTCGAAGCGCACGAACGGGACCGAGAACGGGACCGAGAACGCGAGTGCGGGGGAGCGGGACTGATGCACCTCGTCTACCCGGCCGTCCTGGCCGCCCTCCTCTTCTGCGTCGGCCTGTACGGCGTGCTCGCCCGCCGCAACGCGATCCTGGTCCTGATGTCCGTCGAGCTCATGCTCAACGCCGTCAACCTCAACCTGGTCGCCTTCGACGTCTGGCTGCGGGACGCCCTGCACGCCGGGCAGGCCCTCACCCTCTTCACCATCGCCATCGCCGCCGCGGAGATCGGCATCGGTCTCGCGATCGTCCTGATGGTCTACCGCAACCGCGGCACCTCCGACGTGGACCGGCTCCGCGACACCAAGGAGACCGCGTCCGAGGACGAGCCGTCCGACGACGACCGGTCCGACGACGAGCCGTCCGCGGACGAGAAGGCCGAGGCCCACGCGTGACCACCACGACCCTCGCCGTCCTCGTCCCCCTGCTCCCCTTCCTCGGCGCCGTCGCCGGCCTCTTCCTCGGCCGCACCGCCCCCGGCTTCGTGCGTCCCCTCGCCGTGCTGCCGACGCTCGCCGCGGCGGTCCTCGCCGCCGTCGTCGCCGGCCGCCAGGGCGGCGGGAAGTCCATCGACGCCGCCACCCAGCTGACGCCCACCGGCTCGGTCCCGATCGACCTGGCCCTGCACATCGACGGCTTCGCCGCCCTCGTCGCCGTCCTGGTCGGCGTGGTCGCCACCTGCGTGCAGGTCTACTCGACCGGCTACCTCCGCCACGACCCGCGCTACCCCTCGTACGCGGCGCTGGTCTCCCTCTTCACCTCCGCGATGCTGCTCGTCGTCTACTCCGGCGACCTGATGGTGCTCCTGGTCGGCTGGGAGATCATGGGCATCTGCTCGTACTTCCTGGTCGGGCACTACTGGGAGACCCCCGAGGCCCGCTCGGCCTCCCTGAAGGCCTTCCTCGTCACCAAGCTGGGCGACGTCCCCTTCCTCATCGGGCTCTTCGCCCTCGCCACCGACGCGGGCACCTTCCGCATCACCGGCGTCCTCGGCGCCGTCGCGAGCGGCGGCCTCGACCACCCCACCCTGATCGCGCTGCTGCTCCTCGCCGGCGTGGCCGGCAAGTCCGCGCAGTTCCCGCTGCACACCTGGCTGCCCGACGCGATGGCCGGCCCGACCCCGGTCTCCGCGCTGATCCACGCGGCGACGATGGTCGCCGCCGGCATCTACTTCGTGGCCCGGCTGCTGCCCGTCTTCACCGCCTCGGCCGCCGCGCTCGTCGTGCTCGCCGTGATGGCCGCGGTCACCATGGTCGGCTCGGCGCTCGCCGCGCTCGCCCAGGACGACATCAAGCGGGTCCTCGCCTACTCGACGATCGGCCAGCTCGGCTACATGTCCGGCGCCCTGGCCGTCGGCGACCGCGGCGCCGCCGTCTTCCACCTCCTGTCGCACGGCGCCTTCAAGGCGCTGCTCTTCCTCGCCGCGGGCGCGGTCATCCACGCCGCCGGCACCAACTCGCTCTCCGCGATGTCCCGGATGAGCGGGCTGACCAAGCGCATCCCGGACGCCTACTGGACGATGACCGTCGGCCTGCTCGCGCTCGCCGCGATCCCGCCCTTCGCCGGCTTCTTCTCCAAGGAGGCCGTCCTCGTCGCCGCCGAGCACACCGCCACCGGCGAGACGACCGTCGCCCCGGCCGGGGCCGGCTGGATCGTCTTCGTCGCCGGACTCCTCACGGCGCTGCTCACCGCCGCGTACGCGATGCGGCTGTGGCTGCTCGCCTTCCGCGGCCGCGGCACCGAGGCGCCGGACCACGGACGCCAGCCGCTCGCCATGACCACCGTCCTGTGGGTGCTGGCCGTCCCCTCGCTCGGCTTCGGACTGACCGCCGCCTACCTCGACGACTGGTTCGACGGGCACCCGCTGACCCCGACCGTCACCACCGCCGTCCTCGGCACCGGCCTCGCCGTCGTCGGCGCCGCCGTCCTGTACGCGGTCTGGCGGGCGCTCGCCCCCCGGCGCGCGGTCCCCGCCGGGACCACCGTCGCCCACCCCGACGCCGAGGGCGGCCAGGTCGAGGCGGAGGCCCTGGACCTGCCGCACCCCGCCCAGGACCCGGCCGACCCCGGCCGCGCCCTGCTCGGACCGCTGCACCGCCCGGCCGCCGACGGCTTCCACCTGGACGCCGTCTACCGGGCCGCCTTCGTCCGCCCCGTGCTCGCCGCCGCCTCCCTGGTCCGCTTCCTGGACCGCGAGGTCGTCGACACCTACGTCCGCGGCGCGGCCGACAGCGCCAAGGGCCTCGGCTGGCTGGTCCGCCGCGCCCAGACCGGCAACGTGCAGAGCTACCTCAGCGCCCTGCTCGCCGGCTCCGTCGTCCTGGCGATCGTCGCCGTCGTCCTCGCCAACGTCGCCGGAGCGTGAGCCGTGATCGATATCAGCGAATCCGTGATGCAGTTCCTGCTCGCCCTGATCGTCGCCGGCCCGCTCGTCGGCGCCGCCGCGGCCCTCCTGCCGGCCCCGCCCGGACTGAGGGGGAACTCCCCCGACCAGGCCGTGCTGCGCCACGGCGTCACCGTCACCGGCGTGATCCTGCTGGCCGCGATCGTCCTCGCGCTCGGCTTCGACCACGACCGGCCGTCGGCGATGCAGGCCACGACGGACGTCAGCTGGATCCCCGCGCTCGGCGTGCGCATCCACCTCGGTGTCGACGGCATCTCGCTCCCCCTCCTGCTCCTGACCGCGCTGCTGACCTTCCTCTGCGCGCTGTACAGCTACTTCAAGATGCCGTCGGGCCCGTCACCCAAGGCATTCGTCGCGCTGCTGCTCGTCCTCGAGTCCGGCACCCTCGCGACCTTCGCCGTCCTCGACCTGGTCCTGTTCTTCCTGGCCTTCGAGACGGTCCTCATCCCGATGTACTTCCTCATCGCCCGCTGGGGCGGCGAGGGGAGGCGGGCCGCCTCCTGGAAGTTCGTCCTCTACACGCTGCTCGGCTCGGTCGTGATGCTGCTCGGCCTCCTCCTCATCGGCATCAAGGCGGGCACGTTCGACATGGTGGCACTGGCCACCGACAACGGCCGGGGCCTGACCACGACGGTGCAGGTCGTCGCCGTTCTCGCGATCGGCCTCGGACTCGCGGTGAAGACCCCGATGTGGCCGCTGCACAGCTGGCTCCCGGACGCCCACACCGCCGCCCCGACCGTCGGCTCGGTCCTCCTCGCCGGCGTCCTGCTGAAGATGGGCACCTACGGGTTCGTCCGCATCGTGCTGCCGATCGCCCCCGACGGCATGCGCACCTTCGCCCCGTACCTCGCCGCCTTCGCCGTCGCCGGGATCATCTACGGATCGCTCGCCTGCCTCGCCCTCGTACGGCCCGGCAACAAGGGCGACCTCAAGCGCCTGATCGCGTACTCCTCCGTCGGCCACATGGGCTTCGTGCTCCTCGGCATCGCCACCATGACCCCCACCGGGGTCAACGGCGCCCTCTTCGCCAACATCGCCCACGGCCTCATCACCGGCCTGCTCTTCTTCCTGGTCGGCGCCCTCAAGGACCGCTACGGCACCGCCGACCTGGACACCCTCGCCGGGGCCACCGGCGCCGCCCTCTACGGCCGCGCCCCCCGTCTCGGCGCCCTCCTCGCCTTCGCCGCCGTCGCCTCCCTGGGACTGCCCGGCCTCGCCGGGTTCTGGGGCGAGATGCTCGCCCTGTTCGGCGCCTTCGACCCGGCCGAGGGCCTCAGCCGGCCCGCCTTCCTCACCTTCATGGCGATCGGCGGCCTCGGCACCCTCCTCACCGCCGCCTATCTGCTCCTCGTCGTCCGCCGCGTCTGCATGGGCGGCCCCCGCCCGGCCGGCGAGACGCCCATCGCCGACGTGCAGGGGTACGAGGTCGCCGCCTGGAGCCCGCTCGTCGCCCTCACCGTCCTCGCCGGACTGTGGCCCGCGGTCCTCCTCGGCCTCACCGACCCGGCCGTCCAGCAGCTGCTCGCCGGAGGAAAGCCGTGATGTCCCTCGTCCAGTCCGTCGACTGGCTCACGATCGCGCCGCCCACCCTCACCGCGGTGGTCGCGGTCGGCATCCTCGTCGCCGACCTCTTCGTCCCCGCCGCGCGCAAGCAGCTGCTCGGCTGGACCGCGGTCGGCGGCCTGGCCGCCGCCCTCGCGCTGCTCGTCCCGCTGCGGGCCGGCGACCGGTCGACCTTCTGCCTCACCCCCGACACCGGCCTGCGGGCGTGCAGCTACACCGCCGACCACTTCACCGTCGTCATCCAGTTCCTGGTGCTCGGCGGCGCGCTCGTGACCGCGCTGCTCTCGCTCGCCGACACCCGTGACAAGCTGCCCGTCGGCGAGTACTGGTTCCTGCTGCTGTCCTCCGCGGCCGGCGCCGCCCTGCTGCCCGCCTCCCGGGACCTGGCGACCCTCGTCGTCGCCCTCGAAGTGGCCTCGCTGCCCGCCTTCGCGCTGGTCGGCCTCAAGCGCGGCGACCGCATGTCCAGCGAGTCGGCCCTCAAGTTCTTCCTCTCCTCGGTCACCGCGACCGCCGTGACCCTGCTCGGCGTCAGCTTCGTCTACGCGGCGACCGGCACCCTCCACCTCACCGAGATCGCCCAGCGGCTCGGCGGGGTGCCGGGCCAGCTGCAGACCCTCGCCCAGGCGGGCGTGGTGCTCACCCTCGTCGGCTTCGCCTTCAAGACCGCCGCCGTGCCCTTCCACTTCTGGGTGCCCGACACCTACGTCGGAGCCCCGCTGCCCGTCGCCGCCTACCTGTCCGTGGTCGGCAAGGCCGTCGGCTTCACCGGGCTCATCCTGGTGACCGTCGTCGCCTTCCCCTCCTACGCGGACGTGTGGGGACCGGCGCTCGCCGTCCTGGCCGCGCTCACCATGACCGTCGGCAACGTGGCCGCCCTGCGGCAGGTCTCCACGCGCGCGTGGAGCGCGGTACGGCTGCTCGCCTGGTCCTCCGTCGCCCAGGCCGGCTACCTCCTGGTGCCGATCGCCGCCGCCGCGTACTCCAGCGACGACCAGATCGGCGCCACCGTCGCGTACGCCCTGATGTACGCCGTCGTGAACCTCGGCGCCTTCGCCGTCGTCGTGCTCGTCGCCCGGACCCGCCCGCAGGCCCGGATCTCCGACTTCCGCGGCCTGTACGCCGAGCGCCCCGGCGTCGCCCTCGCGCTCGGCTTCTTCCTGCTGAATCTGGCCGGACTGCCCCCGGGTATCATCGGCCTCTTCGCCAAGGTGACCGTCTTCTCGGCCGCCGTCGACGCCGGCCTCGGCTGGCTCGCCGTGATCATGGGCGTCAACGTCGTGATCGCCCTCTACTACTACCTGCGGTGGACGGCGCTGATCTTCCGTGCGCCCGAGGGCGCCGCCGACGGCGCCGTCACGCGGCTCGGGGCCCCCACCCCCGTCACCCTGGCGATCGCGCTGACCGCCGTCGCGGGCGTCGTCCTGTCGGGCTACCCGCAGATCGCCCTCCGCTTCGCGGCGAACAGCGTCTTCTGATCCCCCCACGGAAAAAACCCAAGGAGCAGTACCCCGTGCTGAACGGTTTCAAGGACTTCATACTTCGCGGGAACGTCGTCTCGATGGCCATCGGACTGGCCGTCGGCTCGGCCTTCACGGCCGTCGTGACCGGTTTCAGCAAGGCGTTCATCACCCCGCTCATCGGTCTCGCCACCGGCTCGGTCGGCGACTTCAGCGAGGCCAGCTTCACCGTCGGCAAGACCGTCTTCCCGTACGGTCTGGCGATCGCCGCCGCCATAGCGTTCGTCATCACCGCGGCCGTCCTCTACTTCCTGATCGTCGTCCCCATGTCGAAGATCCAGGAGAGGTTCGCCAAGGAGGAGGCGTCCGACCCGAAGTCCGAGAAGCGCGACTGCCCCCGCTGCTTCACCGAGATCCCGGCCATCGCCTCCCGCTGCGCCCACTGCACCAGCGAGGTCGAGCCGGTCTTCTCCCTCGCTGAGAAGATCCCCGCCGCCCGCTAGTCACCCGTACGGCCCACACGGCACCCCGTGCGGCCCGGGGAACCCGAGCCTTCCGCCTGGCGTTGACCAGGAGGGGAGGGTCCACTGGACGGTGGATCCCCATAGAGCAAAGGGTTCCCCTGCCGCACCACTTGGAGGGCGTACCGTGCACCGCCGGCACAACGGGCTGAGGACCGCCGTACTCCTCGGAGGGCTCTCGGCCCTCATCATCGTCATCGGCAGCTTCTTCGGGCGTACGGGCCTGATCGTCGCGCTCTTCGTGGCGATCGGCACCAACGCCTACGCGTACTGGAACAGCGACAAGCTGGCGCTGCGCGCCATGCGCGCACGTCCCGTGAGCGAGTTCGAGGCCCCGGCCCTCTACAAGATGGTCCGGGAGCTCTCGACCCAGGCCCGCCAGCCCATGCCGCGGCTCTACATCTCGCCCACCCAGGCGCCCAACGCCTTCGCCACCGGCCGCAACCCGCGCAACGCGGCCGTGTGCTGCACCGAGGGCATCCTCGCCATCCTGGACGAGCGCGAGCTGCGCGGGGTCATCGGCCACGAGCTGAGCCACGTCTACAACCGGGACATCCTGATCTCCTCGGTGGCCGGCGCGCTCGCCTCCGTGATCATGTTCCTGGTGAACTTCGCCTGGCTGATCCCGATCGGCCGCTCCAACGACGACGACGGCCCCGGGCTGCTCGGCATGCTGCTGATCATGATCCTGGGCCCGATCGCCGCCTCGGTCATCCAGCTCGCCATCTCCCGCTCCCGCGAGTACGAGGCGGACGCCTCCGGCGCCCAGCTCACCGGCGACCCGCTCGCCCTCGCCAGCGCCCTGCGCAAGCTGGAGGCGGGCACCAAGCAGCTTCCGCTGCCCCCCGAGCCGAAGATCGAGACCGCGAGCCACATGATGATCGCGAACCCGTTCCGCCCGGGACAGGGCCTCTCGAAGATGTTCTCCACCCACCCGCCGATGGCCGAGCGCATCGCCCGGCTCGAACAGATGGCAGGTCGACGCCCGTGAAGACAATCCTGAACGTCATCTGGCTGGTCCTCTGCGGATTCTGGATGTTCCTCGGCTACATGCTGGCGGGCGTCCTGCTCTGCATCACGATCATCGGCATCCCCTTCGGCCTCGCCGCCTTCCGGATCGGCGTCTACGCCCTGTGGCCCTTCGGGTACACGGTCGTCGACCGCCGCGACGCGGGCGCGCCCTCCTGCGTGGGCAACGTGCTGTGGCTGATCCTCGCCGGCTGGTGGCTGGCTCTCGGCCACATCACCACCGGCATCGCCCTGTGCATCACGATCATCGGCATCCCGCTCGGCATCGCGAACTTCAAGATGGTGCCGGTCTCGCTGCTGCCGCTGGGCAAGGAGATCGTCCGCACGGACCAGGCCGCCCACGGCTACCCGGTCCACTAGTGCGGGGAGTGCCGAACCCGAAGTACGCGCTGCTGTCCGGCGCGGACGTCCTCGCCCTGTGCGCCGACGTCGACGGCCTGTTCGCCGACCCCGCGCCGCCCGCCCGCGCCCGCTACGAGCTCCGCGGCTGCGAGCCGCGCGGCCCGCTCGCCCGGGCCGTCACCCAGGCCGTCGTGGAGGGCACCGCGCCCCAGGGCGAGCTCCTCGTGCGCACGGCGGACGGCGTGTCCCGCCTCCTGGACGTCCGCGTCCTCGGCATACGCGGCGACGTCGTCACCGTCGAGGCCCGCACCCCGCCCCTGCGCGAGCGGGACCGGCGGGACGCCGTCGACTGCGCCAACCTCATACGGGTCTCCCCCGAGGAGCCGGAGGAGGCGACGCACACCGAGGTCACCTTCCTCGGCTGCTCCCCGCGCGGGGCCCTGCGCGGCGCCGTGGAGTCCGGCGGGCCCGCGCTCCCCGGTCCCGTCACCTACGAGCGCCTGGCGCGGGCCGGCACGGCCGCCTCCGGCACCCGGGGCGCCCGGATCACCGGCTGGGCGCCGTCCGAGGGCGACGCGCACGCCCGGGCCGGACTGCTCGACCTGACCGTGCTCGTCGACCGCCGCGACCTGCGCCCGCCGGCCGTCGCGGACATCTGGGAGCTGTGGTGGGGGTGCCGCCCCGAGGAGCCCGGCACCTGGGCCCGCTTCCCCTCCGGGACCCGCGGCGCGTGGCTGGAACAGGCCAGGCGCCGCTCCGAGGTGCCGGACCCGCCGGCCGACACGTACCACCTCGACGGCACCCACGTCGTCGACGCGGACTCCTTCTGGTGCGCGCTGGGGGAGGCCTTCCTGGGCCCCGGCGGCTATCTCGCGGAGGACCTCGACCAGCTGCACCCGCCGTTCGAGCCGGGCACCACCCTCGTCTGGCACGACGCGCACGTCGCCCGCACCTGCCTCGGCGTGCTGCCCCGGACGCGGAACCGGCCGCCCACCTTCGAGGAGATCGTCGTCGCCCTGGCCTGCTCGGGCGTCACGGTCGAGTTCGCCTGACGGCGCCCACCACGGCGTACGCGACCGTCCCCGCCGCCAGGACGCCCACCCCGGCGAGGACGGCGCCCATCGGCAGCGCGAAGGCCAGCACGCCGCAGCCGAGCAGCCCGAGGGCGGCCAGCGGGCGTTCGCGGGGGCCGAGCGTCCAGGCGGCGGCGTTGGCTATGCCGTAGTAGACCAGGACGCCGAACGACGAGAAGCCGATCGCGCCCCGCACGTCGGCCGTCGCCGCCACCACGGCCACCACCGCGCCCACCGCGAGCTCCGCGTGGTGCGGCACCCCGAAGCGGGGGTGCACGGCGGCCAGCGGGGCCGGCAGATGCCCGTCCCTGGCCATCGCGAGGGTGGTCCGGGAGACGCCGAGGATCAGCGAGAGCAGCGCGCCGAGGGCCGCGAGCGCCGCGCCCGCGGTGACGGCCGGCACCAGCCAGGGCGCGCCCGCCGCGCGCGCGGCGTCGGCGAGCGGGGCCGCGGAGGCGGCCAGCCGGGGCGCGCCGAGGACGGCGAGGACGCTCAGGGCGACGGCCGCGTAGACGACGAGCGTGATGCCCAGGGCGATCGGCACGGCCCGGGGAATGGTCCGCTCCGGGTCGCGGACCTCCTCGCCGAGCGTCGCGATCCGCGCGTACCCGGCGAAGGCGAAGAACAGCAGCCCCGCCGCCTGCAGCACCCCGCCGGTCGGCACGTCCCCGTCGAGCCCGAGCCGCTCGGCCTGTCCGGCCCCCCGCGGAGACCGTCACGACGGCGGCGAGCACGGCCAGGACGAGCGCCACGATCACCCGGGTGAGGAGCGCCGACTTCTGCACGCCCCGGTAGTTCACGGCGGTGAGCGCGACCACGGCGGCGACCGCGACCGCGTGCGCCTGCTCCGGCCACAGGTAGGCGCCGACGGTGAGCGCCATGGCCGCGCAGGAGGCCGTCTTGCCGACGACGAAGGCCCAGCCCGCCAAGTACCCCCAGAACGGGCCCAGTCGTGCCCGCCCGTACACGTAGGTGCCGCCGGAGGCCGGGTAGCGGGCGGCGAGCCGGGCGGAGGCCGTGGCGTTGCAGTAGGCGACGACGGCGGCGGTCGCGAGCGCCGGCAGGAGTCCGGTGCCGGCCGCGTGGGCCGCCGGGCCCAGCGCCGCGAAGATCCCGGCGCCGAGCATCGAGCCGAGCCCGATGACGACGGCGTCGAACACCCCGAGGGAGCGGCGCAGTTCCTGTGTCATGGGCCGCACACTAGTCAGCGCGGCAACCGCGGGGGCCGACAGGGCGTCCTTCCTGGCATGAGCATCATCGGTTGGATCGTCCTCGGACTCCTCGCCGGAGTCATCGCCAAGATCCTGCTGCCCGGGCGGGACCCCGGCGGCCTGATCGGCACGACGCTGATCGGCGTCGTCGGCGCGTTCCTCGGCGGCTGGCTGTCGGCCCGCTTCCTCGACCGCCCGATCACCGCGGACTTCTACGACGGGGCGACCTGGCTGTCGGCGATCGGCGGCTCGCTGGTCCTCCTGATCGCGTACCGGGTCCTCTTCGGCCACTCGCGGGAACGCTAGGACCTCGGAGCCCTAGAGCCCCGTCTCGCGCAGGGTGATGTTCAGCCGCCCGCCGAGCCCCAGCGCGGGATCGGCCGTCCCGGCGTACACCCTGGGCACCCCGTGGTACGCGAACCTGGACGGCCCGCCGAAGACGAACAGGTCCCCGGAGGCCAACTCCACGTCGGTGTAGGGCCGTCCGCGGTCCTGCGTGTTCCCCAGCCGGAACACGCAGGTGTCGCCCAGGCTCAGCGACACCACCGGGGCGGCGGACCGCTCCTCCCTGTCCTGGTGCATGCCCATGCGCGCGCCGTCCGGGTAGAAGTTGACCAGCGCGGTGTCCGGCGCGAACCCGCCGTGGTCGCCGTACGCCTCGGCCAGCGCCTCGCGCCCCAGCTCGGCCAGCCAGCCCGGGAGTTCGACGGCGACGCCGTCCAGGTAGCGGTACGGCTCCCAGCGCCGGCCCAGGCAGAGCGAGCGCACCGACATCACCCCGCCGCCGGGCAGCACGGTCTGCCGGTACGGGACGGGCCCGCGCCCGAAGTCGCGGCAGGCGGCGACCAGTTCCCGCTGGCGCGCGAACGGCAGCCAGCCGGGGACGTGCACCGCCCCGGGCGCCGGTTCGGCCCGCTCGCGCGGGAACAGTCCCTCGCTCACGCGAGGGCCCCCTCCAGCCCCAGCAGGGCCTCCTTGCGCTCCAGCCCGGCCGCGTAGCCGCGCAGGCTCCCGTCCGCGCCGATGACCCGGTGGCAGGGCCGCACCACGAGCAGCGGATTGCGTCCGATCGCGGTGCCCACGGCCCGCACGGCGGCGCCGGAGGCCCCGACCCGCCGGGCGACGTCGCCGTACGACACGGTCGTCCCGTACGGGATCTCCTCCAGGGCGGCCCACACCCGGCGCTGGAAGTCGGTCCCGCCCCCGGCGAGGAGCAGGTCGAAGGAGTCCCGCTCGCCGGCGAAGTACTCCCCGAGCTGCCGCACGGCCTCCTCGAAGGCCGCCGGATCGCGGACCCACCCCTCCTCGACCGTCGCGCCCCCCTTCTGGCCGGGCAGCGAGAGCGAGCGCAACGCGGTACGGCCCCCTTCGGCGAGCTCTCCGACCAGGAGCATCTCGCCCAGGGGGCCGTCGGTGTACGCGTACACGGTGATCTCGTCGATGACGTCCATGACTCCAGTGTGCGATTCCCGCCGGCCTCCGGCTGGCGGTTTTCGGACGCCGAACCGGGTGCTTACCGGTAGTTCACGAACTGCAGGGCGAAGTCGAAGTCCTTGCCCTTGAGCAGCGCGATGATCGCCTGCAGGTCGTCCCTGCTCTTCGAGGTGACCCGCAGCTCCTCGCCCTGCACCTGGGCCTTCACGCCCTTGGGGCCCTCGTCGCGGATGACCTTGGAGACCTTCTTGGCGTTCTCCTGGGAGATGCCCTCGACGATCGAGGCGAAGAGCTTGTACTCCTTGCCGGACAGCTGCGGCTCGCCCGCCACGTCCAGCGACTTCAGCGAGATGCCGCGCTTGATCAGCTTGGTCTGGAAGATGTCGAGGATCGCCTTGACCCGCTCCTCGCCGTTCGCCTCCATCAGGATCTTCTCGCCCGACCACGAGATCGAGGCGTTGGTGCCCTTGAAGTCGTAGCGCTGCTGGATCTCCTTGGCGGCCTGGTTGAGGGCGTTGTCGACCTCCTGCCGATCGACCTTGGAGACGATGTCGAAACTGGAGTCGGCCATGGGGTGAGGCTCCTTGCTCGGATGCGTTCGGGTACAGCACAAAGCGTAGCCACCCGGACCGCCGCGAACCCGTGATCAATCCGGTGGCGAAGCACCCCTGGGGATCAGGTATCGTTTACGTCGTTGCCAAGGAGCACCGCCGAAAAGCGGCCATCCGAAGCAGCGATCCCATGGCGGTGTGCCCGAGTGGCCAATGGGAGCGGACTGTAAATCCGTCGGCTTAGCCTACCCAGGTTCGAATCCTGGCGCCGCCACATGGAAGGAACGGCCCCCGATCTGCGGAAACGCGGATCGGGGGCCGTTCCGCGTTTCCGCGGTCGTTCAGCCCAGGTCCTCGCGGACGTGGTGCAGGTAGGCGAAGTCGTGGTCGTCGCGACGGGTCTTCAGCGGGCGGATGGGGGCCGTGGCCACGTTGACCGCGTAGGCGCCCGCCGTGGCCGCCGTCACCGTGGCCCAGCCGGGGAGCGAGGCCGCGGCGCCGGCGGCGCCCGTGAGGGCGACGGCGACGGTGATCAGGCGGGTGCGCCAGGCCAGGCGGAGGGCGGTGCCGGCCGCGCGGTAGTCGGCCGCCGCCGCGGACAGCTCGCGCTCCAGCTCGCCGAGGACCTCGGCGGGGTGGGCGTAGTCGCGGCGCAGCTCGCCCAGGAGGCGGTGGACGGCCCGCAGCAGCCGGTGCCGCTCGTCCGCGTGGCGCTCCCGGAAGGCCAGCACCGCCGAGAGCGGCGTGCCCGGGGCCGGGAGCGGCAGGACGCGGCCCAGGTCCACCTCGTAGCCGCCGCTCAGGGTCCCGGGGGGACAGCTCCCGCGCGGCCCGGTGCGCGACGCGAGCGTCGGTGTACGGGATGTACGCCGTGGTGTCGCGGCTCGCCTCCGCGGCGGCGATCCGCGCAGCCGCCCCGATGACCGTCTGCGCGGTCTCCGCGGTCACGGCGATGGACCAGCGGCCCGACAGCCGGGTACCGAGCCCCAGGGAGACGAGGTGCCGCTCCAGGGACCACGACCACTTGGAGGAGTTGATGTACGCGTCGAAGGGCGCGGGGGCCGCCGCCTGACGCTCCGCCAGCCGCCGCAGCGCGACGCGGATCCGGTCCGTGAACTCCCGGTCGGGCAGGGCCTGGTCGAAGAGCCGGTAGTGGTCCATCGGGTGGTACAGCCCGAGCTGTTCGAGTTCCGCGAGTTCCGGGCTCGTCGCGGCCCGCCGGACCTGGCGGTCCAGCGGCGTGACGGACGCCAGGGCGTCCCAGTAGAGCAGCGCCTGGTGGACGACCTCCGGCGGCGGCGAGACGAGCGGGTAGTAGAGCAGGACGCGCATGTGCTGGACCCCCCGGTGCGGCGTGGAGGGTCCAAGCTACGCCCGGCGGGGGTCAGTTGCCCGCGACGTCCTTCACCGCCACCGTGACCGGGACCGAGCCCGAGATCAGTTCGAGGGTCAGGCCCGCCGTCGCCGGGGTCTCCAGCAGCTCGGCCAGCACCGCCGCCACGTCGTCGCGGGGGACCGGGCCGCGGCCCGTGCGGGCCTCCAGGCGGACCAGGCCCGTACCCGCGTCGTCGGTGAGCATCCCGGGGCGCAGGACCGTCCAGTCGAGCCCCGTGCGGGCGCGTACGGCGTCGTCCGCGGCACCCTTGGCGCGCAGATAGGCGTCGAAGACCGCGTCGCCCTCGTGGGCCGCGTCCGCGCCCATCGACGAGACCACGAGGAAGCGGCGCACGCCTGCCCGTTCGGCCGCGTCGGCGAAGAGGACCGCCGCCGCGCGGTCCACCGTGTCCTTGCGGTCCGCGCCGCTGCCCGCGCCCGCGCCCGCCGCGAAGACGGCCGCGTCCGCGCCCTGGAGGATCCCGGCGACCTCCTCCACGGAGGCCGACTCCAGGTCCATGAGCGCCGGTTCCGCACCCGCCTCCCGCAGGGCCGCGCCCTGTTCGGGACGGCGGATGACGCCCACCGGTTCGTGCCCGGCAGCGGCGAGCAGCCGCTCCAGGCGCAGGGCGATCTGTCCGTGTCCACCAGCGATGACTACGCGCATACCCCGACCGTACGACTCAGCGGGCCGCGTTGCTCCCCGGATCGGGCCGCTCAGGGCGTGTCTGCCTCGGCAGGTCCAACGCCGCCGCCGAATCGCAGTACTCCCGCACCGCGCTGGTCCGCGCCACCACCCGGCCCCGGTGCACCACGATCCGGCTGTACGCGAGGGACAGCACGCCCGCCAGCCGCTCGCCCCGCACCGCCAGCAGCTCCGCCGGGAAGCCCGCCTCCACCCGCACCTCCGGCAGGCCCATCGCCGCCCGCGCGTCCGTGCTGACCGCCGCGTACGCCGCCCCGGCCGGCAGTCCGGCCACCGAGGCCAGCAGATAGGCGGCCTCCAGCGGGTCCCCGCGCCCCACCGGGTTGGAGACGTCCCGCAGCGCCCCGCTGCCCGCCGCGACCCGCACCCCGGCCGCCCGCAGCAGCCGCACCGGGGCCGTCCCGCGCCGCTCGGTGGCCCCGCAGCCGCCCTGGGGCAGCGTGACCACCGTCACCCCGGCCGCCGCCAGCCGGTCCGCCGCCCGCCGGGCCGCGTCCGGGGCCGGCCGCCCCAGCCCCGCGCAGGGCCCGATCGTCACCCCGGGCCGCAGCCCGCCGGCCATCGCCGCCAGCCGGGCCAGCCGGGCCGGGTCCTCGCCGTCGGTGTGCAGGTCCACCGGGCAGCCGTGCTCGGCGGCCACCTCCAGCACCGCCTCCACGTACCCGGTCGGATCCGGGTCCAGGTCCGGGCAGCCGCCGACCACCCCGGCGCCCATCTTCACCGCGTCCCGCAGCATCGCCAGGCCGTCGGCCCCGGCCGCCCCGGTGAGCAGCCGGGGCACCGCCACGGCCGTCAGGTCGACCAGGCCGCGCAGCGAGCGCCGCGCCTGGAGCACGGCCTCCAGCGGCCCGAGGCCGTGCACGTCCCCGATCCGCACCTGGGCGCGCTGCGCGGTGGCCCCGTGCCCGAGCTGGAAGAGCGCCGCCTCGGTGGCCCGCCGCTGGACGTCCTCGGGGGCGTACGAGACGGGGCCGGGGGAGTCCGCGGTGAGGGCGGTGTCGGCGTGCGCGTGGGGCTCGGCCGGAGCGGGCAGCAGCAGGTAGCCGGCGAGGTCGACCCGGGCGCCGACGGCCGCGAGGCTGCCGGCCGTGCCGACCGCCTCGATCCGGCCGCCGCCGAGCCGTACGTCCACGGTGCGCCCGTCGGTCAGCCGCGCGTTGCAGAGCAGCAGCGACGCGGCGTCGGCGGTGGCCGCGGCACGGTCCTCGGGCGACGGCTGGGGCTGCTTGCTGTCGGCTGACAATCGGGCTCCTCTGGGCTCCGGGCCACCGCTGGCCAAGATCAAGATCACGCAGCGTGCGCCCGAGCCTAGGGGCGCCCACGGCCGCCTTCGAGGAGGAGCGCAATAGTCGTACTGATGAGGGCACGAGTGGCCTAGGAGGCTGCCGGGAAGCGGCCTCGCAGGTGGCCGGGGAAACGGATTTGGGTGATGGGCGGAGGACCGTGTAATGTCTTCCTCGCTCGCCCCAATAGCTCAGTCGGCAGAGCGTCTCCATGGTAAGGAGAAGGTCTACGGTTCGATTCCGTATTGGGGCTCTGGTGAGAAGGACCCACCTTCGGGTGGGATCCGGATCATCAAAGCGGTGTAGCTCAGTCGGTAGAGCAAGCGGCTCATAATCGCTGTGTCACCGGTTCAAGTCCGGTCACCGCTACACGCAGTAGCCGATTGTGGGGTCGGTCCTACGATCGGCTACTATTTTCTGCGTTCATCCGTCAATCCGTCCGTCAAGGAGCACTCACGTGGCTGCCACCGACGTCCGCCCGAAGATCACGCTGGCCTGCGTGGAGTGCAAGGAGCGGAACTACATCACCAAGAAGAACCGGCGTAACAACCCGGACCGTCTTGAGATGAAGAAGCACTGCCCTCGCTGCAACTCGCACACCGCGCACCGCGAGACGCGCTAATCAGGCTCGTACACGAGGCCGTCCCCTTTGGGGACGGCCTCGTGTCGTTTGTACAGGCAACACACCAGGAGGTATCGAGGCCATGGCGCTCGACCAGTCCTTCGTGGGCCGGACCTATCCGCCCACCGCGCCGTACGAAGTCGGCCGCGAGAAGATCCGCGAGTTCGCCGAGGCGATCGGGGACGCGAATTCCGCGTACACCGACCAGGAGGCCGCCAAGGCGCTCGGCCACCCGGACGTGATCGCCCCGCCGACCTTCGTCTTCGCGATCACCTTCAAGGCCGCGGGCCAGGTCATCGAGGACCCGCAGCTGGGTCTGGACTACAGCCGGGTGGTGCACGGCGACCAGAAGTTCGCCTACACCCGCCCGGTGCGGGCCGGGGACCGCCTCTCGGTCACCTCGACCATCGAGGCGATCAAGTCCCTCGCCGGCAACGACATCCTGGACATCCGCGGCGAGGTCCACGACGAGACCGGCGAGCACGTCGTCACCGCCTGGACCAAGCTCGTGTCCCGCGCGCCCGAGGAGGCCTGACCGTGACCGCGAAGATCGCTTACGACGAGGTCGAGGTCGGCACCGAGCTGCCCGCGCAGTCCTTCCCGGTGACCCGCGCCACGCTCGTGCAGTACGCCGGCGCCTCCGGTGACTTCAACCCGATCCACTGGAACGAGAAGTTCGCCCGCGAGGTCGGCCTCCCCGACGTCATCGCCCACGGCATGTTCACCATGGCCGAGGCGATCCGCGTCGTCACCGACTGGACCGGCGACCCGGCCGCCGTCGTCGAGTACGGCGTCCGCTTCACCAAGCCGGTCGTCGTCCCCAACGACGACGAGGGCGCCGTGATCGAGGTCTCCGCCAAGGTGGCCGCCAAGCTGGACGACCAGCAGGTCCGCGTCGACCTCGTCGCGACCTCGGCCGGCCAGAAGGTGCTGGGCATGTCCCGCGCTGTGGTCAAGCTCGCCTGACGACCCCGGAGACACGGGCCCCTTCCGTACGGGAGGGGCCCGTACCCTTGAGCCCGTGCAGCAGCTCAACGACGCCCCCCTCGCCCCCCTGACCACCTTCAGGCTCGGCGGGCCCGCCACCCGGCTCGTCACCGCCACCACGGACGACGAGGTGATCGCCGCCGTCCGCGAGGCCGACGCCTCCGGCACGCCGCTGCTCGTCATCGGCGGCGGATCCAACCTGGTCATCGGCGACAAGGGCTTCGACGGCACCGCCCTGCACGTCGCCACGACCGGCTTCTCCCTCGACGGCACCCGTCTGGAGCTGGCCGCCGGAGAGGTCTGGACGGACGCCGTCGCGCGGACCGTCGAGGCCGGGCTCGCCGGGATCGAGTGCCTCGCCGGCATCCCCGGCTCCGCGGGCGCCACCCCCATCCAGAACGTCGGCGCCTACGGCCAGGACGTCTCCGCCACCGTCACCGAGGTCGTCGCGTACGACCGGCGGGCCGAGGAGACGGTCACCCTCACCAACGCCGAGTGCGCCTTCTCGTACCGCCACAGCCGCTTCAAGGACCAGCCCGACCGCTACGTCGTGCTCCGGGTCCGCTTCGAGCTGGAGGACGCCGACGGGATGTCCGCGCCGATCGCCTACCCGGAGACCGCCCGCGCCCTCGGCGTCGAGGCCGGCGACCGGGTGCCCCTCACGCGGGCCCGGGAGACCGTCCTGCGGCTGCGGGCGGGCAAGGGCATGGTCCTGGACCCGGAGGACCACGACACGTGGTCGGCCGGCTCCTTCTTCACCAACCCGATCCTCACGGCGGAGCAGTACGCGACCTTCCTCACCCGGGTCGCCGAGCGCCTCGGGCCCGAGACCGCCCCGCCCGCCTACCCCGCGGGCGCGGACGGCGCCGTGAAGACCTCCGCCGCCTGGCTGATCGACAAGGCCGGCTTCGTGAAGGGCTACGGCTCCGGGCCCGCCCGGATCTCCACCAAGCACACCCTCGCCCTCACCAACCGCGGCGAGGCGACCACCGAGGACCTGCTCGCGCTCGCCCGCGAGGTCGTCGCCGGGGTACGGGACGCCTTCGGGGTCACCCTCGTCAACGAGCCCGTGACCGTCGGCGTCCGGCTCTAGGCCGGGCCGCGGGGATCAGCCGGCCGGCGCCGCCAGCCAGTCGTCGATCCCCGCGAGCATCCGCGTGCGCACGTCCTCCGGGGCCGCCGAGCCCCGCACGGACTGCCGGGCCAGCTCCGCCAGCTCCGCGTCCGTGAAGCCGTGGTGGACGCGGGCGATCTCGTACTGCGCCGCCAGCCGGGAGCCGAACAGCAGCGGGTCGTCCGCGCCCAGCGCCATCGGCACCCCGGCGTCGAACAGGGTCCGCAGCGGCACGTCCTCCGGCTTCTCGTACACCCCGAGCGCCACGTTGGACGCCGGGCACACCTCGCAGGTCACCCCGCGCTCCGCCAGCTTCCGCAGCAGCCGCGGGTCCTCGGCCGCCCGGACGCCGTGCCCGACCCGGGCCGCCCGCAGGTCGTCCAGGCAGTCCCGTACGGACGAGGGGCCGGTCAGCTCGCCGCCGTGCGGGGCCGCCAGCAGGCCGCCCTCGCGCGCGATGGCGAAGGCCCGGTCGAAGTCGCGCGCCATGCCCCGCCGCTCGTCGTTGGAGAGCCCGAAGCCGACCACGCCCCGGTCCGCGTACCGCACGGCCAGCCGGGCCAGCGTGCGCGCCTCCAGGGGGTGCTTCATGCGGTTCGCGGCGATCAGCACCCGCATCCCGAGCCCGGTCTCCCGCGCGGCCGCCTCCACGGAGTCCAGGATGATCTCCATGGCCGGGATCAGACCCCCGAGCAGCGGCGCGTACGAGGTGGGGTCGACCTGGATCTCCAGCCAGCCCGAGCCGTCGCGGACGTCCTCCTGCGCCGCCTCGCGCACCAGCCGCTGGATGTCCTCCGGCTCGCGCAGGCAGGAGCGGGCGAGGTCGTAGAGCCGCTGGAAGCGGAACCAGCCGCGCTCGTCGGTGGCCCGCAGCTTCGGCGGCGTGCCGCTCTTCAGCGCCTCGGGGAGGTGCACCCCGTACTTGTCGGCCAGTTCGATCAGGGTCGAGGGGCGCATCGAACCCGTGAAGTGCAGGTGCAGATGGGCCTTGGGCAGTGTGGCGAGGTCGCGGTAAACGTGCTCCATCGACCGATCTTGCCGCACCCGAATGGACGAGGACAGTCCCTTTCCCCGATCGGGACCTTGCTAGAACGCAAAAACGGGCCCCCGGTTCCGCAGAACCGGGGGCCCGCACGACCTGGCGACATCGCCGGCCGGTCAGGTCAGTCGCGGGCCTCGGCCAGCAGCTTCTGGAGCCGGGACACGCCCTCCACCAGGTCCTCGTCGCCGAGCGCGTACGACAGGCGCAGGTAGCCCGGGGTGCCGAAGGCCTCGCCCGGGACGACCGCGACCTCGGCCTCGTCCAGGATCAGCGCGGCCAGCTCGACCGAGCTCTGCGGGCGCTTGCCGCGGATCTCCTTGCCGAGCAGCGCCTTCACCGACGGGTACGCGTAGAACGCGCCCTCGGGCGTCGGGCAGTAGACGCCCTCGATCTCGTTGAGCATCCGCACGATGGTCTGGCGGCGCCGGTCGAAGGCGGTGCGCATCTCCGCGACCGCGTCCAGGTTCCCGGAGACGGCGGCCAGCGCGGCGGCCTGGGCCACGTTGCTCACGTTGGAGGTGGCGTGCGACTGCAGGTTGGTCGCGGCCTTCACGACGTCCTTCGGGCCGACGATCCAGCCCACCCGCCAGCCCGTCATCGCGTAGGTCTTGGCGACGCCGTTGACCACGATGCACTTGTCGCGCAGCTCGGGCAGGATCGCCGGCAGCGAGGTGAACTTCGCGTCCCCGTAGACGAGGTGCTCGTAGATCTCGTCGGTCAGGACCCACAGGCCGTGCTCGACGGCCCAGCGGCCGATGGCCTCGGCGTCGGCCTCGCTGTAGACCGCGCCGGTCGGGTTCGAGGGGGAGACGAAGAGGACGACCTTGGTCCGCTCCGTGCGCGCCGCCTCCAGCTGCTCCACCGAGACCCGGTAGCCGGTGGTCTCGTCGGCCACGACCTCCACCGGGACGCCGCCCGCGAGGCGGATCGACTCCGGGTACGTGGTCCAGTACGGGGCCGGGACGATGACCTCGTCGCCCGGGTCGAGGATCGCGGCGAAGGCCTCGTAGATCGCCTGCTTGCCGCCGTTGGTCACCAGGACCTGGGAGGCGTCGACCTCGTAGCCGGAGTCGCGCAGCGTCTTCGCGGCGATGGCGGCCTTCAGCTCGGGCAGCCCGCCGGCCGGCGTGTAGCGGTGGAACTTGGGGTTCTTGCAGGCCTCGACGGCCGCCTCGACGATGTAGTCCGGCGTCGGGAAGTCGGGCTCACCCGCGCCGAAACCGATGACCGGGCGCCCGGCGGCCTTGAGGGCCTTTGCCTTGGCGTCGACGGCGAGGGTCGCGGACTCGGAGATCGCACCGATCCGGGCGGAGACCCGGCGCTCGGTGGGAGGGGTAGCAGCGCTCATGCGGCCCATCGTCCCAGACCCCGAACGGGCCCGGCACACAGGTTTCACGGAGCGGACAGGAACGGTCATTCGTGGTCGTACAGGCCCTCCCGCAGGCCGTTCTGACGGGTCGGACGCAGGTCGGAGCCGTTTCTGTTCGACGTGGGGCCCCATCACCACGTACACTCACTGCTCGTTGGCCCCGCACCGACCACATCTCACGATGCGGTAGGTTGGGGGACACCGCAAAGGGTCGTAGCTCAATTGGTAGAGCACCGGTCTCCAAAACCGGCGGTTGGGGGTTCAAGTCCCTCCGGCCCTGCTACACACACCGCCAGGTGTTGTGCGCATGTTGTACGTACTTCATTGCACCGCCGTGCGGCTTAACCCATCCGGGCGCGGCACGGCCACGACCCGGAATCAGGTGAAACATCGTGACGGACGCCGTAGGCTCCATCGACATGCCTGATGCCGAAGATGCCGCGCCGGAGTCGAAGAAGGCCCGGAAGGGCGGCAAGCGCGGAAAGAAGGGCCCTCTGGGCCGCCTCGCGCTGTTCTACCGCCAGATCGTCGCGGAACTCCGCAAGGTCGTCTGGCCCACCCGAGGCCAGCTGACGACGTACACCACTGTGGTGATTGTCTTCGTTGTCATCATGATCGGCCTCGTGACCGTGATTGACTATGGCTTCCAGGAAGCAGTCAAGTACGTCTTCGGCTGACTTTTTGTTCCACCCCATCTGTATCGCAGGAAGAAGCAGCCACCGTGTCTGACGCGAACCTGAACGACGCCTTCGAGTCCGAGTCCGTCGAGGACGAGCTGGACATCGTCGAGGCGGCCGACGAGGACCAGGCCGACGCTGCTGACGCCGAGGCCGGCGAGGCCGCCGAGGAGGCCGCCCTGCACGCCGAGGCCGACGAGGACGTCGAGTCCGTCGACGCCGAGCTCGAGGCCGAGGAGTCCGACGAGGACGCCGAGGGCGACGAGGAAGCGGTCGAGGACTCCGAGGACGACGCCGAGGCTGACGAGGCCGTCGAGGACGTCGACGCCGAGCCCGCCGCCCCGGTCGACCCCATCGCCGCGCTCCGCGAGGAGCTGCGCACGCTCCCCGGCGAGTGGTACGTGATCCACACCTACGCGGGCTACGAGAAGCGCGTGAAGGCCAACCTCGAGCAGCGTGCCGTCTCGCTGAACGTCGAGGAGTTCATCTACCAGGCCGAGGTGCCCGAGGAAGAGATCGTCCAGATCAAGAACGGCGAGCGCAAGAACGTCCGGCAGAACAAGCTGCCCGGTTACGTTCTCGTCCGCATGGATCTGACGAACGAGTCCTGGGGTGTCGTCCGCAACACGCCGGGCGTCACCGGCTTCGTGGGCAACGCCTACGACCCGTACCCGCTGACCCTGGACGAGATCGTCAAGATGCTCGCCCCGGAGGCCGAGGAGAAGGCCGCCCGCGAGGCCGCCGAGGCCGAGGGCAAGCCGGCGCCGGCCCGCAAGGTCACCGTCGAGGTCCTGGACTTCGAGGTGGGCGACTCGGTCACCGTCACCGACGGCCCCTTCGCCACCCTGCAGGCCACGATCAACGAGATCAACGCCGACTCGAAGAAGGTCAAGGGCCTCGTCGAGATCTTCGGTCGCGAGACCCCGGTCGAGCTCAGCTTCGACCAGATCCAGAAGAACTGATCCACACAGGTTTCCGACCAGGTCAGAGCGGCTCCCAGAGCGGCTCTGACCTGCTCGGTTTTTAGCCGCACGTCTATACCCGTTATCGTTGTGCGGTATGCCTCCGTCCGGACGACCGGATGGATCGGCTGAAAACTCTCACTAGGACCCGGAGAGAGCACATGCCTCCCAAGAAGAAGAAGGTCACGGGGCTTATCAAGCTCCAGATCAACGCCGGTGCGGCGAACCCGGCCCCGCCGGTCGGCCCCGCGCTCGGTCAGCACGGCGTCAACATCATGGAGTTCTGCAAGGCCTACAACGCCGCGACCGAGTCGCAGCGTGGCATGGTCGTGCCGGTGGAGATCACGGTCTACGAGGACCGTTCCTTCACCTTCATCACCAAGACTCCGCCGGCCGCCAAGCTGATCCTCAAGGCCGCGGGTGTGGACAAGGGCTCCGGCGAGCCGCACAAGACCAAGGTCGCGAAGCTCACGGCCGCCCAGGTCCGCGAGATCGCCACGGTCAAGCTGCCCGACCTGAACGCCAACGACCTGGACGCCGCGTCGAAGATCATCGCCGGCACCGCCCGTTCCATGGGCATCACGGTCGAGGGCTGACCAGCCCCCTAAGTCCCCAGTGGTAGGGCCTGCGCCGGCCCGCACCACGACTCCCCCCTGAAACACACAGGAGCAGAAGTGAAGCGCAGCAAGTCTCTCCGCGCTGCGGACAGCAAGATCGACCGGGAGAAGCTCTACGCCCCGCTCGAGGCCGTCCGTCTTGCCAAGGAGACCTCCACCACGAAGTTCGACGCCACCGTCGAGGTCGCCTTCCGCCTGGGTGTCGACCCGCGCAAGGCCGACCAGATGGTCCGTGGCACCGTGAACCTTCCGCACGGCACCGGCAAGACCGCCCGGGTCCTGGTCTTCGCGACCGGTGACCGTGCCGAGGCCGCGATCGCCGCTGGCGCCGACATCGTCGGCTCCGACGAGCTCATCGACGAGATCTCCAAGGGCAACCGCCTGAACGAGTTCGACGCCGTGGTGGCCACCCCGGACCTCATGGGCAAGGTCGGCCGCCTCGGCCGCGTCCTCGGCCCGCGTGGTCTGATGCCGAACCCGAAGACGGGCACCGTCACCCCCGACGTGGCGAAGGCTGTCACCGAGATCAAGGGCGGCAAGATCGAGTTCCGCGTCGACAAGCACTCGAACCTGCACTTCATCATCGGCAAGGTGTCCTTCGACGACACCCAGCTGGTGGAGAACTACGGTGCGGCCCTGGAGGAGATCCTCCGTCTGAAGCCGTCCGCCGCCAAGGGTCGCTACATCAAGAAGGCCGCCATCGCCACCACGATGGGCCCCGGCATTCCGGTCGACTCGAACCGCACCCGCAACCTCCTCGTCGAGGAGGACCCGGCCGCGGTCTGAGTCTCCTGACTCAAGCGTCCTGAAACCGCCCCCCACGGCTCTCCGGAGCCGTGGGGGGCGGTTTTCTCGTGCGGGGGTTGTCGGCACCGTGCGTTACGGTGCTGGGGACCACAAGTTTTGCGAACACATTAACGATCAACGATCAAGGGGTGGGGACGCATGAGCATGTCCGCATGGAAGCGCGCGGGCGTCTCGGTGGCGGCCGTGGCGGTCATCGCCGGTGTGGCCGGCTGTCAGGACGGCGACAAGGGCGACAGCGGCAAGAAGGCGGCCGGAGCGGGCGAGCAGGTCCAGACCCGCGACGAGACGACCAAGGTCATCCAGGCCGCCTACAAGAAGACCTCGGCCGCCAACTCCGCCAAGGTCAAGATGACCATGGACATGAAGATGCCGGCCGCCCCCGGGGAGTCCGGCACCATGGAGATGACGGGCATCCAGTCCTGGAACCCCGCCGCCATGGACATCACCATGACGGGCTCCGCGCTCACCGCCGCCGACCCGGAGGCTCCCAAGGAGTCCCGCATGATCATGCTCGACCAGGTCATGTACGTGGACATGGGCGCCAAGCAGGCCGCCGAGATGGACGGCAAGCGCTGGATGAAGCTGGACCTCAAGGCCGCGGCCGAGGCCTCCGGCGACCCGGCCGCGCAGAAGCAGATGACCGGCGGCCTGGAGAACATGAACCAGGACCCCGCGCAGCAGCTCGCCCTGCTCCTGGAGTCCCCGAACCTGAAGCACGTGGGCTCGGAGAAGGTGAACGGCGGCGACACCGAGCACTACAAGGGCACGCTCACCTTCGAGCAGATGCTGAACGCGAACAAGCAGTCCGAGTTCCTCACGGCCAAGGAGCGCGACCAGCTCGTGGCCAACATGAAGAAGATCGGCATGAAGGGCTACGACACCGAGGTCTGGGTCAACCAGGACGGCTACCCGGCCCGCATGGTCGTCGACATGAAGATGGCCCAGGGCACGATGAAGATGCGCGCCGACTACACCGAGTACGGCGCCAAGGCGACCGTCCAGGCCCCGCCGGCCAAGGACACCTTCGACCTCTTCGAGATGCTGAAGGGCCTCAAGGGCGCCGGCGCTCAGGGCTGATTTGCCCCTTGCCCGTTCCGTCACGTACTCTTCCACAGAAGCCAAAGACCGCTGGTCGTCGCTGCGCCCCTATAGGTGCGGTGGCCGAAGGATTCGCTGAGTGGCGAACGACCCGCGCAGGTGACTGTGGATGAGTTCCCGGATTCCGATCCGGTCGAGCTGAGCCCCGTGCGCCTGCGCCCGGGGCGTTCTGTTTTGTTCAGCCCCTTCCGTGCGGTCACATCACCCGGAAGGAGGCCGACGCTCTATGGCAAGGCCCGACAAGGCTGCCTCGGTGGCCGAGCTCGCGGACCAGTTCCGTGGCTCGAACGCCGCTGTGCTGACCGAGTACCGGGGTCTCACCGTTGCGCAGCTCAAGACGCTGCGTCGTTCGCTCGGTGAGAACGCCCAGTACGCCGTGGTGAAGAACACGCTGACCAAGATTGCGGCCAACGAGGCCGGGATCACCGCACTGGACGAGCACTTCGCTGGTCCGACCGCGGTCGCCTTCGTCACCGGTGACCCGGTGGAGTCGGCGAAGGCTCTGCGTGACTTCGCCAAGGAGAACCCGAACCTCATCATCAAGGCCGGTGTCCTTGACGGTAAGGCTCTCTCCGCCGACGAGATCAAGAAGCTCGCGGACCTCGAGTCCCGCGAGGTTCTGCTCAGCAAGCTGGCCGGCGCCTTCAAGGGCAAGCAGTCCCAGGCTGCTTCGCTCTTCCAGGCTCTGCCGTCGAAGTTCGTCCGCACCGCGGAAGCGCTTCGCGTCAAGCTCGCCGAGCAGGGCGGTGCCGAGTAATTCGGCTCGCGCAATGATCCGTACCGCCGCCTAGGCGGAACGGGTCGCAGCGGGCCGAACGTACGCCCGCCTCACCAGTACATCCGGCACCTGCCGAATTAGTGGAAGGATCGCCCATCATGGCGAAGCTCTCTCAGGACGACCTCCTCGCCCAGTTCGAGGAGATGACCCTCATCGAGCTCTCCGAGTTCGTGAAGGCCTTCGAGGAGAAGTTCGACGTCACCGCCGCCGCGGCCGTCGCCGTTGCCGGCCCCGCCGTGGGTGGTGGCGACGCTGGCGCCCAGGCCGAGGAGCAGGACGAGTTCGACGTCATCCTCGAGGGTGCCGGCGACAAGAAGATCCAGGTCATCAAGGTCGTGCGCGAGCTCACCTCCCTGGGCCTCAAGGAGGCCAAGGACCTCGTCGACGGCACCCCGAAGCCGGTCCTCGAGAAGGTCGCGAAGGAGGCCGCCGAGAAGGCTGCCGAGTCCCTCAAGGCCGCCGGCGCCTCCGTCACGGTCAAGTAAGACCGTTTCGGCTCGCTGAGCTGACTCTCGCCCCCGTGTAACGCGGAGGCACCGAAAGGCGATCATCCATCTGGGTGGTCGCCTTTCGGCGTTCCCTGGGACCGCGTGGCGGCGGTCGTGCGGGCCTCCGGATGCGGAGTATGGTGATCTTCGCCGTGCGCTGCGCAGGGGCGGGGGCCTTGACGAACCGCACGCAGCGCGCAATTCTCAGGACGCGTCGTCACATCGATCCGTTTCCGAGGCATGGATCGGCGACCGAACGGGCAGTATCGAGGTGCGCCGCACGGCGCGAGGTACCGCGGAGTTGAGAACAACGAGGGTTGCGAAGAACTCGCCCTGGACATCAGTGGGCCAACTGGCTACACTGTCCCTTTGCGCTGCCTGTTAACTGCCCCCTGCCCGTCACCAGGGGCATCCCCTCGCAACCGCTTCGCTGGTCGACCCACTCTGACCTGGCCTTTCAGCCACATCGGGAAACGTCTTCCAACAAGCTCCGCTAGGGACCGGTACGCGCGTAGTGAGTCCGAGCCCTCGGAAGGACCCCCTCTTGGCCGCCTCGCGCAACGCCTCGACCAATACGAACAACGGCGCCAGCACCGCCCCGCTGCGCATCTCCTTTGCAAAGATCAAGGAGCCTCTCGAGGTTCCGAACCTCCTCGCGCTCCAGACCGAGAGCTTCGACTGGCTGCTCGGCAACGCTGCCTGGAAGGCTCGCGTCGAGGCCGCCCTTGAGTCGGGACAGGACGTCCCCACGAAGTCCGGTCTGGAGGAGATCTTCGAGGAGATCTCCCCGATCGAGGACTTCTCCGGGTCGATGTCGCTGACCTTCCGCGACCACCGCTTCGAGCCGCCGAAGAACTCGATCGACGAGTGCAAGGACCGTGACTTCACCTACGGTGCCCCGCTCTTCGTGACCGCCGAGTTCACGAACAACGAGACCGGCGAGATCAAGTCCCAGACGGTCTTCATGGGCGACTTCCCGCTCATGACCAGCAAGGGCACCTTCGTCATCAACGGCACCGAGCGCGTCGTCGTGTCGCAGCTCGTCCGTTCCCCCGGTGTCTACTTCGACTCCTCCATCGACAAGACGTCCGACAAGGACATCTTCTCCGCCAAGATCATCCCGTCCCGGGGTGCCTGGCTGGAGATGGAGATCGACAAGCGCGACATGGTCGGCGTCCGCATCGACCGCAAGCGCAAGCAGTCCGTCACCGTCCTCCTCAAGGCTCTCGGCTGGACCACCGAGCAGATCCTGCAGGAGTTCGGCGAGTACGAGTCCATGCGCGCCACCCTGGAGAAGGACCACACCCAGGGGCAGGACGACGCGCTGCTCGACATCTACCGCAAGCTGCGTCCGGGCGAGCCGCCGACCCGTGAGGCCGCGCAGACGCTGCTCGAGAACCTGTACTTCAACCCGAAGCGCTACGACCTCGCGAAGGTCGGCCGCTACAAGGTCAACAAGAAGCTGGGTGCGGACGAGCCGCTGGACGCGGGCGTCCTCACCACCGACGACGTCATCGCCACGATCAAGTACCTGGTCAAGCTCCACGCGGGCGAGACCGAGACGATCGGCGCCAGCGGCACGGAGATCGTCGTCGAGCCCGACGACATCGACCACTTCGGCAACCGTCGTCTGCGCAACGTCGGCGAGCTCATCCAGAACCAGGTCCGCACGGGTCTGGCTCGTATGGAGCGCGTCGTGCGCGAGCGCATGACCACCCAGGACGTCGAGGCGATCACGCCGCAGACCCTGATCAACATCCGGCCGGTCGTCGCCTCCATCAAGGAGTTCTTCGGCACCAGCCAGCTGTCGCAGTTCATGGACCAGAACAACCCGCTGTCGGGTCTGACGCACAAGCGTCGTCTCTCGGCGCTGGGTCCCGGTGGTCTGTCCCGTGAGCGGGCCGGCTTCGAGGTCCGAGACGTGCACCCGTCCCACTACGGACGCATGTGCCCGATCGAGACCCCCGAAGGCCCGAACATCGGTCTGATCGGTTCGCTCGCCTCGTACGGCCGGATCAACCCCTTCGGCTTCATCGAGACGCCGTACCGCAAGGTCGTCGACGGCCAGGTCACCGACGAGGTCGACTACGTCACCGCCGACGAGGAGGACCGCTTCGTCATCGCCCAGGCGAACGCGACCCTGAACGACGAGCTCCAGTTCACCGAGCCTCGCGTCCTGGTCCGTAAGCGTGGCGGCGAGGTCGACTACGTCGAGCCCTCGGACGTGGACTACATGGACGTCTCGCCGCGCCAGATGGTGTCGGTCGCGACCGCCATGATCCCCTTCCTCGAGCACGACGACGCCAACCGTGCCCTCATGGGCGCGAACATGATGCGTCAGGCCGTTCCGCTGATTAAGTCGGAGGCCCCGCTCGTCGGCACCGGCATGGAGTACCGCTGCGCCACCGACGCCGGCGACGTGCTCAAGGCCGAGAAGGACGGTGTCGTCCAGGAGCTGTCGGCCGACTACATCACGGTCGCCAACGACGACGGCACGTACATCACGTACCGCCTGCACAAGTTCTCCCGCTCGAACCAGGGCACCTCGGTCAACCAGAAGGTCGTCGTCGACGAGGGCGACCGGGTCATCGAGGGCCAGGTGCTGGCCGACGGTCCCGCCACCGAAGACGGCGAGATGGCGCTCGGCAAGAACCTGCTCGTGGCGTTCATGCCGTGGGAGGGCCACAACTACGAGGACGCGATCATCCTGTCGCAGCGCCTCGTGCAGGACGACGTCCTCTCCTCGATCCACATCGAGGAGCACGAGGTCGACGCCCGTGACACCAAGCTGGGCCCCGAGGAGATCACCCGGGACATCCCGAACGTCTCCGAGGAGGTCCTCGCCGACCTCGACGAGCGCGGCATCATCCGCATCGGTGCGGACGTCGTCGCCGGCGACATCCTCGTCGGCAAGGTCACGCCCAAGGGTGAGACCGAGCTGACGCCGGAGGAGCGCCTGCTCCGTGCGATCTTCGGTGAGAAGGCCCGTGAGGTCCGTGACACCTCGCTGAAGGTCCCGCACGGCGAGATCGGCAAGGTCATCGGCGTCCGCGTCTTCGACCGCGAGGAGGGCGACGAGCTTCCCCCGGGCGTGAACCAGCTGGTCCGCGTCTACGTCGCCCAGAAGCGCAAGATCACCGACGGTGACAAGCTCGCCGGCCGTCACGGCAACAAGGGTGTCATCTCCAAGATCCTTCCGATCGAGGACATGCCGTTCCTCGAGGACGGAACCCCGGTCGACATCATCCTCAACCCGCTCGGTGTGCCGTCCCGAATGAACCCGGGACAGGTCCTGGAGATCCACCTCGGCTGGCTCGCCAGCCGCGGCTGGGACGTCTCCGGTCTCGCCGACGAGTGGGCGCAGCGCCTCCAGGCCATCGGTGCCGACCAGGTCGCCCCGGGCACCAACGTCGCCACCCCGGTCTTCGACGGTGCGCGTGAGGACGAGCTCGCGGGTCTGCTCCAGCACACCATCCCGAACCGCGACGGCGAGCGCATGGTGCTCCCGACCGGTAAGGCGCGCCTGTTCGACGGCCGCTCCGGCGAGCCGTTCCCGGACCCGATCTCGGTCGGGTACATGTACATCCTCAAGCTCCACCACCTGGTCGACGACAAGCTGCACGCCCGGTCGACCGGCCCGTACTCGATGATCACCCAGCAGCCGCTGGGTGGTAAGGCCCAGTTCGGTGGCCAGCGCTTCGGTGAGATGGAGGTGTGGGCGCTGGAGGCTTACGGCGCCGCGTACGCCCTCCAGGAGCTGCTGACGATCAAGTCCGACGACGTGACCGGCCGCGTGAAGGTCTACGAGGCCATCGTCAAGGGCGAGAACATCCCTGAGCCCGGCATCCCCGAGTCCTTCAAGGTGCTCATCAAGGAGATGCAGTCCCTGTGCCTCAACGTGGAGGTGCTGTCCTCGGACGGCATGTCCATCGAGATGCGCGACACCGACGAGGACGTCTTCCGCGCAGCGGAGGAGCTCGGCATCGACCTGTCCCGGCGCGAGCCGAGCAGCGTCGAAGAGGTCTGACGGGAGTCCGGCAGGGGGACCAGTGAAGGTCCCCCCGCCGGCCCCAGGACCCCCGTATCAGACCCACAGCCTTACAACCCTGAGAGGGATTGACGCATAGTGCTCGACGTCAACTTCTTCGACGAGCTCCGGATCGGTCTGGCCACCGCTGACGACATCCGTCAGTGGAGCCACGGCGAGGTCAAGAAGCCGGAGACCATCAACTACCGCACCCTGAAGCCCGAGAAGGACGGACTCTTCTGCGAGAAGATCTTCGGTCCGACCCGGGACTGGGAGTGCTACTGCGGCAAGTACAAGCGTGTCCGCTTCAAGGGCATCATCTGTGAGCGGTGTGGCGTCGAGGTCACCCGCGCCAAGGTGCGCCGTGAGCGGATGGGCCACATCGAGCTCGCCGCTCCCGTCACCCACATCTGGTACTTCAAGGGCGTTCCGTCGCGTCTTGGCTACCTGCTCGACCTCGCCCCGAAGGACCTCGAGAAGGTCATCTACTTCGCGGCGTACATGATCACGTTCGTCGATGACGAGCGTCGTACGCGTGACCTGCCCTCGCTGGAGGCGCACGTCTCCGTCGAGCGTCAGCAGATCGAGAACCGTCGCGACTCCGACCTGGAGAACCGCGCGAAGAAGCTCGAGAACGACCTCGCCGAGCTCGAGGCCGAGGGCGCCAAGGCCGACGTGCGCCGCAAGGTGCGCGAGGGTGCCGAGCGCGAGATGAAGCAGCTCCGCGACCGCGCCCAGCGCGAGATCGACCGCCTCGACGAGGTGTGGACCCGCTTCAAGAACCTCAAGGTCCAGGACCTCGAGGGCGACGAGCTCCTCTACCGCGAGCTGCGTGACCGCTTCGGCACGTACTTCGACGGCTCGATGGGTGCCGCGGCGCTGCAGAAGCGCCTGGAGTCCTTCGACCTCGAGGAAGAGGCCGAGAAGCTCCGCGAGATCATCCGGACCGGCAAGGGCCAGAAGAAGACCCGTGCGCTCAAGCGCCTCAAGGTCGTCTCCGCGTTCCTGCAGACCGCGAACAGCCCCAAGGGCATGGTTCTCGACTGCGTGCCGGTCATCCCGCCGGACCTGCGTCCGATGGTGCAGCTGGACGGTGGCCGCTTCGCGACCTCCGACCTGAACGACCTGTACCGCCGTGTGATCAACCGCAACAACCGTCTGAAGCGTCTGCTCGACCTCGGCGCCCCCGAGATCATCGTGAACAACGAGAAGCGGATGCTCCAGGAGGCGGTCGACGCCCTCTTCGACAACGGCCGTCGTGGTCGCCCGGTGACGGGCCCCGGCAACCGTCCGCTGAAGTCCCTCAGCGACATGCTGAAGGGTAAGCAGGGTCGATTCCGTCAGAACCTGCTCGGCAAGCGTGTGGACTACTCCGCGCGTTCCGTCATCGTCGTCGGCCCGCAGCTCAAGCTGCACCAGTGCGGTCTTCCGAAGGCCATGGCGCTGGAGCTCTTCAAGCCGTTCGTGATGAAGCGCCTGGTCGACCTGAACCACGCGCAGAACATCAAGTCGGCGAAGCGGATGGTCGAGCGCGGCCGCACGGTCGTGTACGACGTCCTCGAAGAGGTCATCGCCGAGCACCCGGTTCTGCTGAACCGTGCGCCCACGCTGCACCGCCTCGGCATCCAGGCCTTCGAGCCCCAGCTGGTCGAGGGCAAGGCCATCCAGATCCACCCGCTCGTCTGCACCGCGTTCAACGCGGACTTCGACGGTGACCAGATGGCCGTCCACCTGCCGCTCTCCGCGGAGGCGCAGGCCGAGGCCCGCATCCTGATGCTGTCCTCGAACAACATCCTCAAGCCCGCCGACGGCCGTCCGGTGACGATGCCGACCCAGGACATGGTCCTCGGTCTGTTCTTCCTCACCACCGACGGTGAGCTCCGTGACACCAAGGGCGAGGGCCGCGCGTTCGGCTCCACGGCCGAGGCGATCATGGCCTTCGACGCCGGCGAGCTGGCGCTGCAGTCCCCGATCGACATCCGCTTCCCGATCGGCACCGTCCCGCCGCGCGGCTGGGTTCCCCCGGTCGCCGAGGAGGGCGAGCCGGAGTGGCAGCAGGGTGACTCGTTCCGCATCCGGACGACCCTGGGCCGCGCGCTCTTCAACGAGCTGCTGCCCGAGGACTACCCGTTCGTCGACTACTCGGTGGGCAAGAAGCAGCTCTCCGAGATCGTCAACGACCTGGCCGAGCGCTACCCCAAGGTCATCGTGGCGGCGACGCTCGACAACCTGAAGGCGGCGGGCTTCTTCTGGGCGACCCGTTCCGGTGTCACCGTGGCCATCTCCGACGTCGTCGTTCCCGAGGCGAAGAAGGAGATCGTCAAGGGCTACGAGGCGCAGGACGAGAAGGTCCAGAAGCAGTACGAGCGCGGTCTGATCACCAAGGAAGAGCGCACGCAGGAGCTCATCGCGATCTGGACCAAGGCGACCAACGAGGTCGCCGAGGCGATGAACGCGAACTTCCCCAAGACGAACCCCATCTTCATGATGGTTGACTCGGGTGCCCGAGGAAACATGATGCAGATGCGGCAGATCGCCGGTATGCGTGGTCTGGTGTCGAACGCCAAGAACGAGACGATCCCGCGTCCCATCAAGGCGTCCTTCCGCGAGGGTCTCTCCGTCCTCGAGTACTTCATCTCGACGCACGGTGCCCGTAAGGGTCTCGCCGACACCGCCCTGCGTACCGCCGACTCGGGTTACCTGACCCGTCGTCTGGTGGACGTCTCGCAGGACGTGATCATCCGCGAGGAGGACTGTGGCACCGAGCGCGGTCTGAAGCTGAAGATCGCCGAGCGCGGTGCGGACGGCTCCCTGCGCAAGACGGACGACGTCGAGACCTCCGTGTACGCGCGGATGCTCGCCGAGGACGTCGTCGTGGACGGCAAGGTCATCGCGCCGGCCAACGTCGACCTGGGCGACGTGCTCATCGACGCGCTGGTCAACGCGGGCGTCGAGGAGGTCAAGACCCGTTCGGTCCTGACCTGTGAGTCGGCCGTCGGCACCTGTGCCTTCTGCTACGGCCGCTCGCTGGCCACCGGCAAGCTGGTCGACATCGGTGAGGCGGTCGGCATCATCGCCGCCCAGTCCATCGGTGAGCCCGGTACCCAGCTGACGATGCGTACCTTCCACACCGGTGGTGTGGCCGGTGACGACATCACCCAGGGTCTGCCCCGTGTCGTCGAGCTCTTCGAGGCCCGGCAGCCGAAGGGTGTCGCCCCGATCTCCGAGGCGGCCGGTCGCGTCCGCATCGAGGAGACCGAGAAGACCAAGAAGATCGTCATCACCCCGGACGACGGCACCGACGAGACGGCGTTCCCGATCTCGAAGCGCGCCCGTCTGCTCGTGGGCGAGGGCGACCACGTCGAGGTGGGCCAGAAGCTCACCGTGGGTGCCACCAACCCGCACGACGTGCTGCGCATTCTGGGCCAGCGTGCCGTCCAGGTCCACCTGGTCGGCGAGGTCCAGAAGGTCTACAACTCGCAGGGTGTGTCGATCCACGACAAGCACATCGAGATCATCATCCGGCAGATGCTGCGCCGCGTGACGATCATCGAGTCGGGCGACGCGGAGCTGCTGCCCGGGGAGCTGGTCGAGCGTTCGAAGTTCGAGACCGAGAACCGTCGTGTGGTCCAGGAAGGCGGCCACCCGGCCTCCGGCCGTCCGCAGCTGATGGGTATCACCAAGGCCTCGCTGGCGACGGAGTCCTGGCTGTCGGCCGCCTCCTTCCAGGAGACGACCCGAGTCCTGACGGATGCGGCGATCAACGCCAAGTCCGACAGCCTCATCGGCCTCAAGGAGAACGTCATCATCGGTAAGCTCATCCCGGCCGGTACGGGTCTGTCCCGCTACCGCAACATCCGGGTGGAGCCGACCGAGGAGGCCAAGGCCGCGATGTACTCGGCCGTCGGCTACGACGACATCGACTACTCGCCGTTCGGCACCGGCTCCGGCCAGGCCGTTCCGCTGGAGGACTACGACTACGGTCCGTACAACCAGTAAGCGAGTCGCTTGACCGAAGGGCGGTCACCCCGCGAGGGGTGGCCGCCCTTCGGCGTTCCCGCGAAAGGTCAGCGCGCGGTCAGCTCCCAGGCTGTGACGGCCACCGTGGCCACCGCGGCGAGGGCGCCGATGCTGGCGAGCGGCCAGCGGGCGCGCTCCAGCGCGTCGAGCCGTGCCTCGTGGTCGGCGAGCTGCTTGTCGGTCTGGTCGCTGCGCTGCACCAGCAGGGCGAGCGAGCCGTCGACGCGGGCGAAGCCGGCCTCCAGCGTGCCGCGCAGCCGCTCCAGTTCGAGGGCGACGGCGACCGGGTCGTTCGGGTCAGACTCGGTCATCGGCCGCCTCCGGGAGGTCCTCCGGGGCGGCCACGAGGGCGAGCTCCGGGGCCGGGAGCGGCGCGGGCGCCGGTTCGACGCGCAGCCAGGCCGGCAGCAGCACCTGGAAGGCCGGGTAGGCCATCACCCGGGTGAGGGCGCCGGCCGCGGCCAGCGCCCCGGCGACCCAGGGGAGGGTCGCGGGGATGCCGGAGGCGTCGACCAGGGCCGGCAGCAGCACGGCGATGCCGACCGCGGTCTGCAGCACGGTGCGGACCGTGCGCTTGGCGGCTTCGGACATGGGTGGTTCTCCTTGCGTGGGGGTTCGGTGCGGGGGTTACCGGACGTAGGGGACCTTCAGCGCGTTCCAGGAGGCGGGGCCCGGCCAGCCGTCCGCGTCGGTGCCGGAGAAGCCGAGCTTGCGCTGCCAGGCGGCGTACGACTGGCGGTCGGCCTCGGACCAGCGCGGGCTCGGGCCGGTCCGGTAGCGGCCGCAGCCCTCGGCCATGAGCCGGCGGCCCATGGCGGTGACGACGGGGGAGCTGGGGGTGGTCTTGAAGAAGGCGGTCCCGGGGAACGGCTGGTAGCGCGGGGCGGCCGGCTTGGGGGCGGTGGGCTTGGCGGCCGGCGCGGAGCCGAGCCGCTTCTGGACCCGCTCGCGCATGCCGGGCATGCCGAAGCCGCGGGGGTCGTTCTTCCAGTCGGACCACTCGGAGTGGCCGATCACGGAGCGGGCGCCCCAGCCGTGGGCCCGGCACAGGGCCGCCGACACCCGCTCGATGGCGTCGAGCTGGGCGGGCGGCCAGGGGTCGGAGCCGTTGCCGAGGTTGATGCACTCGAAGCCGTAGAAGCGGGCGTTGCCGTCGACGGCGCCGGGGCTGCCCTGGTGCTCGCGCGGGGTGGGCGGGCGGTCCCCGTAGGTCTCGGTGATCACGGCCTGGAGGACGGACGGGTCGCCGCCGCCCGCGTGGTTGGCGCGGCCGCTGGCGACCAGGTGGACCGAGCCGTCCTTGGCGATGACGCCGTGGCAGAGCGGGCCGGGCAGGCCCGCGTACCCGTCGTAGCAGAGCGCGACGGTGTTCTCCGTGCCGGCCGAGACGGTGTGGTGGATCATCACGCCGGTCACGGGCCCCCAGGCGCCGTGGCCGTTGCGGTTGTGGGTGCGCCAGCCGTCGTGCTCGACGACGGTGACGCCTTCGGCGCGGAGCGCGGCGACGAAGCGGTCCGCGGAGAGGGGAGTGGCCATCTGTGTCCTCCGGGCATGCGAAAACCCCGGCCGGATCGGCACGGGGCGTGGGACGTACGGGGGCGGGCGGGGTGCCCGCGGGGTTACGGGGCCGGGGCCGGGGCGGGTGGCGCCGGCGCCCAGGCGGCGCAGAGCGCGGCGTAGGCGGTGCGGCGGGTCTCGAAGTCGGTGAGCGCCGCGGTGACGGCCCGCTGGACGGCGGTCGGGTCGGGGACGACCGGCGCGCCGTCCTGGGCGTTGACCACGACGAGGCCGTTGCCGCGCAGGGCGGCGTCCCCGGCGCCGTTCTCGGCGAAGGCGGCCGAGACGTAGACCGGCGGGTACTGGCCGGTGACCGGGTCCCGGTCCAGGTTGCCGCCGAAGGTGTTGTCGTAGACGCGGATGTCGAGGGTGTGGCCGTTCTCGGTCACGGTGGCGCGGCCGGCGTAGTCGATGGCCACGCCCCACGGCTGGGTGGGGTCGATGTTCATGGGGTGCTCCTCGTGCTCCTGGGCGGGCCGGTCAGCTCTGGGTGCCGTAGATGAGGACCGGCTGGGCGTAGACGGTGCCGCCGCTGGCCAGGGCCTGGATCTCGATCTTCATGGTCTGGCTGAACCGGGTCTTGAAGTCGCCGGGCACCAGGCCGGTGTAGTCGTAGGTGGTGCCCGCGGTGACGGTGGGGCCGAACTGGACGTCGTCGACCATGACCTTCACCTGGCCGGTCGCGCCGCCGGAGGCCGCGGTGCTGAGCGAGATCCGCATCTTCGGCTGCCAGATCGGGTTGAAGGACCGGGCGACGGTGACGAAGGAGCCGCTGGTGGTCTGCGGCCACCGGGTCGTGCTGGTGTCCTTCGGGGGCAGCAGCGCGAGCCAGGGGCGGGCGAGGCCGCCGGTGACGATGTCGTCCGAGAAGATCTCGTGGACGTAGCCGTCGTACATCCGGATCACCGGCCGGTTGGGCACGAAGTTCGGGTCGGGGCGGATCTCGTTGAGCGGCGGGCGGGTGTTGACGGCGGTGGACAGTGCCTTCAGCCGGCGTTCCATCTGGTTGAGCCGGTCGATGATGTCCTCGGGCAGCTGGGGCATCAGGCCTCCTCGAGGTAGAGCTCGGCGGTGTCGGGGCGGCCCCGCTCCGGGGGAGTGATCTTGACGCCGATGATGCGGTAGCGGGCGTCGAGGCCGGTGGAGAACCACTCGTCGGTGATCCGGATGCGGGCCACCCGCCCGAGCAGCGCCGGCGGGACGATCCCGCCGAGGTGGATGCTGATCGCGGGGATCAGCACGGCGCCGCGGGCCTCGGCGAGCTCCGCCGCGGCCACCTGGTTCAGGGTGAGCTGGTCGGCGATCTCGTTGTGGTCCGAGGACAGGTCGATCCGCGGCCAGCCGTCGACGAGCAGTCCGGTGTCGACCTGTTCGGCCGAGGCGAGCGGCCGGGACTCGGTGCCGGCGTTGGAGTTGACCGAGCCGCCGCGGGCCACCGCCGTGGTGCCGCCGCGGGTCGCGTCGTACGGGAAGGAGTAGGACAGGATGACGCCGGGCCGGTCGAAGACCAGGTCGGTGGCGCCGGTACGGATCTTGGTGGAGCCGAGCCGGAGCTGCCGGACGCGCTTGCCGTCCTCCGGGTTCCGGTAGACCAGGATCTGGTACTCGAAGCCGTTCTGGAGGCCGGCGAGCTGGTCCAGGGCCTCCTGGTAGACCGTCTCGTCGCCGTAGCGGTAGCTGATCGTCCGCTTGGTGTCGGAGCTCTCCTCGCCCATCGTGAGGGTGAAGGAGTTCGGCCCCTTGGTGAGCTCGCCCCACAGCTTGCGGGCGATCTCCAGCTGGTCGGTGTCGGTGTAGGCGAGGTCGGTACGGATCCGGCGGCGGGCCGCGTACGAGTCGAAGGTCGCCGCCTGCAGGGACAGGGTCAGCACCCCGCGCCCGCTGGACTGCAGGGTGGTGGTCCAGACGATGCCGCCCCACCACAGGTCGCCGCCGCGCTCCAGGTAGATCGCGGTGCGGCCCTCGCGGACCTTCTTGACCCGGTCGGCGATCTCCTTGTTGGGGACCGGGATGGTGCCGGACAGGGAGCCGGCCTTGCCGATGTAGTCGTCGAAGGAGACGTCCCGCAGCGGCAGGATGTCGATGGTCTGGTCGGTGATCAGGTCGCAGAAGATGGCCCGGTAGGGCGTGTCGAGTGCCATCGCGGGCCTCCTTACAGGACGTAGGTGGCGGAGATGCGGATGTTGCGGCCGGCGGCGAGCTGGCCGTTGGGGGACCAGGTGCGCAGGTCGATCTGCCCGTTGGTGTTGATGTTGGCGCCGCCCGAGCCGAAGCCGTCGCAGGCGACGGCCTCCATGGAGTTGCCGCCGGGCCGCCAGCCGGCCGGGATGACGCACACCGGCTCGTCGCTGATCTGGCCCGTGTTGTCCGCGGTGACGGTGGAGCCGGTGCGGGTGACGGTGACCGTCATCGTGCACAGGCCGCCCTTGGTCCTGCGGCCGTTGAAGGCCACCACCGACCAGTTGGGCAGTCCGGTCGCTCCGGCGGTGGTGGACTCGGTCTCGACGGGCGGCTGGTAGACCACCCAGGAGGTGCCGTTCCAGCGCTGCAGGCTGGTGCCGTTGTCCCGGTACTGGCCGCTGTAGCTGCCGGTGGTGATGGTGCCGCTGGGGGCGATGCCGCCGACCTCCTTGGGATAGGCCACCCAGAGGGTGCCGTCCCAGCGCTGGAGGAAGTGGGCGTTGTCGTTGTCCTGGTACTGGCCCGGGTAGGCGCCGGGCACGCCGCCGTTGTTGTAGACGGGCAGGATGCCGCCCGCCGCGACGACCGTCTGGCGCAGGTCGGTGGAGGCGCCGGCGGCCCAGTCGATGCCGCCGGTGCCGGCCGAGGCGCCCTTCTTGACCTGGACCGAGAAGAGGACCAGCGAGCGGGCCGGGGCGACCGGGGCCACCGGGACGGCCTTGGCCTCGCCCTTGACGATCTCGACGGTGGCCTCGTACTTGCCGAGGGTGTCCACGTCGTTGTCGTAGACGCGGACCACGACGAGGTCGATGCGCGGGTTGAGCGGGTCGCCGTCCGCGAAGGTGATGGTGACGTCCTGGTCGAGGGTGACCGGGTAGGCGCCGTCGTTGTCGGTGCCCTGGATGACGGCCCGGCCGGCGTAGACGATGGCCGTCATCGGGCCGTTGGAGCTCATCCACAGGCCGCCCACGCGGTACTTGCCGTCGTAGGTGCCGGGCAGGATGCCCGAGCGGACGCCCAGGGTGTTGACGGGGGTGGTGGCCCCGAGGTTGGTGATGCGGGTGTGCTGACGGGTCTGACCGGTGGGCAGCAGCCAGCCGGAGCGTACGGGCATGAAGATCTCCTGGAGAGGGGGCGGACGGGACCGGCGGGCGGCTCAGTACTGCGGGGTGACCTGGATGAACGTGTTGTCGAACCAGGCCCGCACATTGGTGTGGGTGGTCCGGTAGTACGCGGTGACCGTGTAGGTCTGGCCCGGCGTCAGGTTGTAGAGGCGCTGGGTGGTCGAGACCGAGACGGCGTCCGTCGGGTCGGCGGACTTCGAGGCCATCGCGGCCAGTTCGTCCTCCACCTCGCGGACCACGGTGGCGCCCTGGGTGATCCGTACGCACATGAACGCCGAGCTGGCGATGCCGGTGGTGCCGGAGGCCAGGCTCAGCTCCATCCGGGAGCCGAAGCTGAGGATCGCCTGCTTGGACTCGGGCGCGACGAAGCTCACCACCAGCGGGTTCTCGGCCCGCTCGACCAGCGCGTTCACGTAGGTCGTCGAGACCGTGTAACCGGCGTCCAGCGAGTCGTTGAAGTACGGGCCCGGGTAGGCCGGCGCCCACGCCGCGCCGGTCCAGCGCTGCAGCGGGCCGTCGGCGACGGCGCGGTACTGGCCGGTGTACGAGCCCGGGCTCGCGGTCGGCACCGAGGTCGGCACGACACCGCCGACGGCCTGCGGGTACGCGACCCACTTGCCGCCGTCCCAGCGCTGGAACTGGTTGTTCGGGGTGTCCTGGTACTGGCCCGGGTAGGCGCCCGGCAGCACCGCGTTCTCGACGGGCAGGATGCCGCCCGCGGCGACGACCGTCGTGCGCAGGTCCTTCAGCGAGGTGTTCCACGGGATGCCGCCGTTGCCGGCGCTGGCGCCGGCCGGGACCAGCACCTCGTACAGCGGGAGGCTGCGGGGCGGGGCGGCCGGGGCCTTCGGGGCCTGCTCGGGGACGCCCTGGATGACCTCGACCACGGCCTCGTTGCGGTTCAGCCCGTCGTACAGCTTGTCGTAGATCTTCAGGACGACCAGGTCGACCCGGCCGTACTGGGCGTTGCCCACGGCGAAGGTGACCGGCTCGGCCGCGGGCAGGGTCACCGGGTAGGCGCCCTGGGAGATGTCGCCCTGGATGACGGCGCGGCCCTCCGCGACGGTGGCCGTCATGGCCGAGACGCCCGTCATCCAGAAGCCGGAGAGCCGCCACTGGCCGCTGTAGGAACCCGGCAGGATGCCGGAACGGACCTGGACGGGGTTGACCAGGGTGGTCGGGGTCTGGGTGAGGCGGGTGTCCTCGCGGGTCTGGCCGGTCTCGAGGGTCCAGCTGCTGCGCAGGTTCATGCGGTTCTCCTATCGGGAAGCGGTGGGGGTCAGGACTTGAGCCACTCGGCGGTGAGGGTGCAGGCGTAGCCGGAGCCGCCCAGCGTCTTGATCGCCGCGGTGTGGTTGTGGAACCCGGCGAGCTGGAGCGTGTCGCCGGCGACGAGCCGCATGAGGCCCGTACCGCCGACGGAGATGGCGCCGTTGCCGGCGGGGACGAGCCAGGTCGTACGGGACTGGCCGACGCCGCTGACCATGATCCGGGCACCCCGCATGCCGGTCTGGGAGTCGTTCTGCCAGGTGGCCTGGCCGGAGACGCTCCACCAGCCGGTGCGCGGCACGACGTAGGTGTTGGCGCTCTTCCAGCCGGCGGCGTCGTCGATCTCGACCGTCGGCAGGTTGAGCACGGTCCAGGTGTTGGGCGGCACGGTCTGCTGCTCGCCGGACAGCCACTGGGTGGCGCCGAAGAGGATCTTGGCCGTGCCCTCGGCGTACTGCCAGGTCGTGCCGTCCCAGCGCTGCAGGCTCGTGCCGTTGTCCCGGTACTGGCCGGTGTAGCTGCCGGTCGACAGCAGGGAGCCGGGCGCGATGCCGCCGATCGCCTTCGGGTACGAGATCCAGGTCGCGCCGTCCCAGCGCTGGAGCATGCCGCCGGCGTCGCGGTACTGGCCGACGTACGCGCCCTTGAAGCCGCTGGTCGGCAGGATGCCGCCGAGCGCGACCACGGGCCAGTGCTGGGTGGCGTACCCGCCGGTGGTCCAGGCGATGCCGCCGGTGCCGGCGGAGGTGCCCTTCGGGACGGTCACCGTGTAGAGCGGCAGGGTGCTGCCGGGGCCGCTCGGCGGGGCGACCGGGGTGGCCGACGGGGTGCCCTTGACCAGGCGCACGACGGCCGTGGTGGTGCCGGTCTTGTCGTAGTCGTCGTCGATGACGGCCAGTTCGATCAGGTCGATCCGGCCGTACTGCGGATCACCGTCGTCGATGGTGACGGTCTCCGGGGTGACGGCGCTGACCAGGTAGGCACCCTGCTTGGTGTCCTTGCCCTGGACGATCGCCCGCCCGGTGCCGATGGCGCACTGCATGGCGGCCGTCGGGGTCAGGACGAAGCCGCCCGGCACGATGCCCGGGCGGGAGCGGAGCGGGGTCTCCTCGGGGCTCTGGCCGCTCGGGGTGAGCAGTGCGGCCAGGGTGAGACGGGTGTCCTCGCGGGTCTGGCCCGTGGGCTGGAGCCAGGCGGCCTTGACGGTCATGGTTCACCTCTCTGCGGGGTTCTCGGCGGGACGTCGGTCACCATTCGGCGCTGCGCCAGCGGATCGTCATGAGCGCGTCCGGGGTGGCGTAGTCGGGCCGGAACGCCAGCTCGGTGCGGCCCGGTTCGAGGAGGAACAGCTCCTCCGGGCTGGAGTCGGCCATCGCGGTGTGCCGGCGGGAGGCGGTGTTGTTCAGCATCACGGTGCCGTTGGCGGTGTCGACGACGAGCTCGTCGCCGGCCGCCAGGTCGATCGCGTACCGCAGCCGGCGCCTGCTGACCCGCTCGGTGACGGTCGGCATGGAGCAGGGGCCGCGGAAGACGATCACCGGGTGGGTGGGCGCGGAGCCGGTGTTGTCGGCGATGGCGTCGCCGGTCGACTTGGCCTGGCCCCAGTTGAGCGGCCAGACCAGCGGCCAGGTCAGGCCGCTCTCGGGCTGCGGCGGGGTGGTGGAGGCGGACTGCTCGTTGACGGCGTAGCGGCGCGGGTCGGAGGCGAGCCACTGGATCGACATCTTCGAGCTGCCCTGGGTGGCGAAGCCCTGGTCGGCGGGGACCACGCGCTGCGCGATCCGGGCGCGTACGGCGAGCAGTTCGCCGTGCAGCCGGACGGTGAGCCAGCGCTCCTCGTCCAGCAGGGCGAGCGCCTGGCGCAGGGCGCGGATCGCCTCGCCGGCCTGGTTCCACTCCGGGACCAGCACGATCGTGCCGCCGATCTTGCGCGGCTTGGCGTACCGCGAGCCGGGCCAGGCGCCGTGCGAGGTGGGCCGGTCGGCGTCGGAGGAGTCGTACTCGGGCAGGTCCTCCCAGCCCTGGAGCCCGCTCCGGTCGACGGCGAACGGCGTGCCGGGCCCGATGAGGAGCCCGGCCCACTGCATCTGCCCGTCCTGGGTGATGAGCGAGCCGGGCGCGAGGTCGGCGGTGAAGTTGCTTCCGGCATAGGGGGTGGTGGTCTCGGCCATGAGGCCGTCACCTCACTTCTGAGGGGTGTCGGGTGGGTGGGCGCCTCAGGCGTGGGCGGCCATGAGGAAGAGCAGGTCCTCGGCGGTGGACCGGGGGCCGGCACCGGCGTCCTCGTGGAAGTCCCGGATGCGGTGGGGCTGCCGTGGCGCCTCGGTGATCGCCGGGACGCGGCGGTTGTCGAGGTCGGTGACGGGGTCGATGCGCGGCGCGGAGTCGGCGCCGGGGAAGACGACACCGCCTTCGGCGAGCATGGGGATCTTCGGGATGTCGACGCCGAAGTGCTTGCCGAGGAAGTCGAAGCTCAGCTTGTTGAGGCCGTCGATGATCCAGTTGGCGAAGGCGATGAGGCCCTTGATGGGCCCCGTCACCACGCCGCTGACCGAGGTCAGCGCGCCCTTGATGAGCTCGCCGAAGCCGTGCATGGCGCCGCCGACGGCGGTGTTGGCGGAGCGGAAGAAGCCGGGCACTTGGTCGGTGAAGAAGGAGAGCATCGGCTGGACGGCGTTGCGGATCCCGCCCATGGCGCCGGAGGCGATGCCACGGAGGGCGTTGGAGGAGGACGAGACGGAGGAACCGGTGCCGGAGAAGCCGCCGACGGCCGCGCCGATGACGGTCAGGGCGCCGGTGATGACCGTGAGGTAGCCCTGGAAGTACGTCATGACGGCGTTGCCGACGAACTCCATGACCGGCTGGAGGTACTTCCAGATCGACTCGAAGCCCTTGAACGCCTGCTTCATGACCTGCTCGATGATGCGCTGCCCGGCCTCGCTGTTCATCGCGTACTCGATGAGCCAGGCGGCGACCGGCACCAGGATGCCGACGAGGAAGCCGAGCGGGTTGGCCCGCATGGCGACGTTGACGGCCATCATGACGACGGAGGCGACGGTCATCACCATGCCGAACTTGTCCATCAGCCCGGTGATGATGTCGGTGATGGGGAGCATCGGCAGGAGGATGGTGAGGATCCCGCCGAGCCCCTTGCCGAGCTTGCCGAAGACGCCGTTGGCCTTGCCGGCTTTGTCGCCGAAGGACTTGACGCCGTTCGCCGTGCCGGGCTTGCCGAGCTTGCCGAGCGAGGCGCCGGCCGTCGAGGCGTTCCGTCCGAAGTCGCTCACGGAACCGGCCGCGTTCCGTGCCGCGGCGCCGAGCCGGTCGACACCACCGGCAGCCTGCCGTACGGCGTCCTTGATCCGCCGCACCGTGACGACCGCCTGTCCGGCGCTGCGGCCCAGCGTGGCGAACCCGGACGCGCTCCCCCTCAACGGGTCGAGCGGCATGGCCGCGGCGGCACTCATCCGCGCGCCTTGGCCAGGTACATCAGGGCGTCGGCGGTGGACTGCGGGTCGCTGTTACGGGCCGCGTGGTAGTTCTCGATGTGCAGCCCGACGCCGCCGCCCTGGCCGGACTGCATCTGCGCCGACATGCGGGCGCGGCGGGCGGTGAGGGCGAGCAGCCGGTCCAGCTTGGAGAGCGGGAGCACGGCCTCGGCCTCGCCGGCCTCGGCGATGATCGCCGGGACACCGCCGGCGCGCGGCATGACGACACCACCGGTGGCGAGCATCGGGATGGTGGGCACGCTGACGCCGAAGGTCTTGCCGCCGACGATCGGCACCCAGCCGGGAACGCTGACCTTGACCCGGTTGACGGCGCTGATCATGCGGTTGATCAGCCCGATGATGGAGTTGATCGGGCCGGAGACGCCGCTCTTGATGCCGTTGAACGCTCGGGACGCGATGTCCTTGAGGCCGTTCCAGATGGACGACATCTTGTCCTTGACGGCCTGGAAGGCGCTGGGGATCGCGCTCTTGATCCAGTTGACCACCGGGGTGATGACGGCCTTGATGCCGTTCCAGACGGAGCTGATGACCGTCTTGATCGCCTTCATCACGGTGGTGATGACGGTCTTCCAGATGTTCACGTAGGTCTTGACGACGGTCGCGACGGCCTTGACCACGGTGGAGATGGCGCTCTTGATGCCGTTCCAGACCGTCTTGATCAGTGCGCCGGCGCTCTTCATGATCGGGCCGATGGCCTTCATGACGGCGCTGATGACGACCTTGATGGCGTCGAACGCCTTCTTCATGATCGTCTGCATCGTCTTCGAGCGGGACGCCATCTCGACGATCTTCTCGATGAGCGGCATGAACAGCTCGATCAGGCGGGCCAGGAAGTTGCCCTTCATGGACTTGTTGAGCTTGTCCTGGCCCTTCGCCGCCTTGCCCGCGCCGGACTCGTACTTGCCGAGCTTCGTTCCGGCGCTCTGGCCGGTCTGGCCGGCCTTGGTCATGGACCGCTCGGCCTGGTCGGACGCGGTCTTCAGGCTCTTCAGCTGACCGGAGGTCCCCTGGGATGCGGTCTGCAGCGAACGCAGCCCGGTCTCGCCGGTGCGGGCCTTCTGCCGGATGCCGTCGGTGGCGCGGGCCGCTTCCGCGGCCTTGTCCTTGAAACTCTTGAGCGCGTTGGAGCTCGACGTCAGTGACTTGACGAGAGACATGGATCCCTCACTTCTCAGATGGGTTGATCGTCAGAGGGCGCCGAGAGACGCGATGAGCTGGTCGACCGCGCTGCGGAGGTTCTTCACGTCCTTGGCCACGGGGCCCACCGTCGGCTTCTGGGCGTCGACGCCCTGGTGGTTCGGTCGGAGCCCGGTGCGGTCGTTGCGGGCGGTGGTGGCGCTGTCCCTGGCGCCGCGCAGCGCCTTGAGGATCTTGTCGATGTCCTGTTCGTTCTTGCCGACGCGCTTCGGCAGACCCTTGAGGTCCTCCTGGAGCTTCTTCTCGGCGGCTTTCGCCTTCTCGGCCTCTTTCGCGTCCTCCGCTTCCTTCTTCTTCCGCTCCTTGGCCTTTTCCCGGAGGATCTGGTCCTTCAGCTTTTCGAAGAGGCTTCCGCTGCCCCGGCTCGTCAGCTTCGTGAAGATCTTCTGGGCCTTTTCGATGCCGGTCCGGAGCTTGAGGAAGTTCCAGACGTTCTTCTCGTCGATCTTCTTCAGGAGAGTCAGGTCGATCTTGATGGCCTGGATGTCGAACTTGACGAGGGTCCCGGTGGCGGCCAGGCCGAAGACCAGGTAGCGGAACTCCTTGAACTTGTTGGACATGTCCAACAGCTTCGTGTCGATGCCCGCCAGCCGGGCGGCCACGTTCTGACCCTGGGGAAGGTTCCCCATCTGGGTGGTGAGCGTCTGAATGCTGGTCGCGTGGGCGTTGACATCGGCCCTGAGGATGCCGATTTCTTTCTCGGCGGCGGCGACGTCCTGATCCAACTGCTTGAGATCTCGTGCCATTTCACCTCGTCCTCTGCTTGAGAGGGATGCAAAAAACCCGACCCCTGCCGGGGTCGGGTTTCGATTCCTTGTGTCTTGTGTCAGCGGATGAGCGCGGACGCGGATCCGACGAGGGCGGCGACTGCCGGGACGGCAGGGGTTTCCGTGGTCGGGCGGCGGGGGCTCATGGTGTGGCGCTCGTGGTCCCGTGCTTGCCCGGGTTCAGTGGTGCCCCGGGTTCGGCGGGAGAGGAGGGTTCAGCGGGAGACGCGGCGGAGTTCGGCGAGGGCGTCGGTCCAGCCGGCCGTGTAGGCACGGATCTCCAGGGCCGAGGCCTCGGCGTCGAGCGTGTCGATCAGGGCGAGCTTGTCGAGGGGGCCGGGGCCTCGGAGCAACGCTTCGACGCGGTCGCGGAACGTGTTCCCGGTGTGGCTTCCCCCGGCCTGAGACGTCATGGTGGTGCCCTGCCTTCCGGTGTCGAACAAGTGAGCGATAGTCATTCTCGAACAAGAGTTCGAGCTTTGTCGAGTCGAAACGCCCGCCGAGGCGTGCTGATCAGGCCACTCCCCTGGATGAGGTCCAGATCGGAGCCGGTGTTCGAACCGGGGTACCCTGGACGATGCGTTCCCCAGACCTGACACAGTCGGGGGGCGACGGGGCGCGAGGGGCGCGCGGGGGGACCCCAGGGGGCTGGAAGGCAGTGCTGACGCATGGACACGGAGCCGGGGGCTAGCCGGCGGGAACGGGGCGTCGACTGGCTCGAATCCCACCCGGACCTGCCGCATCTCTTCGCCCGCCTCGCCGAACTCGTCCATGTCGAGGGCTACGCGCCGGAGGACCTCGTCGTCCTGCCGCGTGCCGAGGTCGACCGGCGGGAGACCGCCGCGTTCACCGGCGGATGGGCCGAAGCTGTCGCGGACGAACTCCCGCGGATCCGCCGCGAGTACGAGAAGCGGGTGGGCGACGCCTACACCCAGGGACAGGCCGACGCCCGCGGCCTCCGGCGCCCGGAACGGCGCACCGACCCGAACCCCGACGGGGCCCGGGTCATCACGCTGCCCTTCGCCCGACTGCTCGAACCGCCGGCCTCGCTCGTCCAGGCCGAGGAGCGGGTGCGCCTGGAGCGCCGGCTGTTCGACCAGCGGGCCGAGCACGCCTACCCGGACGAGTCCGGGGCCCGGCCCGAGTCCGAGGCCCGGCCCGAGCCCGCTCCCGAACAGGAACCCGACTCCGCGGGGGAACCGGAGGAGGGACCCGCGCGCCGGCCCGAAGCCGAACGCGGGCAGGGGCCGGAACAGGAGGCCGGGGCCGGGCCCTCCGCGACACCCGAACGCCGCCCCCGCCGTGCCGCCCAGCCGGTCCGCAAGGTCGTCCGCGGCAAGGGCGGGCGTCCGATCGTGCCGCCGCTGACCAGCGTGCCCGCCCAGGACCGGCGCGGCGGCGAACCCGCCGACCCGGACGCCCGCGCGCGTGCGCGTGGGCGCCGCCTGTCCGACCGGGCCAAGGCCCTGGAGCAGGAGCTGGGCGTCGAGCAAGCACGGGAAGTGCCCCCGGAGCCCGCTCCCTGACGGGAACGGGCGCCGGGGGCCATGGGGGTGGCCGGCCGGGGACGGCCGGGCGGAGGGTCAGCCGAAGAAGCGGGCGAGCGCCGTCGGTGAGATCGTCTCGGCGTTCGTCCTCGAAGGGCCCCCCGCTCCGTGACCGTCCCCGTCGTGCTCGCCGTGCCCGTCGTTCTCGTCGTCCTCATCGTCCTTGAGGCCGGGACGGGGGATCGGCTGCGGAGGATCGGGGGTCTCGTCGTCCTCGCCCGTGTTCACGGCCTGGAACATCCAGTTGGCGACGGCGAGATGGTCCACCGCGGCAGCCATCAGGTGGTCGGTGATCGACCACTCCGCGGACTCCCCGTGCAGATCGCGCTGCACGGCGCCGTCCTGCGGCAGATGCTTGATCATGACCATCAGGCGTCTGCTCGACAGTTCTCCGCGATGCCAGTCGAGGAGGTCCGTCCCGTAGTAGCGGAGCAGGTCCGCCTCGAGTGCCTCGGCGTGTTCGTCGACGAACTCGACGAGGCTCAGTCTTCCCCCAGGCCGAGCCCGGTCTCCGCGCCGTAGGCCTCCAGGATGGCGCCGACGTCCTGCATGGTGACCTCGTGCTCCTCGAAGCGGGCGTACTGCTCCGCACCCATCAGGAGTTCGAGCAGGCCGTCCACGTCGTTGTCGTCGAGCTGGCGCAGGGCCTTGGCCGTCTTGCGCGAGAGCTCGGTGGGAAGCGTGTAGGACTCGCCGTCCAGCTCGAAGGACCAGGTGCGACCGTGGGCCTCCAGGCGCTGGGCGCGAGCGGCGTTGACGTCGAAGCGGGTCATGGTGATGCGTACTCCTTGGTCGGGTGGTGCGGGCTGCGGAGAAAAGGGGCGGGGCGGGACGGCGGTGGGCCGTCCCGCCCCGGGTGGAGAAGGATCAGACGGTCGCGGAGTACTGGCTGTCCTTCATGATGAAGGTGGCCAGCGGCTTGCCGTCGCCCTTCGACATGGCCGTGAAGGTGACGCCCAGCTGGGACGCGGCCTTGCGGCCCAGCTTGATGTCGTCGGTCGCGGTGACCTGGCCGTTCGGGATGATGAAGCGGTACTTGACCACGGTCGTGCCACCGGCCTTGACGTCGGTGAACTCGAGGCCGAGGGCGCGCACGTCCGCGAACGGACGCTCGGCGATCTCGTAGCGGTAGGTGTCGACCGCCGGGGCCGCGTCCTGCTTGACGGCGTCGCCGCCCATGAAGAACGGCAGCGTGTCCTCGTTGAACTGCAGCATCGAGAACTTCAGCGACAGGTCACGGGCCGAGTAGATGTAGTGGATCGGGGAGACCGACTGCCACGAGTCGATGGCCTCCAGCTTGTCCTTCTTGGAGAAGGTGACGCCGTCGCTGGAGGTGAAGCCGAGGTCCTTCCAGCCCGCGCCCGACCAGTCGGTGGCGGAGTCGGCGCCGAAGGAGGTCGGGGCGGCGTTGCCCGCGGTGGCGACGTAGAGCTTGCCGGCACCTGCGACGCGGATCTCGGCGGAGTTGTTTCCTGCCATGGTGGTGTTTCTCCTTGATGAGAGGGTGAGGGCACCGCCCCGGACCGTCGGGGTCCGGGTACGGCAAAGGCCCCGCCGGACGGCAGGGCCTGGTCTGTGGGGGCGGCCGGCACGGGGGTGACGGCCTGCGCGGGACCGTCAGGGAGCGACGGTCAGGGAGAGCTGGATGAGGCAGAGGTAGCGGTTGGCGCCCCGGTAGAGGTAGTCGGGCGTCCAGCGCGGACCGTCCATCTCCTCCACGTCCTGGACGAGGCTGTTGCCGAGCGGCTTGCCGAGCGTGCCCAGCAGCGACTTGCGGGCGGCGTTGGCGAGCAGATGGGCCGCGGGCTTGGTCGGCGCGTAGACCTCGAACTCGATCAGCGGCTTGTCCAGGTGCAGGTCGCCGATCCAGGCGCCGCCGCGGCGGTTGACGAGGACCGCGCTCTGGGTCCCGTCGAAACCGGCCGGGGCCTGGGCGGCGACCGAGGCACCGGCCAGCGCCGGGTCGGCCTTGAGGACGTCGACGACCAGCTTCTCGACGTCCGGGAACGCACTCGGGGGAGTGGTCATGACGGTTCTCCTCGAAGGAAGGCGGGAGGGGAGAGGGGGTGGTGCGGGTGGTGCGGGGTGCCGCCCGGGGCGCTCGACGCGGGGAAGGGGGCGGGGGCGCGGAGCGCTCCCGGACGGCGAACGGCGGAGACCGCCGCCCGTCTGCGGGCGCAGCTCCGCCGCTGCACCAACTGTGACAGAGAGCGTGCGCGCACGCAACTAGTTCGGTGATCCGGTGCGGGACTCCCCGGAAGAAGAGCTGCCGCGCGACCCTGACCTGCGGTTTCGCGCCGGCGGATAGGTTGGCCCGGTCTTCCCCGAACAAGGAGCCGCCCGTGTCCGCCGCCCGCCCCCGCCTCCTCTACGTCTCCGACCTCGCCTACCCGGCCCGCGGACGGCGCTACTGCGACGAGGACATCGACCTCACCGCCCGGCTCCGCGCCGAGTTCGACCTCGCGCTCTGCCACCCGCGCGACGCCGCCGCCCTCATGGACGGCTTCGACGCCGTCGTCGTCCGCAACAGCGGGCCCGTCCTCCACTACCAGGAGGCCTACGACGACTTCCGCGCCCGCGCGGCCGCCCGCGGCACCCGGGTCTACAACCCGCTGCACGGGCGCGGCGACATGGCCGGCAAGCAGTACCTCCTCGACCTCACCGCCGCCGGACTCCCCGTCATCCCCACCGTCGACCGCCCCGAGGACCTCGACCGGCTGCCCGCCGCCGGCTCGTACGCCGTCAAGCCGAAGGCCGGCGCCGACTCCATAGGGCTGCGCTTCCTCCCGTACGAGGAGCTCGCCGGGCTCGCGTACGGCGAGGGGCTCCTCGTCCAGCCGCGGATCGACTTCCGCCACGAGGTCTCCTTCTACTTCGTCGACGACCGCTTCCAGTACGCCCTGTACGCCCCCGACCCCGAGCGGCGCTGGGAGCTGGAGCCGTACGAGGCCGACGAGGCCGATCTGCGCTTCGCCCGCCGGTTCGTCGACTGGAACACCCTCGACCACGGCATCCAGCGCGTCGACGCCTGCCGCACCCGCGAGGGCGAGCTGCTCCTGGTCGAGCTGGAGGACCTCAACCCGTACCTCTCCCTCGACCTGGTGCCGGAGGCGGTGCGCGCGGGGTTCGTGGCCGCCATGGCCGAGTCGCTGCGGGGCTTCCTCGGCGCCCGTTAGGCCTGCCGGGAACGCCGGAGCGCCCCGTGTCTCCCAGGGGACACGGGGCGCTTCGACGGGGCGGGCGGTTCGGGCGGTTCAGGCGGTGCGGGGGCGGCGGCGGGCCGCCCGTTCGGCGGCGAAGACGTCCTCCAGGCGGAACAACTGCGCCCGGCCGGCCCTGCCCGCGGCCCGCAGGTGGCCCAGCTGGACCCACTTGCGGATCGTCGCCGGGGCGACCCCCGCCTCGACGGCGGCGAGCGGTCCCGGGATGAGTGCCGGCAGGGAAAGCGCGGTCGAGCTCAGCATGAGGTCTCCTTCGTGTCGTCCATCGCCGCTTCGATCTCGTCCGTGCGCGCACCCGACGCGTCCGCGAGCTCCGTCCACCCGTCCTCCGGCCACAGGTGCCGGTAGGCCGGGTCGTCCTGGCAGCCGCAGGCCTGGTCCGTGCACACGCACGCCGGGTTCACGCACAGCACCGCCCGCCGGTCCGGGAAGGCCCGCAGCGACACCGAGTCGCACCAGGGGCAGCGCCCCGACACCCGTACGACCGTCTCCGCGTCGCCCAGCGTCCGCGCGCAGCGGCGCGCCATCCGGCGGATCTCGTCCCGCACGTGGCGGGCCAGCACCGGGTGGGCCGCGATCGTGTCGAGCGTCCCGGTGACCCGGCGCAGCCGCTCCACGACGCCCGCCCGGCGCGGCCGGGGCAGCCCGAGGCGGGCGCAGACCGCCTCCTCCAGCTCCACCACGCCGTCGGTGATGTCGCGGATCGCGTCGGAGACGTGCAGCCGGATCGGGGCGGCGCCGTGGCCGGGTACGGAGAGGCCGTGCCGCTGTTCGAGCAGCAGCGCCTCCCGCCGCTCCGCCCGGATCTGCTCGTCGCGCCCCGGGTGGGGGGCGGTGGGCGCGCTCCCGGCGGGGGAGCGGCGGCCGGGGGCGAGCTCCTCGGCCAGCTCGGGGAACTGCCGGACGAGGGAGGCGGTCCAGAGCACGATGTCCCGCACCACCCGCTCGTCGGCGGCGGCCCCCGGGGCGGGGGACGTGGCCGCGTACTCGGTGGGTTCCGCGTGCTCCGCCGTGGCCGCGTCACGGATGTGCTCAGCCACGGTCGCCTCCGGCGAGGGCGGCGCCCGCGGCGTCCAGAGCGGCGTGGTCGGCGTGGCCGGCGAGCGCGGTGGCGGCGGTCCGGGGCGCCGGGGCCGGCTCGCCGCGGCGGCGGCGGGGCTTCACCGGGCGGCCGTTGCGCCACAGGCGCCCGGCGCAGACCCCGTCGAACCAGCTCTCGGCGGGGGCGACGGCCGTCTCGCACTCGCGGCGGACGGGGCAGACGGCACAGGCGCGCAGGGCCGGGGCCGCCTCTTTGCCGCGGCGCGAGAACACGACGGACGGGGAGAGGTCGGCGCAGGCGGCGGAGGCCTGCCAGGGGGAGGAGTCGGACTGGTGCAAGGAGGTTCTCCACGTTCCGGGGCCCCAGGCACCCATGGGGCCAGTGGGGCCCTTGGGACTCAGGAGACCGACGAGTGCGGCGGCGAGAACACTGACATGTTGCGTGCGAGCTCGCAACTACCTTTGGGGGCGCCCCTTCACCGATTCGACACGATTGCGTGCCCGAAAGCACGTAATTCCGTGCGCGCAAGCACGCTAAAGTAAGGGGCCCGAAAGGTGGGGGAGTTAGAGGGAGCGGTACACACATGAGCACTCAAGGGCTCGACGAGTTCGCCGGATGGGTCGAGGGCCTGATGCGAGCGCGCGGCTACGACATCGACAGCCCCCGCGGTGGAGGGAAGTCCCGGATCGCGGACGAGGCCGGAGTGCACCGTGCCGCCGTGACCCGGCTGCTGCAGCGGCAGAGCATGCCGGACCTGGAGACCATGCGCAGGATCGCCCCGCTCCTCGGGGTCTCCGTCCGCGACATGCTCATCCGGTCCGGCCGGGTGACCCCGGAGGAGCTGCCGCTGGCGGAGGACCTGCTCGCGCCGGGCGACTGGCAGCCGACCATGGAGGACTTCGCGCGCTGGCTCGGGGTCCCAGACGAGCGCATGGACGTCTTCGTCAAGGTCGTCACCCAGTTCCTGGAGCCGGACGCCGAGGGCGCCGACGCCCGCGGAACGGCCGAATCCCGCCGCGCCGCCCAGGACTGACCCCGCGCGGACCCCGCACCCCCGGTCGTGCGGGGTCCCGGCGGGCCGTACGGGGCCGCACAGGGCCGTACGGGGCGTGCCGGGCCCCCGCGCGCCCCGCTTACCACGTCGTGACCCGGCATGGGCGGCGTTCTCCCAGGTCGCCCGGGCCGGCTTGCGCGTGGGCATTTGTTTTGACCGGAGTCCATGCGATAGGTACGCTCATGCCTTGTGCCTGGGGTGTGCCCGGACTCGTGTGCGTGTCCTCAACCGCAGACTGAGTCCGATACCGGCCACCGCGATCCGCGCCTCTCTCCGCCTCTGGCGGAGGTTCGCAGGATTCGACACACCCGACCGCGTGGGTCGGCGAATGTTCCAGGTTAGTTTTACCGACGGCACACAGAAACCGGAGAAGTAGTGCCTACGATCCAGCAGCTGGTCCGTAAGGGCCGGCAGGACAAGGTCGAGAAGAACAAGACGCCCGCACTTGAGGGTTCCCCTCAGCGCCGCGGCGTCTGCACGCGTGTGTTCACGACCACCCCGAAGAAGCCGAACTCGGCCCTCCGTAAGGTCGCGCGTGTGCGTCTGACCTCGGGCATCGAGGTCACGGCCTACATCCCGGGTGAGGGCCACAACCTGCAGGAGCACTCGATCGTGCTCGTCCGCGGTGGCCGTGTGAAGGACCTGCCGGGTGTTCGTTACAAGATCATCCGCGGTTCCCTCGACACGCAGGGCGTCAAGAACCGTAAGCAGGCTCGCAGCCGCTACGGCGCCAAGAAGGAGAAGTAAGAATGCCTCGTAAGGGCCCCGCCCCGAAGCGCCCGGTCATCATCGACCCGGTCTACAGCTCTCCTCTTGTCACCTCGCTGATCAACAAGATCCTGCTGGACGGCAAGCGTTCCACCGCCGAGCGCATCGTGTACGGCGCCATGGAGGGCCTCCGCGAGAAGACCGGCGCTGACCCGGTCGTCACGCTGAAGCGCGCTCTCGAGAACGTCAAGCCGTCCCTCGAGGTCAAGTCCCGCCGTGTCGGTGGCGCCACCTACCAGGTGCCGATCGAGGTCAAGCCCGGTCGCGCGTCCACCCTGGCGCTGCGCTGGCTGGTCGGCTACTCCCGCGCCCGTCGCGAGAAGACCATGACCGAGCGCCTCATGAACGAGCTGCTGGACGCCTCGAACGGCCTCGGCGCTTCGGTCAAGAAGCGCGAGGACACGCACAAGATGGCCGAGTCCAACAAGGCCTTCGCGCACTACCGCTGGTAGTCGCAACCCACATCGAGACCGAGAGAAGACTGAAGCCTTATGGCTACCACTTCGCTTGACCTGGCCAAGGTGCGCAACATCGGCATCATGGCCCACATCGACGCGGGCAAGACGACCACCACCGAGCGGATCCTGTTCTACACCGGCGTTTCGTACAAGATCGGTGAGGTCCACGACGGCGCCGCCACGATGGACTGGATGGAGCAGGAGCAGGAGCGTGGCATCACGATCACCTCTGCTGCCACCACCTGCCACTGGCCGCTCGAGAACGTCGACCACACGATCAACATCATCGACACGCCGGGCCACGTCGACTTCACCGTCGAGGTGGAGCGTTCGCTGCGCGTGCTCGACGGTGCTGTCACCGTGTTCGACGGCGTGGCCGGCGTCGAGCCCCAGTCCGAGACCGTCTGGCGTCAGGCGGACCGCTACGGCGTTCCGCGTATCTGCTTCGTCAACAAGCTCGACCGGACCGGTGCCGAGTTCTTCCGCTGCGTCGACATGATCGTGGACCGCCTCGGCGCGACCCCGATCGTCATGCAGCTCCCGATCGGTGCCGAGGCCGACTTCCAGGGTGTCGTCGACCTCGTCCGCATGAAGGCGCTCGTCTGGTCCGCCGAGGCCAGCAAGGGCGAGATGTACGACGTCGTCGACATCCCGGCCACGCACACCGAGCTCGCCGAGGAGTGGCGCGGCAAGCTCGTCGAGGCCGTCGCCGAGAACGACGAGCAGCTGATGGAGCTCTACCTGGAGGGCCAGGAGCCCACCGAGGAGCAGCTCTACGCCGCGATCCGTCGCATCACCATTGCCTCGGGCAAGGGTGGCGAGACCACGGTCACCCCCGTGTTCTGTGGCACCGCGTTCAAGAACAAGGGTGTTCAGCCCCTGCTCGACGCGGTCGTCCGCTACCTCCCGTCCCCCCTCGACGTCGAGGCCATCGAGGGCCACGACGTCAAGGACGCCGAGGTCGTCGTCAAGCGCAAGCCGTCCGACGACGAGCCGCTGGCCGCCCTCGCGTTCAAGATCGCGAGCGACCCGCACCTGGGCAAGCTCACCTTCGTCCGGATCTACTCCGGTCGCCTGGAGGCCGGCACCGCGGTGCTGAACTCCGTCAAGGGCAAGAAGGAGCGCATCGGCAAGATCTACCGCATGCACGCGAACAAGCGTGAGGAGATCGACTCGGTGGGCGCCGGCGACATCGTCGCCGTCATGGGCCTGAAGCAGACCACCACCGGTGAGACGCTGTGCGACGACAAGAACCCGGTCATCCTGGAGTCCATGGACTTCCCGGCGCCGGTCATCCAGGTCGCGATCGAGCCCAAGTCCAAGGGTGACCAGGAGAAGCTGGGTGTCGCCATCCAGCGTCTCGCGGAGGAGGACCCCTCCTTCCAGGTTCACTCTGACGAGGAGACCGGCCAGACCATCATCGGTGGTATGGGCGAGCTTCACCTCGACATCCTCGTCGACCGTATGCGTCGCGAGTTCAAGGTCGAGGCGAACGTCGGCAAGCCGCAGGTCGCGTACCGCGAGACGATCCGCAAGGCCGTCGAGCGCGTGGACTACACCCACAAGAAGCAGACCGGTGGTACCGGTCAGTTCGCCAAGGTGCAGATCGCGATCGAGCCCATCGAGGGCGGCGACGCCTCGTACGAGTTCGTGAACAAGGTCACCGGTGGCCGCATCCCGAAGGAGTACATCCCTTCGGTCGACGCGGGTGCGCAGGAGGCCATGCAGTTCGGCATCCTGGCCGGCTACGAGATGACTGGCGTCCGCGTCATCCTTCTCGACGGTGCCTACCACGAGGTCGACTCCTCCGAGCTCGCGTTCAAGATCGCCGGCTCGCAGGCCTTCAAGGAGGCCGCGCGCAAGGCTTCTCCCGTCATCCTTGAGCCGATGATGGCCGTCGAGGTCGTCACGCCCGAGGACTACATGGGCGAGGTCATCGGTGACATCAACTCCCGCCGTGGCCAGATCCAGGCCATGGAGGAGCGCAGCGGCGCTCGCGTCGTGAAGGGCCTCGTGCCCCTCTCGGAGATGTTCGGCTACGTCGGAGACCTCCGCAGCAAGACCTCGGGTCGCGCAAGCTACTCGATGCAGTTCGACTCCTACGCCGAGGTTCCGCGGAACGTCGCCGAGGAGATCATCGCGAAGGCCAAGGGCGAGTAACTCACCCGAGTGCACGCTTTAGGCTTGACACCGTACGCCGGGGCTCGGACTTCGAACCCGAAGGAAGAGTCCCCGGCGGACGGCATCCCAGCAAAGATCACCTGGCGCCGATGAGTAAGGCGTACAGAACCACTCCACAGGAGGACCCCAGTGGCGAAGGCGAAGTTCGAGCGGACTAAGCCGCACGTCAACATCGGCACCATCGGTCACATTGACCACGGTAAGACGACCCTCACGGCCGCCATTACCAAGGTGCTGCACGACGCGTACCCGGACCTGAACGAGGCCTCGGCCTTCGACCAGATCGACAAGGCTCCTGAGGAGCGCCAGCGCGGTATCACGATCTCGATCGCGCACGTCGAGTACCAGACCGAGTCGCGTCACTACGCGCACGTCGACTGCCCCGGTCACGCGGACTACATCAAGAACATGATCACGGGTGCGGCGCAGATGGACGGCGCCATCCTCGTGGTCGCCGCCACCGACGGCCCGATGCCGCAGACCAAGGAGCACGTGCTCCTGGCCCGCCAGGTCGGCGTTCCGTACATCGTCGTCGCCCTGAACAAGGCCGACATGGTGGACGACGAGGAGATCCTGGAGCTCGTCGAGCTCGAGGTCCGTGAGCTCCTCACCGAGTACGAGTTCCCGGGCGACGACCTGCCGGTCGTCCGCGTCTCGGCGCTCAAGGCGCTCGAGGGCGACAAGGAGTGGGGCGAGAAGCTTCTCGGCCTCATGCACGCCGTCGACGAGGCCATCCCGCAGCCCGAGCGTGACGTCGACAAGCCGTTCCTGATGCCGATCGAGGACGTCTTCACGATCACCGGTCGTGGCACCGTCGTCACCGGTCGTATCGAGCGTGGTGTCCTCAAGGTCAACGAGACCGTCGACATCATCGGCATCAAGACCGAGAAGACCACCACCACGGTCACCGGCATCGAGATGTTCCGCAAGCTGCTCGACGAGGGCCAGGCCGGTGAGAACGTCGGTCTGCTCCTCCGTGGCATCAAGCGCGAGGACGTCGAGCGCGGCCAGGTCATCATCAAGCCCGGTTCGGTCACGCCGCACACCGAGTTCGAGGCCCAGGCCTACATCCTGTCGAAGGACGAGGGTGGCCGTCACACCCCGTTCTTCAACAACTACCGCCCGCAGTTCTACTTCCGTACCACGGACGTGACCGGCGTCGTGACCCTCCCCGAGGGCACCGAGATGGTCATGCCGGGCGACAACACCGCCATGTCGGTCGCGCTGATCCAGCCGATCGCCATGGAGGAGGGCCTCAAGTTCGCCATCCGTGAGGGTGGCCGGACCGTCGGCGCCGGCCAGGTCGTCAAGATCACCAAGTAAGTTCTCACGAACTTCGGTGGTTTGACCTGGTAGCTCGACAGAGCTGCTTGGAAGGGCCCCGTACCGCTTCGGCGGTGCGGGGCCCTTCTGTTTGCCCACCCCGGTGGCAGCCGCAAACCTGACGTCCCGTAGGCTCGGCCGGTCAGGCGTGTCATGGCCACATACAGGGGTGGATTCGACTTGAGTTCGGGACGTGGAGTACGCCGCAAACAGAGCAAGCGGGTGCGCCGTACGGCGATCGCCGCGGGTCTCGCGGCGGCGACGGTGCTGGGATTCCAGGCCGCCGCGAACGGCGCGGTGTTCGGCGAGGAGGGCCCCACGCCCAACCCGCCCAGCGTCTACAGCGCCACGGGCGAGGAGACCGGACCCGTCAAGAGCGAGGTCCAGAAGCTGGCCCTGACCGACAAGGGTCACGGCGAAGCGATCCTGTCCCAGCGTGACACCCAGCGCTTCGGCCTCCTCGGCGTGTCCTGGACGGACCCCGAGGCGAAGATCAAGGGCAAGATCCAGGCCCGGTCCCGCGACGCCGAGACGGGCGCCTGGACCGAGTGGATGGACCTGGAGCCCTACCCGGCGCTGCTGGACGGCAAGCGGGCCGGCGCCCGCGGCTCCACCGAGCCGATCTGGGTCGGCGCCTCCGACGGCGCCGAGGTGCGGGTCACCGACGGGGCCGCCAGCGGCGTCCTCCCGGCCGGCCTGCGGCTCGACCTGGTCGACCCCGGCACGCCCGCGAAGGCGGCCGGTGACCTGAACGCGGAGAACACGGCCTTCCGCGCCGACGTCCCGCCGACCCCGACCGGCCCGGCGTCGACGGCTCCGAAGCCGACGATCGTCACCCGCGCCGAGTGGGGCGCCGACGAGACCCTGAACAACGAGGGCCCGATCTACCTGCCCGGCGGGAAGATCAAGGCCGCGTTCGTGCACCACACGACGGACGCGGACTACGACTGCGCCCAGTCCGCCGCCCTGGTCAGGGCGATCCACGTGTACCACGTGAAGACCAACGGCTGGCGCGACCTCGGCTACAACTTCCTCGTCGACAAGTGCGGCACGATCTTCGAGGGCCGCCAGGGCGGTGTCGACCAGCCGGTCCTGGGTGCGCACACCTACGGCTGGAACTCCGAGTCGACCAGCGTGTCCATCATGGGCAACTACACCGACAAGGCCGCGCCCCAGGCCGCGCTGATCTCGGCGGCCAAGGTCGTCGCGTACAAGCTCGGCCAGTACGGCGTCGACCCGGGCGGCAAGGCCACGCTGACCGCCGGCGCCACGCAGAACAACTTCTTCGGCGACAAGTTCACCGTCGGCCAGACGTACAGCTTCGACGCCGTCTCCGGGCACCGCAACGGCTTCAACACCGAGTGCCCCGGCACCAAGCTGTACCCGCAGCTGCCGGAGATCCGCTCGTACGCCACCGGCTCCGTCGCCGACCTGAAGATCGACTCGCTCGGCGGTGGCGCGACGAAGGCGGGCGACGGGTACGAGACCCCGGGCCCGGTCGAGGTGAACTGGTCCACCAGCACCACCCCGAACAGCCTGATCAACAAGTTCGAGGTGCTCGTCGACGGCCAGGCCGTCAACTCCGCCTGGGGCCACATCCGCAGCTCCTCGCTGACCGTCAGCGGCGCCGGCGACCACACCGTCGCCGTCCGGGCCACCCACATCTCCGGCAAGGTCACCACCTCCGCGCCGGTCACCGTGACCGTGCCCGGGCCGAAGACCTACAAGCCGCTCACCCCGGCCCGCCTGATGGACACCCGCTCCGGTCTCGGCGTGCCGAAGGCCAAGGTCGGCCCGGCCGGCGAGGTCGTGCTCCAGGTCACCGGCAAGGCCGGCATCCCGGACACCGGCGTCGGCGCCGTCGTGCTCAACGTGACGGCGACCGCCCCGACCGCGACCAGCTTCGTCTCCGTGTACCCGAACGGGACGGCCCGCACCAGCGCGTCGAACCTGAACTTCACCGCGGGCAAGACGATCCCGAACCTGGTCGTCGTCCCGGTCGTCGACGGCAAGGTGCGGTTCTACAACCACGCCGGCTCCGTGGACCTGCTCGCCGACGTCACGGGCTACTACGCCAAGGACGACAGCGGCTCCACCCACGTGAACCTCGGCCCGCTGCGGCTGATGGACACCCGCTACGGCACCGGCGTCGCCAAGGCGAAGGTCGGTGCGGACAGCACGGTCGACCTCCAGGTGGCCGGCGTCAACGGCGTCCCGGCCGACAAGGTCACCGCCGTGGTCCTCAACGTGACGGCGACCAACCCGACCGCGGGCAGCTTCGTCTCCGTCTACCCGCACGGCACGGCCCGCACCAGCGCGTCGAACCTGAACTTCACCGCCGGCCAGACGATCCCGAACCTCGTGGTCGTCCCCGTCGTCGACGGCAAGGTCAGCTTCTACAACAAGGCCGGCTCGGTGGACCTGCTGGCCGACATCACCGGCTACTTCACCTCGGAGAACACCGGCGCCTCGCACATCAACCTGGGTCCGAAGCGCCTGATGGACACCCGCTCCGGCCTCGGTGTCCGCAAGGGCGCCATCGGCGCGGACAGCTACGTCACGCTCGACGTGGCGGGCGTGCAGGGCGTTCCGGCGACCGGCGTCACGGCCGTCGTCCTGAACGTGACCGCGACCAACCCGACCGCGGGCAGCTTCGTCTCCGTCTACCCGGACGGCACGGCCCGCACCAGCGCGTCGAACCTGAACTTCACCTCCGGCCTGACCATCCCCAACCTGGTGGTCGTCCCGGTCGTCAACGGCAAGGTGAACTTCTACAACAAGTCCGGCTCGGTCGACCTGCTGGCCGACATCACGGGTTACTTCACCAAGTGACCTGAGCGCAGGGCTGCTTGAGGGCCTGCCTCCCTTCGGGGAGGCAGGCCTTCGGCGTTCCTACGGCCGCCAGGCCCACGGCCGCGCGTCCGCACCCAGGCCGACCGCCGCCCCCTCGTGCAGCACCGCGTCGCCGACCGGCGCCGGTCCTCCCGTACGGGTGTGCAGACGGCCCGCGCGGTGCAGCTGGACCCGGTGGAGCTCGTCCCGGCCCAGCAGCGCCGGGCCGGGGGCGGCGGACAGGAGGCCGTAGCCGGCGAAGGCGGGGGCCGTGCCGGTCGTGGTGCGGAGCCGGGCCTCGGCCGGGCGGCGGTAGAAGACCCGGACGCCGTCCGGGCCCGGGGCCGGGACCGCGGCGACCGGGTCCCCGGCCAGGGGCAGCGGGGCGGCGGGGGAGCCGTCGATCCAGTGCCGTACGGCCTCGCGGCCGGCCGCGAGGAGGTGGACCCGGCCGGTGGCGTCGATCAGGGCGGTCAGACCGTCCTGGAGCTCGCCCTGCGCGGGGAGCGCCCGCCACGGGCCCCAGGCGCCGTCGGCGGCCCGGACCCGGGTGGAGACGCCCTTGTCGGCGTCGCGCACGAAGAGGTGGACCCGGCCGTCGGGCGCGGCGACGGCCACCGGGGCGCCGATCCGCCGGCTGCGGTCGTCGCCGCGCTCCGGGCTGCCCAGGCCGCGCCAGGCGAGGAAGGGGCCGCCGGGGGAGCGCTGCTCCAGGAGGACGAGCTCGCGCCGGTTCGGGCCGCCGCGACCGGCGACGGCGGCGAAGCGGACCCCGAAGAGCAGGACGCGCCCGTCGCGGAGCACCGCCCGGCCGAGCGCGGGCGCCAGCGGGCCGCCGCCCAGGTCCTCGGGCGCGCCGAAGCGGCCTGAGCCGGGGGCCGTCTCGTGCCAGCGGACGGCGCGCAGCCCGAGCACGCCGTACGCGGCGAGCCGCCCGTCCGGCTCGGTGGCGACGGCCGGTCCCGGCGCGGGCCAGCGGTAGTGGGTGGCGCGGACCCAGCCCTTCCTGTTGGTGAGCGGCCGGTCGCCGCCGACGCCGTAGTCGCCGCAGCCGGAGGGGTTGCCGCACTCCCAGGACGGGTCGCCCCCGTAGGGGACGAGGTGGGCGGCCTTCTCGGCGAGGACCCCGGGCGGGAGGTTCTTGGGCCAGTGGCGGTTGTAGTAGCCGCGGAAGGCCGTGGTGGTGAAGGCCGGGACGGGCTCTCCGGCGGCGGTGGCGTCGGCGACCCGGCGCAGCAGCGCCGCCCAGGTGAAGGAGGCGACGGCGGTGTGGTCGCCGTGGTCGGAGTAGCCGGGCTGCTCGCTGTCCCGCTTGCGGGTGGCCTCGTCGCTGTGCTGGATGTCCGGGTCGGGGTCGAGGGTGTGCACGACCGTCGGCCGGTACCTGGCCAGGAGCCCGGCGAGGACCTCGGTCAGGCCGTCGTGGTCGTAGCCGTCGGAGCGGGTGACGGGGGAGTCCGCGGACAGGTGGGTGCGCAGTTCGAGGGCGCGGTCCTCCCACAACGCGGGCAGCGCCATGGAGCGGCGGGAGGTGTGCATGGGCAGGTTGAGGAAGACCAGCTCGACCCGGCGCCCGTCGTGCACGAGCACGTCGGCCTCGGCCCGCCGCCCGCCGGCGAGGGTGATGATTCGTTTCTGCCACCGGATGAAGCGGTCTGCGCCGAGGGCTTCCGCGTATGCCTGCCGCAGGCCCTGGTGGCGGGCGGAGGAGTAGGCGGCCCTGTCGGGCGGGGTCGCGGGCATGCCCTTGATCCAGTTCTTGCCCGTGTGCTCGCCGGCCGTGACGTACACGGAGACGAGCGGCACCCCGGCGTCGAGCAGCCGCTGGGTGTCGGGGTTCATGAAGTACAGGTCGTCGTCCGGGTGGGCGGCGAACTGCATCAGGAGCGCCCGCCCGGAGGCGTGCGCGACGGGCCGGCCGGGCGCCGGGTCGGCGCTCTTCTCGGTGCTGGGCGGCCTGGGGACGGAACATCCGGCGGCCGTCGCGGCGGCGGCCGCGACCGCTCCCGCGAGAACGCTCCGCCGCGCCACTCTTCTGCTGTCCACCGGCGTGCGTCCCCCGTGCGTCGTGCTGCGTCCTGGGCCTCGTGCGTCTGACTAGACGGCTTTTCGATTCCCCGGGTTCTACGGTAGGCGGCCGTTCGTACGCGTGATTCACCCGGGGCGGTGGCTCCCGAGCGGCACGGTGGCCCTGACCCGCATCGGGCCGTCGGCCCGGCGGGCGAGCAGCACGAGCGCGGTGACGTCGGCGTCCGCCGTCCCGAGCAGCGCCTCGGCGGAGGCGGCGAGGGCCCCGGGGTCACCGGGGTCGTCCGGCGCGGCACGGGGGCACATGCTCCGGCTCTGCCCCGATTCGAGCGGTCACGAACTGATCAAGAGGCCCTGACCAGGCTTTTCCGCCCGTCCGGCGGCGTGAGAACGTCCGGAGCGCACCAGGCGACACCGCAGCACCCGGGGTGGGAAGACATGAGTGAGAAGCCGTCGGTCTCCGACGAGGAATGGGCCGCGTTCGTCGAGTCCGCGCGCGAGCAGGGACTGGGCACCGAGGCCCAGGAGAAGGCCCTGCGCAAGGCCAGGCCGCCGAAGCGGCCGAAGCCGGCCAAGGCGCCGAGGCCGCCGAAGCGCCGGGAGCCGGAGGGCTGGCGCACCGGGCCCGCCTGGCAGGAGATGAACGGCACCGCCCGCCGCCGGGGCCGGGCCAAGGCGGCGCTCGGCATCACCCTGGTCGCCGCCCTGGCGCTGGTCGCCGTACGCCCCCAGCTGCTGACCGAGCACCTCCCGGAGGGCGTGACCTCCGCGCTGCCGTCCAGCTGGACCGACCGCCCCGAGGACGCCACCCCGCTGGCGGCCGAGACGGCCCGGCCGACGGCGCCGCCGCCCACGGTCGACCCGCAGCGCCCGACCCTGAAGGAGCCCTTCAAGGGCTCCCCGGCGCTGCGGTGGGGGAACGGTGCGGCGGGGATCGTGCCGCCCGAGGCGAAGGCCACGGGCGGCCTGTCGAAGAAGCGGGTCGCGGAGGGGCTGCGGCTGACCAAGGCGTTGCTGGTGGCCGCCAACCTGGACCCGGACACCCTGGCCGGCCGGCGCCCGGCCGAGGCGCTCGCCCTGATCGAGCCCGAGCAGCGGGACCTGCACGCCGACATGGAGGCGTCCCTGCGCAAGATGACGGCGGAGAACGACCCGCTGTACTGGTTCACCCGCTTCGGGCCCGAGGTCAAGCCGGTCGGCACGGTGGTGAAGACCCGCGGCCGGATCACCTTCGAGGCGGGCGACGAACCCGGCATGGTCCTGATCAAGGCCGACTACACCTTCGTCTACCCGCTGGTGAAGTCGCGGCCCGGGGCCGACGAGGTCGCGAGGACGGTGATCCGCCGCACCCTGCACGTCGGGCTGTACGGCGGGCGGACCGGACCCGCCACGCCGGGCACCGTGACGCTGATCCGCCACCTGCACGAGGTGGCCAACAGCTCCTGCACCGTGCAGGACGGATTCCTCCACCCGCAGTTCCGGGAGGACGCTCCCGACCCGGCCGGCGTGCGCCCGACGGGGGCGCCGGTCGACCCGTACGACCGCAGCCACGACCAGGTCGTTCCCGAGGAGGCGGGCTGCGGGCGGGTCTCGCGCACCTGACGTCGTGCCCCTGCGTGTACCCCGACGTGACGTGGGGTACAGTCTTCGCCCCCGATTGGCGGCGGGATGGCCGTGTATGGCAGACTGTCGGGGTTGCTCGGTTGAGTGCCGATGCTGCGCGCCTCCCGCCGGGAGGACCGGAAGCGAGTCCCACAGTACTCGTCGCCCCCCAGGGGCGGACGTACGGGAATCTTCCGGGAAGTGTCAGCGGGGCTCCTACCAGGCACCCGGTGGGTGTTCCACCCCCGTCTCGCGGTCCACGGCCCGCACCCCCTTGGTTGGGAATTCCTCAGGGAATTCTTCGTAGAGGGAGTGCGACACGCCCGACCGCGTGGGTCGGAGGAGGGGCCGCGTTCCCGCAAGGGAGACACAGCCGACCAGGTTCCAGAGCGTTACGACAGAGACAGGACTACGAAGTAGCCATGGCGGGACAGAAGATCCGCATCCGGCTCAAGGCCTACGACCACGAGGTCATCGACTCCTCGGCGAAGAAGATCGTCGAGACGGTGACGCGCACTGGTGCGTCGGTCGCGGGCCCGGTGCCGCTGCCCACTGAGAAGAACGTGTACTGCGTCATCAAGTCGCCGCACAAGTACAAGGACTCGCGCGAGCACTTCGAGATGCGCACGCACAAGCGCCTCATCGACATCCTCGACCCCACGCCGAAGACGGTCGACTCGCTCATGCGTCTCGACCTGCCGGCCGGCGTCGACATCGAGATCAAGCTCTGAGGTGACGCGCGAGATGGCTAAGAACATCAAGGGCATCCTGGGCGAGAAGCTCGGCATGACGCAGGTCTGGGACGAGAACAACCGGGTCGTCCCGGTGACCGTCGTCAAGGCCGGCCCGAATGTCGTGACCCAGGTGCGTACGAACGACAACGACGGCTACGAGTCGGTCCAGATCGCCTTCGGCGAGATCGACCCGCGCAAGGTGAACAAGCCCCTCAAGGGCCACTTCGCCAAGGCCGACGTGACCCCGCGCCGTCACCTCGTCGAGATCCGTACCGCTGACGCCAGCGAGTACACCCTCGGCCAGGAGATCACCGCTGAGCTCTTCGAGGCCGGCGTCAAGGTTGACGTCACCGGCAAGAGCAAGGGCAAGGGCTTCGCCGGTGTCATGAAGCGCCACAACTTCCGTGGTGGCAAGGCTTCGCACGGTGCCCACCGCGTGCACCGCAAGCCGGGTTCGATCGGTGGCTGCGCCACCCCGGGCCGCGTCTTCAAGGGCATGCGCATGGCCGGCCGTATGGGCAACGAGCGCGTGACCACCCAGAACCTGACCGTCCACGCCGTTGACGCGGAGAAGGGCCTGCTCCTGATCAAGGGCGCGGTTCCTGGTCCGAACGGCGGCCTCGTCCTGGTCCGCACCGCGGCCAAGGGGGCCTGAGGATATGAGCACCATTGACATTCTGTCGCCCGCGGGCGACAAGACCGGGACCGTCGAGCTCCCGGCCGAGATCTTCGAGGCCAAGGTCAGCATCCCGCTGATCCACCAGGTCGTCGTCGCGCAGCTGGCCGCCGCCCGTCAGGGCACGCACAAGGTCAAGACGCGTGGCGAGGTCCGTGGTGGTGGCAAGAAGCCCTACCGCCAGAAGGGCACCGGCCGCGCCCGTCAGGGTTCGACCCGCGCCCCGCAGTTCGCCGGTGGTGGCGTCGTGCACGGTCCCGTGCCGCGTGACTACTCGCAGCGGACCCCGAAGAAGATGAAGGCCGCCGCCCTCCGCGGTGCCCTCACCGACCGGGCGAACCACTCCCGCATCCACGTCGTCTCCGGCGTGGTCGAGGGTGGCATCTCCACCAAGGCCGCCAAGACGCTGTTCGGCAAGATCTCGGAGCGCAAGAACCTGCTCCTGGTCGTCGAGCGCTCCGACGAGGCCGCGTGGCTGTCCGCCCGCAACCTGCCCCAGGTGCACATCCTGGAGCCGGGCCAGCTGAACACGTACGACGTGATGCGATCCGACGACGTGGTCTTCACCCAGGCCGCCCTCGAGTCCTTCGTGTCTGGCCCCCAGGCCGCCACGACCGAAGGGAGCGAGGCCTGATGTCCGAGGCCACGATCACCAGCAAGACCTTCACGGACCCGCGCGACATCCTCGTCAAGCCGGTCGTCTCCGAGAAGAGCTACGCGCTGCTGGACGAGAACAAGTACACGTTCATCGTCGCGCCCGGCGCCAACAAGACCCAGATCAAGCAGGCCGTCGAGGCGGTCTTCTCGGTCAAGGTCACCGGGGTCAACACGATCAACCGTCAGGGTAAGCGCAAGCGCACCAAGACCGGTTTCGGCAAGCGCGCCAACACCAAGCGCGCCATCGTGACCCTTGCCGAGGGCAACCGCATCGACATCTTCGGCGGCCCGACCGCCTGACGGCGGTCGGAGACGTCCAGAAGTCGGATATCTTCCGAGGACTGAGAAATGGGAATCCGCAAGTACAAGCCGACTACGCCGGGCCGTCGTGGCTCCTCCGTAGCCGACTTCGTCGAGATCACGCGGTCCACGCCGGAGAAGTCGCTGGTCCGTCCCCTGCACAGCAAGGGCGGCCGTAACAACACCGGTCGTGTGACCGTCCGTCACCAGGGTGGTGGCCACAAGCGCGCCTACCGTGTGATCGACTTCCGTCGTCACGACAAGGACGGCGTGCCGGCCAAGGTCGCTCACATCGAGTACGACCCCAACCGCACCGCTCGCATCGCGCTGCTGCACTACGCGGACGGCGAGAAGCGCTACATCATCGCCCCGCGCGGTCTCTCGCAGGGCGACCGGGTCGAGAACGGCCCCACGGCCGACATCAAGCCCGGCAACAACCTGGCCCTCCGCAACATCCCGGTCGGTACCACGATCCACGCGATCGAGCTCCGTCCCGGCGGTGGCGCCAAGTTCGCCCGTTCCGCGGGTGCCTCCGTGCAGCTGCTGGCGAAGGAGGGCACGATGGCCCACCTCCGCATGCCGTCCGGTGAGATCCGTCTGGTCGACGCCCGCTGCCGCGCCACCATCGGCGAGGTCGGCAACGCCGAGCAGTCGAACATCAACTGGGGTAAGGCCGGCCGTAAGCGTTGGCTGGGCGTTCGCCCGACCGTCCGCGGTGTGGCGATGAACCCGGTCGACCACCCGCACGGTGGTGGTGAGGGCAAGACCTCCGGTGGTCGCCACCCGGTCTCCCCGTGGGGTCAGAAGGAGGGTCGTACTCGTTCGCCGAAGAAGGCTTCGAACAAGTACATCGTCCGCCGCCGCAAGACGAACAAGAAGCGCTAGGAGCGGGTTTAGATGCCGCGCAGTCTCAAGAAGGGGCCCTTCGTCGACGACCACCTCATCAAGAAGGTGGACGCCCAGAACGAAGCCGGCACCAAGAACGTCATCAAGACCTGGTCCCGTCGCTCCATGATCGTGCCGGCCATGCTCGGCCACACGCTCGCGGTGCACAACGGCAAGACCCACATCCCGGTGTTCGTCACCGAGTCGATGGTCGGTCACAAGCTCGGCGAGTTCTCGCCGACGCGCACCTTCCGGGGTCACGTCAAGGAAGACCGGAAGTCGAAGCGCCGCTAGTAGCGGATCGCATTCAGACACGTAAGTAACTGAGAGGGACAACCATGGAAGCCAGGGCCCAGGCGCGGTACATCCGCGTCACGCCCATGAAGGCCCGCCGCGTGGTGGACCTGATCCGTGGCATGGATGCCACGGAGGCTCAGGCTGTTCTGCGATTCGCTCCGCAGGCAGCCTCCGTGCCGGTCGGCAAGGTGCTCGACAGCGCCATTGCCAACGCCGCGCACAACTACGACCACACGGACGCCTCTTCGCTGTTCATCAGCGAGGCGTTCGTCGACGAGGGTCCGACCCTGAAGCGGTTCCGTCCGCGTGCCCAGGGCCGTGCCTACCGGATCCGCAAGCGGACCAGCCACATCACCGTGGTCGTCAGCAGCAAGGAAGGAACCCGGTAATGGGCCAGAAGGTAAACCCGCACGGGTTCCGGCTCGGCATCACCACGGACTTCAAGTCCCGCTGGTACGCCGACAAGCTGTACAAGGACTACGTCAAGGAAGACGTCGCCATCCGTCGGATGCTGACGTCCGGCATGGAGCGCGCCGGCATCTCGAAGGTTGAGATCGAGCGCACCCGTGACCGTGTCCGCGTGGACATCCACACCGCTCGCCCGGGCATTGTCATCGGTCGCCGTGGCGCCGAGGCCGACAAGATCCGCGGCCAGCTGGAGAAGCTGACCGGCAAGCAGGTCCAGCTGAACATCCTCGAGGTCAAGAACCCCGAGATGGACGCTCAGCTGGTGGCCCAGGCCGTCGCCGAGCAGCTCTCCTCCCGCGTCTCCTTCCGTCGCGCCATGCGTAAGAGCATGCAGGGCACGATGAAGGCCGGCGCCAAGGGCATCAAGATCCAGTGTGGTGGCCGTCTCGGCGGCGCCGAGATGTCCCGCTCGGAGTTCTACCGCGAGGGCCGTGTGCCCCTGCACACGCTCCGCGCGAACGTCGACTACGGCTTCTTCGAGGCCAAGACGACCTTCGGCCGCATCGGTGTGAAGGTCTGGATCTACAAGGGCGACGTCAAGAACATCGCCGAGGTCCGCGCCGAGAACGCTGCTGCCCGCGCGGGCAACCGCCCGGCCCGTGGCGGCGCTGACCGTCCGGCCGGCCGCGGTGGCCGCGGTGGCGAGCGTGGCGGTCGCGGTCGCAAGCCGCAGCAGGCTCAGGCTGCCGAGGCCCCCAAGGCCGACGCTCCCGCCGCCGCTCCGGCTGCTGAGAGCACCGGAACGGAGGCCTGACCGAAATGCTGATCCCCCGTAGGGTCAAGCACCGCAAGCAGCACCACCCGAAGCGCAGCGGTATGTCCAAGGGTGGTACGCAGGTTGCGTTCGGCGAGTACGGCATCCAGGCCCTCACTCCGGCGTACGTGACCAACCGCCAGATCGAGGCGGCCCGTATCGCGATGACCCGCCACATCAAGCGTGGCGGCAAGGTCTGGATCAACATCTACCCGGACCGCCCGCTCACGAAGAAGCCGGCCGAGACCCGCATGGGTTCCGGTAAGGGTTCTCCGGAGTGGTGGATCGCGAACGTCAAGCCGGGTCGGGTGATGTTCGAACTGTCCTACCCGAACGAGAAGATCGCGCGCGAGGCTCTGACCCGTGCGGCTCACAAGCTGCCGATGAAGTGCAAGATCGTTAAGCGCGAGGCAGGTGAGCTGTGATGTCGGCCGGTACCAAGGCGTCCGAGCTGCGCGAGCTGGGCAACGAGGAGCTTGTCGCCAAGCTCCGCGAGGCCAAGGAAGAGCTGTTCAACCTCCGCTTCCAGGCGGCGACGGGCCAGCTCGAGAACCACGGTCGGCTCAAGTCCGTCCGTAAGGACATCGCCCGGATCTACACCCTGATGCGCGAGCGTGAGCTGGGCATCGAGACGGTGGAGAACGTCTGATGAGCGAGAACAACGTGACTGAGAAGACCGAGCGCAACGCTCGCAAGGTCCGCGAGGGCCTCGTCGTCAGCGACAAGATGGACAAGACCGTCGTCGTCGCTGTCGAGGACCGCGTCAAGCACGCGCTGTACGGCAAGGTCATCCGCCGTACCAACAAGCTCAAGGCTCACGACGAGCAGAACGCTGCGGGCGTCGGCGACCGCGTCCTCCTCATGGAGACGCGCAAGCTGTCCGCCTCGAAGCACTGGCGCGTCATCGAGATCCTCGAGAAGGCCAAGTAAGCACCTGAGGATTCCCTCAGGTTCGTTCCGCCAGGCTCCGCCGGGGGCCGAGTGATCGGCCCCCGGCGGGGAACCGGCAGACAAATCAGGAGATAGACGTGATCCAGCAGGAGTCGCGACTTCGCGTCGCCGACAACACTGGTGCCAAGGAGATCCTTTGCATCCGTGTTCTCGGTGGCTCGGGTCGCCGCTACGCGGGCATCGGTGACGTCATCGTCGCCACCGTCAAGGACGCGATCCCCGGTGGCAACGTGAAGAAGGGTGACGTCGTCAAGGCGGTCATCGTTCGCACCGTCAAGGAGCGCCGCCGCCAGGACGGCTCGTACATCCGCTTCGACGAGAACGCCGCCGTCATTCTGAAGAACGACGGCGACCCTCGCGGCACCCGTATCTTCGGCCCGGTGGGCCGTGAGCTGCGCGAGAAGAAGTTCATGAAGATCATCTCGCTCGCGCCGGAGGTGCTGTAAGCATGAAGATCAAGAAGGGCGACCTGGTCCAGGTCATCACCGGTAAGGACAAGGGCAAGCAGGGCAAGGTCATCACGGCCTTCCCCGCTGAGAACCGCGTCCTGGTCGAGGGTGTCAACCGGGTCAAGAAGCACACCAAGGCCGGCCCGTCGCAGGCCGGCGGCATCGTGACGACCGAGGCTCCGGTCCACGTCTCCAACGTCCAGCTGGTCGTGGAGAAGGACGGCAAGAAGGTCGTCACGCGTGTCGGTTACCGCTTCGACGACGAGGGCAACAAGATCCGCGTTGCCAAGCGGACGGGTGAGGACATCTGATGGCTACCACCACTCCGCGTCTCAAGACGAAGTACCGCGAGGAGATCGCGGGCAAGCTGCGTGACGAGTTCAAGTACGAGAACGTCATGCAGATCCCCGGCCTCGTGAAGATCGTGGTCAACATGGGTGTCGGCGACGCCGCCCGTGACTCGAAGCTGATCGACGGTGCCATCCGCGATCTCACCACGATCACCGGTCAGAAGCCGGCCGTCACCAAGGCCCGCAAGTCCATCGCGCAGTTCAAGCTGCGCGAGGGTCAGCCGATCGGTGCCCACGTCACGCTCCGTGGCGACCGCATGTGGGAGTTCCTGGACCGCACCCTGTCGCTCGCGCTCCCGCGCATCCGCGACTTCCGCGGCCTGTCCCCGAAGCAGTTCGACGGCCGTGGCAACTACACCTTCGGTCTCACGGAGCAGGTCATGTTCCACGAGATCGACCAGGACAAGATCGACCGTACCCGGGGTATGGACATCACCGTGGTCACCACGGCGACCAACGACGACGAGGGCCGCGCGCTTCTCCGTCACCTCGGCTTCCCGTTCAAGGAGGCGTAAGCGAGATGGCGAAGAAGGCTCTCATCGCGAAGGCTGCCCGCAAGCCCAAGTTCGGTGTGCGTGCGTACACCCGCTGCCAGCGCTGCGGTCGTCCTCACTCCGTGTACCGCAAGTTCGGCCTGTGCCGCGTGTGCCTTCGTGAGATGGCTCACCGTGGCGAGCTGCCGGGCGTGACCAAGAGCTCCTGGTAATTCCCCCTCGCCCTTTGGGCGTTGAGGAATGACCGGAGTCTCTCGGTAAGCATTGGGTTGGCGGAGGCCCACCCCCGCATGGCTTAGGCTTGTGGGGTTGGGCGTCCGCCGCCCGTACGACTTACTACGCCGTAGGTCCACCGCACCGCACCCGCCCCGTCTCGGATCGGGGAGAGGGATGGTGCACCAGGAAACCCCGGCGAGAGAGGCCGAAGGCCAATTCATGACCATGACTGATCCGATCGCAGACATGCTCACGCGTCTGCGTAACGCGAACTCGGCATACCACGACTCCGTGACGATGCCGCACAGCAAGATCAAGTCTCACATCGCGGAAATCCTCCAGCAGGAGGGCTTCATCACGGGCTGGAAGGTCGAGGACGCCGAGGTCGGCAAGAACCTCGTCCTCGAGCTCAAGTTCGGTCCGAACCGTGAGCGCTCCATCGCGGGCATCAAGCGGATCTCGAAGCCCGGCCTCCGGGTTTACGCGAAGTCCACCAACCTGCCGAAGGTCCTCGGCGGCCTGGGCGTGGCGATCATCTCCACGTCCCACGGTCTCCTGACCGGCCAGCAGGCAGGCAAGAAGGGCGTAGGTGGGGAAGTCCTCGCCTACGTCTGGTAGTCGGGAACGGAGGAAAAGCTATGTCTCGTATCGGCAAGCTCCCCATCCCGGTTCCCGCCGGCGTGGACGTCACCATCGATGGCCGCACGGTCACGGTGAAGGGTTCCAAGGGCACCCTCACCCACACCGTTGCCGCCCCGATCGAGATCGTTAAGGGCGAGGACGGCGTTCTCAACGTCACCCGTCCGAACGACGAGCGTCAGAACAAGGCCCTCCACGGCCTGTCCCGCACGCTGGTGGCCAACATGATCACCGGTGTGACCCAGGGATACGTCAAGGCGCTCGAGATCAGCGGTGTCGGTTACCGCGTGGCCGCGAAGGGCTCCGGTCTGGAGTTCCAGCTCGGCTACAGCCACCCGATCGTGGTCGAGGCGCCCGAGGGCATCTCGTTCAAGGTCGAGTCCCCGACCAAGTTCGCTGTCGAGGGCATCGACAAGCAGAAGGTCGGCGAGGTCGCCGCCAACATCCGCAAGCTGCGTAAGCCCGACCCGTACAAGGCCAAGGGCGTCAAGTACGCGGGCGAGGTCATCCGCCGCAAGGTCGGAAAGGCTGGTAAGTAAGCCATGGCATACGGTGTCAAGATCGCCAAGGGCGACGCTTACAAGCGCGCTGCCAAGGCGCGCCGTCACCTGCGCATCCGCAAGCACGTGTCGGGTACGGCGGAGCGTCCGCGCCTCGTCGTGACGCGTTCGAACCGCGGCATCACCGCCCAGGTCATCGACGACCTCAAGGGTCACACCCTTGCGTCTGCGTCGAACCTGGACGCGTCGATCCGCGGTGGCGAGGGTGACAAGTCCGCGCAGGCCAAGCAGGTCGGTGCCCTGGTCGCTGAGCGCGCCAAGGCCGCCGGTGTCGAGGCCGTCGTGTTCGACCGTGGTGGCAACAGGTACGCCGGGCGCATTGCCGCTCTGGCTGACGCCGCCCGCGAAGCCGGGCTGAAGTTCTAAGCCCCGGTTCCGGGACTAACGGACGTAACAGAGAGAGGTAATCCAATGGCTGGACCCCAGCGCCGCGGAAGCGGTGCCGGTGGCGGCGAGCGGCGGGACCGGAAGGGCCGCGACGGTGGCGCTGCCGCCGAGAAGACCGCGTACGTTGAGCGCGTTGTCGCGATCAACCGCGTCGCCAAGGTTGTCAAGGGTGGTCGCCGCTTCAGCTTCACCGCGCTGGTCGTGGTGGGCGACGGTGACGGCACGGTAGGTGTCGGTTACGGCAAGGCCAAGGAAGTTCCCGCGGCCATCGCCAAGGGTGTCGAGGAAGCCAAGAAGAACTTCTTCAAGGTTCCGCGCATCCAGGGCACCATCCCTCACCCGATCCAGGGCGAGAAGGCCGCGGGCGTCGTCCTGCTCAAGCCGGCTTCCCCCGGTACCGGTGTTATCGCCGGTGGCCCGGTGCGTGCCGTGCTCGAGTGCGCCGGCGTTCACGACATCCTGTCGAAGTCGCTCGGCTCCGACAACGCGATCAACATCGTGCACGCGACCGTGGAGGCCCTGAAGGGCCTGCAGCGTCCCGAGGAGATCGCGGCTCGCCGTGGTCTGCCCCTCGAGGACGTCGCCCCCGCGGCTCTGCTTCGTGCGCGTGCGGGAGCGGGTGCGTAATGGCTCGCCTCAAGATCACGCAGACGAAGTCGTACATCGGCAGCAAGCAGAACCACCGCGACACCCTTCGTTCGCTCGGGCTCAAGCGCCTGAACGACGTGGTCGTCAAGGAGGACCGCCCCGAGTTCCGCGGCATGGTGCACACCGTCCGCCACCTCGTGACGGTTGAGGAGGTCGACTGATCATGGCGGAGAACAACCCGCTCAAGATCCACAACCTCCGTCCCGCCCCGGGCGCCAAGACCGCCAAGACCCGTGTGGGTCGTGGTGAGGCGTCGAAGGGTAAGACGGCCGGTCGTGGTACCAAGGGCACCAAGGCCCGTTACCAGGTTCCGGAGCGCTTCGAGGGTGGGCAGATGCCCCTCCACATGCGTCTCCCGAAGCTCAAGGGCTTCAAGAACCCGTTCCGCACCGAGTACCAGGTCGTGAACCTGGACAAGCTGGCCGCGCTCTACCCGCAGGGTGGCGAGGTCACGGTGGCCGATCTGGTCGCCAAGGGTGCGGTTCGTAAGAACCAGCTCGTCAAGGTGCTCGGCACCGGCGAGGTCTCCGTGGCGCTGCAGGTGACGGTCGACGCCGTCTCCGGCTCCGCCAAGGAGAAGATCGCCGCCGCCGGCGGCACCGTCACCGAGCTCGTCTGAGACGACTCGATGGCCTGAACATCCGACCGGGGATGCCTCTCAAAAGGGGCATCCCCGGTTGGTCGTTCCTAGGGGGCCATAGTCGCCGGTAAGGTGGCGTCCACTGTCTAGAGTGCGTGCGGTGTGTCCGCAGGTTCTCCGGACGGATTCATATTCGTCGAACCTCAAGACCGTCACCTCTGACGCACGTGCGCGGGGGTCGCAGGAGGCACCGTGCTCACCGCGTTCGCCCGGGCGTTCAAGACGCCCGACCTGCGCAAGAAGCTGCTCTTCACGCTGGGCATCATCGTGCTGTACCGCCTCGGGGCGCACATCCCCGTGCCGGGTGTCAGCTACGAGGCCGTGCAGCAGTGCGTGGACCAGGCCAGCCAGGGCAACAACAGCCTGTTCGGTCTGGTCAACATGTTCAGTGGCGGGGCGCTGCTGCAGATCACCATCTTCGCGCTCGGCATCATGCCGTACATCACGGCGAGCATCATCCTGCAGCTGCTGACCGTCGTCATCCCGCGTCTGGAAGCCCTCAAGAAGGAGGGCCAGTCCGGTACCGCCAAGATCACGCAGTACACGCGTTATCTGACGGTCGCCCTGGCCATCCTCCAGGGCACCGGTCTCGTCGCGACCGCCCGTACCGGTGCGCTCTTCAGCGGCTGCACCGTCGCGAACCAGGTCGTCCCGGACCAGTCGATCTTCACCACCGCCACCATGGTCATCACGATGACCGCCGGCACCGGCGTGGTCATGTGGCTCGGTGAGCTCATCACCGACCGCGGCATCGGCAACGGCATGTCCATCCTGATGTTCATCTCGATCGCCGCCGGTTTCCCCGGCGCCCTCTGGGCCATCAAGAAGAGCGGCAACCTGGCCGGGGGCTGGATCGAGTTCGGCACCGTCATCCTCATCGGCTTCGTGATGGTGGCCCTCGTCGTCTTCGTCGAGCAGGCCCAGCGCCGCATCCCGGTGCAGTACGCGAAGCGCATGATCGGCCGCAGGTCGTACGGCGGTACGTCCACGTACATCCCGCTGAAGGTGAACCAGGCAGGTGTGATTCCTGTCATCTTCGCGTCGTCGCTGCTCTACATCCCGGCCCTGGTCGCGCAGTTCTCGAACTCGACCGCCGGGTGGAAGACCTGGATCGAAGCCCACTTCGTCAAGGGTGACCACCCCTACTACATCGCCGCGTACTTCCTCCTGATCGTGTTCTTCGCCTTCTTCTACGTGGCGATCTCGTTCAACCCCGAGGAAGTCGCCGACAACATGAAGAAGTATGGTGGCTTCATCCCGGGTATCCGGGCTGGTCGTCCTACTGCCGAGTACCTGAGCTACGTGCTCAACAGGATCACTTGGCCGGGCTCGCTGTACCTGGGTCTGATCGCTCTTGTGCCGACGATGGCGTTGGCAGGCTTCGGTGGCGCCAATGCCAACTTCCCGTTCGGCGGGACGAGCATCCTCATCATCGTGGGTGTGGGTCTTGAGACCGTGAAGCAGATCGAGAGCCAGCTCCAGCAGCGCAATTACGAAGGGTTCCTCCGCTGATGCGAATCGTCCTCGTCGGACCGCCCGGGGCCGGCAAGGGAACGCAGGCCGCGTTCCTTGCCAAGAACCTGGACATCCCGCACATCTCCACGGGTGACCTGTTCCGTGCCAACATCTCGCAGGGCACCGAGCTGGGCCTGAAGGCGAAGGCGTTCATGGACGCCGGCGACCTCGTCCCGGACGAGGTGACCATCGGGATGGCCAAGGACCGCATGGAGCAGGACGACGCCGTCAACGGCTTCCTGCTCGACGGGTTCCCGCGCAACGTGGCCCAGGCCGAGGCTCTGGATGTGGTCCTCAAGGCCGAGGACATGCAGCTGGACGCGGTCCTGGACCTGGAGGTCCCCGAGGACGAGGTCGTGAAGCGGATCGCGGGTCGCCGCATCTGCCGCAACGACTCCTCGCACGTGTTCCACGTGTCGTACAACGCTCCGAAGTCCGAGGGCGTCTGCGACGTCTGCGGCGGCGAGCTGTACCAGCGCGACGACGACTCCGAGGAGACCGTCCGCCGGCGCCTGGAGGTCTACCACACGCAGACCGAGCCGATCATCGACTACTACCGGGCGCAGAACCTGGTCGTCACGATCTCGGCCCTCGGCAAGGTGGACGAGGTCACGGCGCGGGCGATGGACGCGCTGAAGAAGTAACCCACGGTTCGTCCGATACGGCCGCGGTGCCCGCGAGGGGCGCCGCGGCCGTATCGTTGTTCTGTCCCCCGTACACGCGCAGTACTCGCAAGGAAGGCCCCCGTCACGATGGTGCAGATCAAGACCCCCGAGCAGATCGCGAAGATGCGCGAGGCGGGGCTGGTCGTCGCGGCCATCCACGCGGCCACCCGCGAGGCGGCGGTGCCCGGCGCGACCACGCGCGACCTGGACGAGGTCGCCCGCAAGGTGATCGCCGACCACGGCGCCAAGTCGAACTTCCTGGGGTACGGGGGCTTCCCCGCGACGATCTGCACCTCGGTGAACGAGGTCGTCGTCCACGGCATCCCGGACGAGAAGACCGTCCTGAAGGACGGCGACATCATCTCGATCGACGCCGGCGCGATCGTCGACGGCTGGCACGGCGACGCCGCGTACACGGCCTTCGTGGGCACCGGGCACGCGCCCGAGCTGGTGGAGCTCTCCCGGGTGACCGAGGAGTCCATGTGGGCCGGCATCGCCGCGATGAAGCAGGGCAACCGCCTGGTCGACATCTCGAAGGCGATCGAGACCTACATCAAGCGTCAGCCGCGTCCGGGCGTCGGCGACCACAGCCTCGGCCGCTACGGGATCATCGAGGACTACGGCGGCCACGGCATCGGCACCGAGATGCACATGGACCCGCACCTGCTGAACTACGTCTCCCGCAAGCGCGGCAAGGGCCCGAAGCTGGTCCCCGGCCTCTGCCTCGCCATCGAGCCGATGGTCTCGCTGGGCACCCCGCAGACCGAGGTCCTCGCCGACGACTGGACGGTCATCACGACCGACGGCACCTGGTCCTCCCACTGGGAGCACTCGGTCGCCCTCACCGAGCAGGGCCCGCTGGTCCTGACGGCGGTCGACGGCGGCAAGGCGAAGCTGGCGGAGCTGGGCGTCGTGGCGGCGCCGGATCCGCTGGCGTAACGATCTTCCGCGTGGGGCAGACTTCCCGGATTCGTCTTTTGGAAGGCCCTGACGTAGACTGATGCGTCGGCTCTCGTGTACCCGTGTGTCCGCACTCGGAGGCGAGAGTCGATCAAGGTAGCCGATTCGAAGGGCGAAGCGTGGCCAAGAAGCAAGGTGCCATCGAAATCGAGGGCACCGTGATCGAGTCCCTGCCGAACGCCATGTTCAAGGTGGAGCTCCAGAACGGTCACAAGGTCCTCGCGCACATCTCCGGCAAGATGCGGATGCACTACATCCGAATCCTCCCGGACGACCGGGTCGTCGTGGAGCTGTCTCCGTACGACCTGACGCGTGGCCGGATCGTCTACCGGTACAAGTAGATCTTGCCCGCACCCCGCATTCCGCGCGGGTGGTGGCACTGACCCGGAGAACCTCACATCCCATGAAGGTCAAGCCGAGCGTCAAGAAGATCTGCGACAAGTGCAAGGTGATCCGCCGCCACGGCCGGGTCATGGTCATCTGCGACAACCTGCGCCACAAGCAGCGCCAGGGCTGACGCACGCCGACCGACCTGCATCTCGCAGTCTTCGCGCGACGCATAGCAACACGTACATAAGCAGAGCCCGTCGGGCCGTGATCCCTGAGATCCGCGGCTGACGACACCTCCGGCGGGGGCCGGGGACTCGATTCGTACCTCGTACGGCGGTCGGGAGCGGTTCTGCAGCAGACCCCCGAGAACACAGGAGCCATTGAATGGCACGCGTTTCCGGTGTTGACATCCCGCGCGAAAAGCGTGTGGTGGTCGCACTCACCTACGTCTTCGGCATCGGGCGTACCCGGTCCGAGGAGATTCTCGCCGCGACCGGCGTGAACCCGTCCACCCGTGTCCGCGACCTTGCCGAGGAAGACCTCGTCAAGATCCGCGAGTACGTGGACGCCAACCTCCAGACCGAGGGTGACCTCCGTCGCGAGATCGCCGCCGACATCCGCCGCAAGGTCGAGATCGGCTGCTACCAGGGCCTCCGCCACCGTCGTGGCCTGCCCGTCCGCGGCCAGCGCACCAGCACGAACGCTCGTACCCGCAAGGGCCCGCGTCGCGCCATCGCCGGTAAGAAGAAGCCGGGCAAGAAGTAGTCCTCAGCGGACGCTTGACCAAGCGGTCTTCGCTGTAGGACCGACCACCTCCCGTAGGAGTAAGAGATGCCCCCCAAGGGTCGTCAGGGCGCTGCCAAGAAGGTGCGCCGCAAGGAAAAGAAGAACGTCGCTCACGGCCACGCGCACATCAAGAGCACGTTCAACAACACGATCGTCTCGATCACGGACCCCTCGGGCAACGTGATCTCCTGGGCCTCCGCCGGCCACGTCGGCTTCAAGGGCTCGCGCAAGTCCACCCCCTTCGCCGCGCAGATGGCCGCCGAGTCGGCCGCCCGCCGCGCGCAGGAGCACGGCATGCGCAAGGTCGACGTCTTCGTCAAGGGTCCCGGCTCCGGCCGTGAGACCGCGATCCGCTCCCTCCAGGCCACCGGCCTCGAGGTCGGCTCGATCCAGGACGTCACCCCCACCCCGCACAACGGCTGCCGTCCGCCGAAGCGCCGCCGCGTCTGACGCAGCGACGCCTGTGCGTCTTTGAGTGTCCGGGCGGTACGACCCCGTGAGGGGACGTGCCGCCCGTACCCTTGGCAGTACTCCGCAGTACCTGTCGGGCGTCAAATAGTGGGCGTCCACGACTGAAGGAAACGAAGACATGCTTATCGCTCAGCGTCCTTCGCTGACCGAAGAGGTCGTCGACGAGTTCCGCTCCCGGTTCGTCATCGAGCCGCTGGAGCCGGGCTTCGGCTACACCCTCGGCAACTCCCTCCGCCGCACCCTCCTCTCGTCGATCCCCGGCGCTGCTGTCACCAGCATCCGCATCGACGGTGTCCTGCACGAGTTCACCACCGTGCCGGGCGTCAAGGAGGACGTCACCGACCTCATCCTGAACATCAAGCAGCTGGTCGTCTCCTCGGAGCACGACGAGCCGGTCGTGATGTACCTGCGCAAGCAGGGTCCGGGTCTGGTCACCGCCGCCGACATCGCGCCCCCGGCCGGTGTCGAGGTGCACAACCCCGACCTCGTCCTCGCCACGCTCAACGGCAAGGGCAAGCTGGAGATGGAGCTGACCGTCGAGCGCGGTCGCGGCTACGTCTCCGCCGTGCAGAACAAGCAGGTGGGCCAGGAGATCGGCCGTATCCCGGTCGACTCCATCTACAGCCCCGTGCTGAAGGTCACCTACAAGGTCGAGGCGACCCGAGTCGAGCAGCGCACCGACTTCGACAAGCTGATCGTCGACGTCGAGACCAAGCAGGCCATGCGCCCGCGCGACGCCATGGCGTCCGCCGGCAAGACCCTGGTCGAGCTGTTCGGTCTGGCGCGCGAGCTCAACATCGACGCCGAGGGCATCGACATGGGCCCGTCCCCCACGGACGCCGCCCTGGCCGCCGACCTGGCGCTGCCGATCGAGGAGCTGGAGCTCACGGTCCGCTCCTACAACTGCCTCAAGCGCGAGGGCATCCACTCCGTGGGTGAGCTCGTGGCGCGTTCCGAGGCCGACCTGCTCGACATCCGCAACTTCGGTGCGAAGTCGATCGACGAGGTCAAGGCGAAGCTGGCCGGCATGGGCCTGGCCCTCAAGGACAGCCCGCCCGGATTCGACCCGACCGCCGCCGCCGACGCCTTCGGCGCCGACGACGACGCGGACGCGGGCTTCGTCGAGACCGAGCAGTACTAAGAGCTCGTCTGCGGGCCGGTCCCGGCCGGCCCCGCAGTTCCCCGCGCCCCTCAGGGGCGCGGGGTCTCCGACAGGCGACCGCCTGCTCGGATACTGACCCCGGTACCTCATACGGCCGGGGCAGACACCAAGGAGAAACACCATGCCGCGTCCCGCGAAGGGTGCCCGCCTCGGCGGTTCCGCCGCTCACGAGAAGCTGCTCCTCGCCAACCTGGCGAAGTCGCTGTTCGAGCACGGCCGCATCACGACGACCGAGGCCAAGGCCCGTCGTCTGCGTCCCGTCGCCGAGCGCCTCATCACCAAGGCGAAGAAGGGCGACATCCACAACCGTCGCCTGGTGCTGCAGTCGATCACCGACAAGGGGATCGTCCACACCCTCTTCACCGAGATCGCGCCGCGCTACTCGGAGCGTCCGGGTGGTTACACCCGTATCACCAAGATCGGCAACCGCCGTGGTGACAACGCGCCGATGGCCGTGATCGAGCTGGTCGAGGGCGAGATCGCCAAGAAGGCGACCGTCGCCGAGGCCGAGGCCGCCACCGTGCGCGCCGTCAAGGAGGCCGACGAGGCCGCCGCGGTCGAGACCAAGGACGAGCAGGACGCCTGAGCGTTCTGAACGATCTTGTGGGCGGGCCCGCACCCCTCGGGGTGCGGGCCCGTTCCGTATGGACAGGCTTTGAGAGGATGGGTCGCGTGAGCGATGACGTGCAGCCCGGTTTCGTACGGGTACGGATGGACCTTTCGTACGACGGCAGGGACTTCTCCGGCTGGGCCAAGCAGGCGCACGGGCAGCGCACCGTTCAGGGCGACATCGAGGACGCCCTGAAGACGGTCACCCGCTCCAAGGAGACCTTCGAGCTCACCGTCGCCGGCCGCACCGACGCCGGGGTGCACGCCCGCGGCCAGGTCGCCCACGTCGACCTGCCCGTCGCCCTGTGGGAGGAGCACCGCGAGAAGCTGCTCCGGCGGCTCGCCGGCCGCCTCTCGCACGACGTCCGGGTGTGGAGGCTGACCGAGGCCCCCGAGGGCTTCAACGCGCGCTTCTCGGCGATCTGGCGCCGCTACGCCTACCGCGTCACCGACAACCCCGGCGGCGTCGACCCGCTGCTGCGCGGCCACGTCCTGTGGCACGACTGGGCGCTCGACATGGACGCCATGAACGCCGCCGCCGAGCGGCTCGTCGGCGAGCACGACTTCGCCGCCTACTGCAAGAAGCGCGAGGGCGCGACGACCATCCGCACCCTCCAGGAGCTGCGCTGGGAGCGCCGCGCCGACGGGGTCATGGAGGCCACGGTCAAGGCCGACGCCTTCTGCCACAACATGGTCCGCTCGCTGGTCGGCGCGCTGCTGTTCGTCGGCGACGGGCACCGGCCGGTGGAGTGGCCCGGCAAGGTGCTCGCCGCCGGTGTGCGGGACTCGGCCGTGCACGTCGTGCGGCCGCACGGCCTCACCCTCGAAGAGGTCGGCTACCCCGCCGACGACCAGCTCGCCGCCCGCAGCAAGGAGGCGCGCAACAAGCGCTCACTCCCCGGGAGCGCCGGCTGCTGCTGAGGCCTGGGCGCGGCCGCGGGCGTAGATCTGGTTGAACGCGAAGGTGCCCAGGTCGTCGGCGGTCTGGAAGACCGCCTTGTCGCCCTTGGTGACCTTGGTCCCGTTGGTGAAGCCGGTCTGGGTGAGGTAGACGTACCGCCCGATCGCGTTGGTGCGCCGCAGGCAGACCGTCGCGTGGCAGAAGTCGGCGACGCCCGAGCCCGCGAGCGGGGCGATGCCGCCCGTCGCCTGCTGCTTCGCCTTGAGGGCCTTCTCGTCGGTGGGGAAGACGGCCACGCCCACGGTGACGGCGACCCCGTCCTTCACGTACGTGGCGCGGATCACCCGGGTGCAGCCGTTGGCCTTCAGGACCGGGCCGAGGCCGCCCTGGGTGACGGCGGCGCAGTCGGTCGTCGAGGAGGTCGCGCCCTTCTGGTACGGGCGCCCGTTCATGGTCAGCTTCTTGCCCGGGAAGAGGCCCTCGGCGCTCAGCGGCGCCTTGTCCTTCTTCGCGTCGGAGATGAAGTCCATGGGGTTCGGCGGGGGCAGCGGCGCGACCGAGGAGAAGGTCGGCGCGGGGCTGGCGGAGTCCGTGGGGGCGGCCGAGCCGGTCGGGGAGGGCCCGCCGTTCTTGGCCTCGTCGTTGCTCTTGTCGGTCAGCACCACGGCGGTGGCGACGGCCGCGCCCACGGCGAGGACCGCGAGGACCCCGCCGCCGATCAGCAGGCCGCGCCTGCGCTTGTCACGGGCGGCCGAGGCGTCGGCGAGGGCGCCCCAGTCGGGGGTGTGCCCCGGCTGCGCCCCCGGGAAGGGGTTCGGCTGCCCCTGCCCGCCTTGCGGACCCCCCTGCGGGCCGCCCTGCCACGGCTGCGGCTGAGGCTGCTGTCCGTACGGCTGCTGCTGTCCCGGGCCCTGCTGCGGCCACTGTGGTCCCCCAAAGCTCATGCCGCGCATCCTAATCCGCTTGGGATCACACGGGTCCGGCGGTGACAATGCCCCTCATGGGACATGTCGAGGCCGCGCATCTGGAGTACTACCTTCCGGACGGGAGGGTCCTGCTCGGGGACGCCTCCTTCCGGGTCGGAGAGGGCGCCGTCGTCGCCCTGGTCGGCGCCAACGGCGCCGGCAAGACGACCCTGCTCCGGATGATCGCCGGTGAGCTGCAGCCGCACGGCGGCACCGTCACCGTCAGCGGCGGGCTCGGCGTCATGCCGCAGTTCGTCGGCTCCGTGCGGGACGAGTCGACCGTGCGCGACCTGCTGGTCTCGGTGGCGCCCGCGCGGATCAAGGCCGCCGCGAAGGCCGTCGACGCGGCCGAGCACCGGATCATGACCGTCGACGACGAGGCCGCGCAGATGGCGTACGCGCAGGCCCTCAGCGACTGGGCGGAGGTCCAGGGGTACGAGTTCGAGACCCTCTGGGACATCTGCACGACGGCCGCGATGGGCGTGCCGTACGACAAGGCCCAGTTCCGCGAGGTGCGCACGCTCAGCGGCGGCGAGCAGAAGCGGCTGGTGCTGGAGTACCTGCTGCGCGGCAACGACGAGGTGCTGCTGCTCGACGAGCCGGACAACTACCTGGACGTCCCCGGCAAGCGCTGGCTGGAGGAGCGGCTGCGGGAGACCCGCAAGACCGTGCTCTTCATCTCGCACGACCGGGAGCTGCTGTCCCGGGGCGCGCAGAAGATCGTCGCCGTCGAGCCCGGCCCTGCCGGCTCCGACGTGTGGGTGCACGGCGGCGGCTTCGACACCTTCCACGAGGCGCGGCGGGAGCGCTTCGCCCGCTTCGAGGAGCTGAAGCGGCGCTGGGAGGAGAAGCACGCCCAGCTGAAGAAGCTGGTGGTCAACCTGCGGCAGGCGGCCGCGGTCAGCCACGAGATGGCCTCGCGCTACGCCGCCGCGCAGACCCGGCTGAAGAAGTTCGAGGAGGCCGGCCCGCCGCCGGAGCCGCCGCGCGAGCAGGACATCCGGATGCGGCTGCGCGGCGGACGCACCGGGGTGCGGGCCTTCACGGCCGAGAACCTGGAGCTGACCGGCCTGATGAAGCCGTTCTCGCTGGAGATCTTCTACGGGGAGCGGGTCGCCGTCCTGGGCTCCAACGGCTCCGGCAAGTCGCACTTCCTGCGGCTGCTGGCGGGCGACCCCTCGGTGGCCCACACCGGTACGTGGAAGCTGGGCGCGCGGGTCGTTCCCGGCCACTTCGCGCAGACCCACGCGCACCCGGAACTCTTCGGGCGCTCGCTCGTCGACATCCTGTGGACGGACCACGCCAAGGACCGGGGCGCCGCGATGTCGATGCTGCGCCGCTACGAGCTGGAGCGCCAGGGCGACCAGCCCTTCGACAAGCTCTCCGGCGGCCAGCAGGCCCGTTTCCAGATCCTCCTCCTGGAGCTGGCCGGCACCACGGCGCTGCTCCTGGACGAGCCGACGGACAACCTGGACCTGGAGTCCGCCGAGGCGCTGCAGGACGGCCTGGAGTCCTACGAGGGCACGGTCCTGGCGGTCACCCACGACCGCTGGTTCGCCCGCTCCTTCGACCGCTTCCTGGTCTTCGGTTCGGACGGGGTCGTGCGGGAGACCTCGGAGCCGGTGTGGGACGAGCGGCGGGTCGAGCGGGCGCGGTAGGGGGCCGCGTCCTACGGGACCAGCACCAGCCGGCCGCGCAGGCCGCCCTCCGCGAGCCGGCGGTGGGCCCGGGCCGCCTCCGCGAGGGGGAGGGTTCCGGCCAGCCGCGGGGTGAGGGTCCCGGCGTCGGCGAGGGCCGCCAGGCGGGCCAGGCCGGCCGGGTCGGCCCGGACCCAGACCGGGAGGACCCGGATGCCCCGCAGGGGGAACGGGGCGCCGCCCGCGACCAGGGCCGCGAAGGCGCCGCCGGTGCGGACGGCGTCCAGCGCGGCGGCCCCGAGGACGGCGCCGTCCAGGGCCGCGGCCACGCCGCCGGGGACCAGGGCGCGGACCGCCTCGCCGAGGCGCGGGGCGTCGGCGGGCACGAAGAGCTCGGCGCCCAGGCTCCGTACCGGTGCCTCGTCCGCCGGACGGGCCGTCGCCAGGACCCGCAGGCCGCGTGCGGCGGCCAGCTGCACCGCGTAGCCGCCGACCGCGCCCGCCGCGCCCGTGACCAGCACCGTCTCGCCCGCGGGCAGGGCGAGGGCGTCCAGCGCCTGGAGCGCGGTGAGCCCGGCCAGCGGCAGGGTCGCGGCGGCCTCGGGGGCGAGCCGGGCGGGGGCCGGGGCGACCGCGTGGGCGTCCAGCACCACGTACTCCGCCTGGGTGCCGAGCGGCACGTCCAGCCGGTCGTTCATGCCGATGACCCGGTCGCCGGGGCCGAGCCCGGCGACCCCCGGGCCGGTCTCCTCGACGACGCCGGCGACGTCCCAGCCGAGGCCGGTGCGGCCCCGGCCGGCCATCAGGCCCGCCTCGGCGAGGGCGCCCGAGCGGGTGGCGAGGTCGACCGGGTGGACCGTGGCGGCCTCGACCCTGATCCGGACCCTGCCGGGTCCCGCCGGGGGCACGGGGACCTCGGCGATCCGCAGGACCTCGGGGCCGCCGAAGGAGTCGATGACGAGAGCGCGCATGGCGGGGGCCTTCCCTGGGGGAGCGGTGACGCTGACCCGACGAACCTAGGGAGAGCTACTCTCCGTCGGGAAGTACGTACCCAGGAGTGCGTACCGCACCGGAAGGAGCGCGCCCATGGGCACCCGTACCGCCGCCGAACGCCGCGAGGAGAGCCGGCGCGCCTATGACGCGTATCTCGCCGAGTGCCCCGCCCGGCAGCTCCTCGACCGGCTCTCCGACAAGTGGGTCACGCTGCTCCTGAACGCCCTCGCGGACGGCCCGCGCCGCTACGCCGAGCTGGGGCGCAGGGTCGCCGGGGTCAGCCAGAAGATGCTCACGCAGACCCTGCGGGGCCTGGAGCGGGACGGTCTGGTGGCGCGTACGGTGACGCCGTCCGTGCCCGTGCGGGTGGACTACGCCCTGACCCCGCTCGGCGTGAGCCTGCTGCCGGTGGTGCGGGCGGTCAAGGACTGGGCGGACGGGCACATCGAGGAGGTCGTCTCGGCGCGCGAGGCGTACGACGCCGGCGCCGACGCGTTTTGACCCGCTCGGGGGAGCCCGGGTACGCTTCTGCTTTGTTATGCGTATTGGCTCCGTCGTTCTCACGCGAAGGGCCGTTCCGCAAGTTCCCTGGAGCAGTTACCAGTGGCTCGCATACGGGCAGTGATCCCGGCAGTGCAGGCCCCAGCTGCATGATCGCTTCAGGTGTGTCTGGACTCCATCCACTGAAGAAGCGAAGGCTACGAAGTGCGTACGTACAGCCCCAAGCCCGGCGATGTCACTCGCCAGTGGCACATCATCGACGCGCAGGACATCGTCCTGGGTCGTCTGGCGACCACGGCTGCGAACCTCCTGCGAGGCAAGCACAAGCCGGTTTACGCCCCCCACATGGACATGGGCGACTTCGTCATCATCATCAACGCCGACAAGGTTCACCTGTCCGGCAACAAGAAGACCCAGAAGATGGCGTACCGCCACTCTGGCTACCCGGGTGGTCTGCGCTCCGTCCGCTACGACGAGCTGCTGGACAAGAACCCCGAGAAGGCCGTCGAGAAGGCCATCAAGGGCATGATCCCCAAGAACTCCCTGGGCCGTCAGATGATCTCGAAGCTGAAGGTCTACGCGGGCGAGAACCACCCGCACGCTGCCCAGCAGCCGGTTCCGTTCGAGATCACCCAGGTCGCGCAGTAGTTCCGGCCACACCCCCTAAGAACGAAAGAAATCTGAGGAGCATCGTGGCCGAGACCACCCCCGAGACCCCCGTCGACGAGTTCGAGGGCGTCGAGGAGTACACCACCGAGACCGAGATCGTCGAGGGTGACTACACCTCCGAGTCCCTCGCGTCCCGCTTCGGCGACCCGCAGCCGGCCGCCGGCCTGGGCCGTCGCAAGAACGCCATCGCCCGCGTCCGGATCGTTCCGGGCACCGGCAAGTGGAAGATCAACGGGCGTACGCTCGAGGACTACTTCCCGAACAAGGTCCACCAGCAGGAAGTCAACGAGCCCTTCAAGGTGCTCGAGCTCGACAACCGCTACGACGTCATCGCCCGCATCGCGGGTGGCGGTGTCTCCGGCCAGGCCGGCGCCCTGCGCCTCGGCGTGGCCCGTGCGCTGAACGAGGCGGACGTCGAGAACAACCGCCCGGCGCTGAAGAAGGCCGGCTTCCTCTCCCGCGACGACCGTGCGGTCGAGCGCAAGAAGGCCGGTCTCAAGAAGGCCCGTAAGGCTCCGCAGTACAGCAAGCGTTAATCGCCTGCTCGGTCTGCTTGTCCGTACGCCCCGGCGGCACTGTCCGTGCTGCCGGGGCGTACGGCTTTTTCACACCTTGGTTTCATAATCTTGGGGCAGGACCCCGGACACCCTGGGCACGTACATTCGGAGGACAGCTGTGGGACGACTCTTCGGCACGGACGGGGTCCGCGGTGTGGCCAACGCCGACCTGACGGCGGAGCTGGCGCTCGGCCTGTCGGTCGCGGCCGCGCACGTGCTCGCCGAGGCGGGCACCTTCGAGGGCCACCGGCCGACGGCCGTGGTCGGCCGTGACCCGCGTGCCTCGGGAGAGTTCCTGGAGGCCGCCGTCGTCGCCGGTCTCGCCAGCGCGGGCGTGGACGTCCTGCGCGTCGGCGTGCTGCCGACCCCCGCCGTGGCGTACCTCACCGGCGCCCTCGGCGCCGATCTCGGCGTGATGCTCTCGGCCTCGCACAACGCCATGCCCGACAACGGCATCAAGTTCTTCGCGCGCGGCGGCCACAAGCTGGCCGACGAGCTGGAGGACCGGATCGAGTCCGTGTACGAGGAGCACCGCACCGGCGCCCCCTGGGACCGTCCGACCGGCTCGGGCGTCGGCCGGGTTCGCGACTACGACGAGGGCTTCGACAAGTACGTCGCCCACCTCATCGCCGTCCTCCCCAACCGGCTCGACGGGCTGAAGATCGTCCTCGACGAGGCGCACGGCGCCGCGGCCCGCGTCTCGCCCGAGGCCTTCTCCCGGGCCGGCGCCACCGTCGTCACCATCGGCGCCGAGCCGGACGGCCTCAACATCAACGACGGCTGCGGCTCCACCCACCTGGGGCTGCTGAAGGCCGCCGTCGTCGAGCACGGCGCCGACCTCGGCATCGCGCACGACGGCGACGCCGACCGCTGCCTGGCCGTGGACGGCGCCGGCAACGAGGTCGACGGCGACCAGATCCTCGCCGTGCTCGCCCTCGCCATGCGCGAGGCCGGAACGCTGCGCGGCGACACCGTCGTCGGCACCGTCATGTCGAACCTCGGCTTCAAGCTGGCCATGGAGCGCGAGGGCCTCGCCCTCGTCCAGACCGCGGTCGGCGACCGCTACGTCCTGGAGTCCATGAAGGAGCACGGCTACGCCCTCGGCGGCGAGCAGTCCGGCCACGTCATCGTGCTCGACCACGCCACCACCGGCGACGGGACCCTCACCGGCCTGATGCTGGCCGCCCGGGTCACCGCCACCGGAAAGTCCCTCGCCGAGCTCGCCGCCGTGATGGAGCGGCTGCCGCAGGTCCTGGTCAACGTGCCGGACGTGGACAAGTCCCGGGTCGGCACCTCGGCCGAGCTGGCCAACGCCGTCGCCGAGGCCGAGCGCGAGCTGGGCTCCACCGGCCGCGTGCTGCTGCGCCCCTCGGGCACCGAGCCGCTGGTGCGGGTCATGGTCGAGGCGGCCGACATCGAGCAGGCGCGCTCGGTGGCCGGACGCCTCGCGGACGTCGTGAAGTCGGCCCTCGGCCAGACCGGCTGACGACCCGTCCGGCTGACGCGCGGTCCGCCTGACGGACCGTCGCCGTCGCACGGGATCCGCCCCGCCGGCCCCCTTCCCCGTACCGGGAAGGGGGCCGGCCCCGTGTCAGCGGGAGCCGTTGCCGCCCGGTCCGTCGGCGCCCTTGCCCTTGCGGGTCCACTGGCCGCGCTGCGTGCGCCACAGCAGCACCTGCCCGAACAGCGTCACCGTGCCCGCGAGGATGATGCCGGTCAGGTTGAGCAGCAGCTGCTCGACCGAGCCCCACATCTGGGAGTACTGCCCGTAGCTGAGCGCCACGGCCGCGTTGGCGGCGGCCGGCACGGTCGTCACGGAGATCGCGACGCCGATCAGCGCGCCCGACTTCGTCGAGGTCAGCGAGAGCGTGCCCGCCGCGCCCGCGAGGAGGGCGACGACGAAGGAGAACGGGTCCGGCTTCCAGATGAAGCCGGTGTTCAGGCGCGGCGCGTCGAGCTGCTCCACGCTGAACAGGCCGAGCGCGTCCATCCCCAGGCTGAAGACGGTCGTCGCGACGATGGCCGCCGCGAAGCCGACGATCAGGGCGTACGAGGAGCGCAGCACCAGCTTCGCGGAGCGCCGCACGATCCCGGTGCAGATGCCGGCCAGCGGGCCGAACTCCGGGCCGACGGCCATCGCGCCCACGATCAGGATCGCGTTGTCGAGGACCACACCGCAGGCCGCGATCATCGTCGCCAGGATCATGAACGCGCTGTAGGTGATGGTGAGGGTCGACTCCTCGTGGGTGGCGTCGGTCAGCTGCTCCCAGACGACCGCGTCCGCGGCCTGGCCGGGGGCTTCCTCCTCGGCCGCCGTGGCGCGCCGGGACAGCGAGAGGTCGATGTCGTCGACGGCGATCGACCCGTCCTGGTCGATCCTCAGGTCCCGCATGCCGTTGAGGAGTTCGTGCCCCGCCTCGCGGGCCACGTCGCACATCACGACGTCCCCGGCCGGTTCGCGGGCGGCGCCCGGCAGGACCACCACGTGGGTGGTGCCCACCGTGCGGTCGATGAGGGCGACGGCCGCCTCCGTCCGGTCGGGCGGAACGATCATCCGTAGGTGCAGCATCCTCAGAGCTTACGGAGGCTCAGCCGCTGCACCTTGTGATCGGGGCCCTTGCGCACCACGAGCGTCGCGCGGCCGCGGGTGGGGGCCACGTTCTCCAGCAGGTTCACCTTGTTGATGGTCCGCCACATCGTGCGGGCGTAGTCCAGGGCCTCCTCCTCGGAGACCGTCGTCCAGCGCCGGAAGTACGAGGACGGGTCCTGGAAGGCGGTGTCGCGCAGCTTGCGGAAGCGGTTGAGGTACCAGCGCTCGATGTCCTCCGGCCGCGCGTCCACGTAGACCGAGAAGTCGAAGTAGTCGGCGAGGCCGACCCGGGTGCGGCCGTCCTTGCCGGGCAGGGCCGGCTGGAGGACGTTCAGCCCCTCGACGATGAGGATGTCCGGGCGGCGCACGACGAGCCGCTCGCCGGGCACCCGGTCGTAGATCAGGTGCGAGTAGACGGGCGCGGTGACCTCCTCCTTGCCCGCCTTGATGTCCGCCACGAACCGGGTCAGCGCCCGCCGGTCGTACGACTCGGGGAAGCCCTTCCGGGACATCAGCCCGCGGGCCCTGAGCTCCTCCATCGGGTAGAGGAACCCGTCGGTGGTCACCAGCTCCACCCGCGGGTGCTCGGGCCAGCGCGCGAGCAGCGCCTGGAGCAGGCGGGCCACCGTCGACTTCCCGACCGCCACCGAGCCGGCGACCCCTATGACGAAGGGGGTGCCGCGCTGCTCGGCCCGCTCCCCGAGGAAGGTGTTCAGCGCCCCGCGCAGCCCGCTGGTGGCCTGCACGTACAGGTTGAGGAGCCGCGACAGCGGCAGGTAGACGTCCCGCACCTCGTCGAGGTCGATGACGTCCCCGAGTCCGCGCAGCCGCTCGACCTCCTCGGCGGACAGCGGCAGCGGCGTCTTGTCCCGCAGCGCGCTCCACTCGGCCCGAGTGAGATCGACGTACGGCGTCGGCTCGGCCCCCCGCCTGGCTCCGTTGCCGGCGGGACCGTTCGGGCTTCGTGGCGGCGAAGTGATCACCCCGCCATTGTCGTGGCTGCGGGGCGATCGTGGGCCGTGGGGTGGGTCACGCGCGCGACGGCTTGTGGGGTAAGGGGCCGGGCCGTGATCATTCGGTCATGCGCATGTCTGTACGTACCGCCCTCACCGCCGCCACCGCCGCCTCCCTGGCCCTGCTCCTCACCGCCTGTGGAGGGGACTCCGGCGACGGCAAGCCGAAGGGGGACAACGACGCCTCCGCCTCCGCCGCCGCCAAGCCCGACGTCAAGGCGCTGACCGCGGCCGAGCTGGAGAGGCTGGTCGTCGCGCAGGCGGACCTCAAGGGCTACCTGGTGAAGAAGACGGACGCCGCGGACGTCGCGAACACCGGCGACGTCGGGGCCGACAAGGCGGCCTGCGAGCCGCTGGCCGAGGCCCTGTCCGCGGTGTCCACCGGCACCCCGGGGGCCAGCGTGCAGCGCAAGGCCGTCCAGGCGAAGAAGGGGACCGGGGCCTCCCCGGAGGACATCATGGGCGCGCTCGGCGCCCCGGCCACCGCGGTCACGCTCGGCTCGTACGCGGGGGAGGGCGCCCAGCAGGCGTTCGCCTCGCTCAAGGCCGCCGGGGACGCCTGCGGCGAGGGGTTCACCGTCAGCGCCAGCGGCGAGAAGACCAAGGTCGTCAAGGTGACGCCGGAGCCGCTGACCGCGGGCGACGAGGCGCTGGCCTTCACCGTGATCAGCCAGATGGAGGGCAAGCCCTTCATGAGCACGCTGGCCGTCTTCCGCAAGGGCAACAACCTGGCCACCTTCTCCACGATCAGCCTCACCGGCAAGGTCAAGACGCTGCCGCAGGACGTCGTCGACGCGCAGGCGGCCAAGCTGCGCTGAGTCCGGACGGCGGGGGCCGTCGGGTCGTAGGCTGCGCGGTATGTGCGGAATCGTGGGCTACGTAGGCGGACAGTCGGCACTCGACGTCGTCATCGCCGGCCTCAAGAGGCTCGAATACCGGGGCTACGACTCGGCCGGGGTCGCGGTGCTCTCCGACGGGGGGCTCGCCGCGGCCAAGAAGGCCGGCAAGCTGGTCAATCTGGAGAAGGAGCTGGTGGACCGCCCGCTGTCGAGCGGCTCCACCGGCATCGGCCACACCCGCTGGGCCACCCACGGCGGGCCCACCGACGCCAACGCGCACCCGCACCTCGACAACGCGGGCCGCGTCGCCGTCGTCCACAACGGCATCATCGAGAACTTCGCCGTCCTGCGGGCCGAGCTGGCCGACCGCGGCCACCGGCTGACCTCCGAGACGGACACCGAGGTCGTGGCCCATCTGCTCGCCGAGGAGTTCTCCTCCGTCGGCGACCTCGCCGAGGCCATGCGGCTGGTGTGCCGGCGGCTCGACGGGGCGTTCACCCTGGTCGCCGTCCACGCCGACCAGCCGGACGTCGTGGTCGGCGCCCGCCGCAACTCCCCGCTGGTCGTCGGCGTCGGCGAGGGCGAGAACTTCCTCGCCTCCGACGTCTCCGCCTTCATCGCCCACACCCGCTCGGCCGTCGAGCTCGGCCAGGACCAGGTCGTGGAGCTCACCCGCGAGGCCGTCACCGTCACCGACTTCGACGGGGCCCCCGCCGAGGTGCGGGCGTTCCACGTCGACTGGGACGCCTCCGCCGCCGAGAAGGGCGGCTACGCCTCCTTCATGCTCAAGGAGATCGCCGAGCAGCCGAAGGCCGTCGCCGACACCCTGCTCGGCCGGATCGACGCCGAGGGGCGGCTGCGCCTCGACGAGGTGCGCATCCCCGACGCGGTGCTCCGCGAGGCCGACAAGATCGTCATCATCGCCTGCGGCACCGCCTTCCACGCCGGGCTCATCGCCAAGTACGCGATCGAGCACTGGACCCGGATCCCCTGCGAGGTGGAGCTGGCCAGCGAGTTCCGCTACCGGGACCCGATCCTCGGGCAGCGCACCCTGGTCATCGCGATCTCCCAGTCCGGCGAGACCATGGACACCCTGATGGCGCTGCGGCACGCCCGCGAGCAGGGCGCCAAGGTGCTGGCCGTGTGCAACACCAACGGCGCGACCATCCCGCGGGAGTCGGACGCCGTCCTCTACACGCACGCCGGGCCCGAGGTCGCCGTCGCCTCCACCAAGGCCTTCCTGACCCAGCTCGTCGCCTGCTACCTGCTCGCGCTCTACCTCGGCCAGGTGCGCGGCACCCAGTGGGGCGACGAGATCCACGCCGTCGTCCGCGAGCTGGCCCGGATCGCCGACGAGGTCGAGCGGGTCCTGGAGACCATGGAGCCGGTCCGGGCCCTCGCGCGGTCCCTGGCCGACAAGGACACGGTGCTCTTCCTCGGCCGGCACGTCGGCTACCCGGTGGCCCTCGAAGGCGCGCTGAAGCTGAAGGAACTCGCGTACATGCACGCGGAGGGCTTCGCGGCGGGCGAGCTCAAGCACGGCCCGATCGCCCTGATCGAGCACGACCTGCCGGTGGTGGTGGTCGTGCCCTCGCCGCGCGGCCGGTCCGTGCTGCACGACAAGATCGTCTCCAACATCCAGGAGATCCGGGCGCGCGGGGCCCGGACGATCGTGATCGCCGAGGAGGGCGACGAGGCCGTCGTGCCGTACGCCGACCACCTCATCCGCATCCCCGCGACGCCTACGCTGCTCCAGCCGCTGGTCTCCGCCGTGCCGCTCCAGGTCTTCGCCTGCGAACTGGCCACGGCCCGGGGCAACGAGGTGGACCAGCCGCGCAACCTGGCCAAATCCGTGACGGTGGAGTGAGTGGACAGATGATCATCGGGGTGGGGATCGACGTGGCGGAGATCGACCGGTTCGCCGCGTCGATCGAACGGACGCCGGGGCTGCTGCAGCGCCTCTTCGTCGAGCGCGAGCTGCTGCTGCCGAGCGGGGAGCGGCGGGGGACCGCCTCGCTGGCGGTCCGCTTCGCCGCCAAGGAGGCCGTCGCGAAGGCGCTCGGCGCCCCGGCGGGGCTGCACTGGACGGACGCCGAGGTGTACGTCGAGGACACCGGGCAGCCGCGGCTGCGGGTGCGCGGGACGGTGGCCGCGCGGGCGGCCGAGCTCGGGGTGCGGCACTGGCACGTGTCCCTCAGTCACGACGCGGGCGTGGCCTCGGCCGTGGTGATCGCGGAGGGCTAGGCCCTGTCTTCCGGATGAGGCCGGGCCCGGTCCGGGCCCTGGCTTCCGGATCATGCCGGAGATGGCTCGGGCCGCCCTCCCGCGGGACCGGCCCGAGGGTGGCGGGCGGCGCGCGGAGCGGAGAGGGTGGGTGCCATGCGTACCGCTTACCGCGTGGAGACCGTACGGGCCGCCGAGGCCGAACTGATGGCCCGGCTGCCGGAGGGCGCCCTCATGCAGCGGGCCGCGGCCGGGCTCGCCGCCGCCTGCCGCACGCTGCTGCCCCGGGTGTACGGGGCCCGGGTGGTGCTCCTCGTCGGGAGCGGCGACAACGGGGGCGACGCCCTCTACGCCGGGGCCCGGCTCGCCCGGCGCGGGGCCGGGGTGGCGGCCGTCCTGCTCGGGGCGCGGGCCCACGAGGGCGGGCTCGCCGCCCTGCGCGCGGCGGGCGGCCGGGTCGTCGGCGAGCACGACGACCCCTACGAGGTGCTGGCCGTCGCCGACCTCGTCCTCGACGGGATCACCGGGATCGGCGGGCGGGGCGGGCTGCGGCCCGACGCCGTACCGGTCGCCCGGGCGGCGCGCGGCTCCGACGCGGTCGTCGTCGCCGTCGACCTGCCGAGCGGGGTCGACGCGGACACCGGCGAGGTGACCGGGGAGGCGCTGCGGGCCGACGCGACCGTCACCTTCGGCACGTACAAGCCGGGTCTGCTCGTCGACCCGGCGCGGGAGTACGCGGGCGCGTTGCGGCTCGTCGACATCGGGCTCGGCGCCTCCCTGCCCTCGGTCCCCGAGCTGGAGGCGCTCCAGCACGAGGACCTGGCGCGGATGCTGCCGGTGCCGGGGGCCGAGAGCGACAAGTACCGGCGCGGGGTCGTCGGCCTCGTCGCCGGCTCCGCCCGCTACCCGGGCGCCGCCGTCCTCGCCGTCGAGGGCGCGCTGCGCGGCGGCGCGGGCGCGGTCCGGTACGTGGGGCCGGCCGGCGACGCGGTGATCGCCGCCCGCCCCGAGACGCTCGTGCACGCGGGGGCCCCCGGCGAAGGCGGGCCGGGTCCAGGCCTGGGTCGTCGGGCCCGGCCTCGGCGACGGGCCGGGCGTGCCGGAGGTGCTGGCGACGGACGTCCCGGTCCTGGTCGACGCCGACGGCCTGCGCGACCTGTCCCCGGAGGCGGTGCGGGCCCGGGGCGCCGCCACCCTGCTCACCCCGCACGCGGGCGAGGCGGCGGCGCTGCTCGGCGTCTCCCGGGAGGAGGTCGAGGCGGGCCGGCTCGCGGCCGTCCGCGCCCTGGCGGCCCGGTTCGGCGCGACGGTGCTGCTGAAGGGCTCGACGACGCTGGTGTGCGGGGCGGGCGGCACCGGCCCGGTCCGGGTGAACCCGACGGGCACGTCCTGGCTCGCCACGGCGGGCAGCGGCGACGTCCTGTCCGGCCTCGCGGGCTCCCTCCTGGCCGCGGGCCTGCCCGCGCCGGACGCGGCCTCCGCCGCCGCCTACCTCCACGGCCTCGCGGCCCGCCGGGCCGCCCGGGGCGCGCCGGTGTCCGCCGGCGACGTGGCGGCGGCGCTGCCGGGGGCCTGGCGGGACGTGACGGGCGGCTGAGCGGGGCGTCCACGCGGGGGAGCCCCCCCCGGGCCCGCCAGTCGGCGGAACGTGTTGGTCCGCAGGGGGCGCAGCGCAGGCGGCCGGGGGCGGGGCGGCGTGGGATGGGCGGGTGATCAGATGGAGAAGAGGACGCCGCCGCGGCGTCGCCGTGCTGGTGCTCGCCCTGGCCCTCGTACCCCCGCCGCTCGCCCTCGCCGACGGTCCCGGGCCCGCCGAGCCCTTGCTGCCGGGCGGGGTCGGGGCCGCGCGGGCCGAGTACCCGATGGACACGCCCGACCAGGTGCTGCCGCCGCTCCCGCCGGACGGGGAGGTGCCGGTGCCGGTGCCCGAGGCGGAGGTGGACGAGCTCGTCGAGTACCTGCCGCGCAGCGCCGTCGGGGCCTCCTGCACCGCGAGGACGGGGCCCCACCAGCGACGGGTCGAACGGCTGCTGCGGCTGAAGGCGGACGGGAAGCAGTCCGCGGCGGACTGCAGGGCGATCCGGGCGTTCCAGCGCCGGGAGAAGATCAAACCGGCCGTCGGCTACGCCGGTCCCGTCACCTGGGGCCGGGCCGAGCTGCTCGCCGCCCGCGGGAACCCCAACGCCGCAGGGAGGTGCCCGGTGCGCGCGTACACCGTGGCCTGCGTCGACCTCGACCGCGAGCTGATGTGGGTGCAGAAGGGGAAGAAGGTCACGTACGCGGTGGTGAACGTGCGCAGCGGGCGGCCCGGGTACCGGACCAGGACCGGCTGGCACGAGGTCTACTGGCGGCACAAGGACCACTGGTCGTCCATCTACGACACGCCCATGCCGTACGCCCAGTTCTTCAGCGGCGGCCAGGCCTTCCACGCCGTCTACGGGCAGATCGCCACGCCCGGCGGGAGCCGCGGCTGCGTGAATCTGGGCCACGCCGACGCCAAGCGGCTGTGGGGTGCGCTGCGCAAGGGTGACCGGGTCTACGTCTGGGGCAAGCGGCCGGAAGGGTGAGGCGGGCCGGGGACCTGAGAGACTGGGCGGCGATGACTGAGACACCACAGCCCCGCCGAGCCCGCGCCGAGATCGACCTCGGTGCGCTGCGTGCGAACGTCCGCACGCTGCGCGCCAGGGTCGATCCGCACGTTCAGATCATGGCCGTGGTCAAGGCCGACGCGTACGGGCACGGCGCCCTGCGCTGCGCCCGGGCCGCCGTCGAGGCGGGGGCGACCTGGGTCGGGACGGCGACACCGCAGGAGGCGCTGGCGCTGCGGGCGGCCGGTCTGCTGGACGTGCGGATCATGTGCTGGCTGTGGACGCCGGGCGACCCGTGGGCGGAGGGCATCGAGGCCGGGCTCGACATGTCGGTGAGCGGCCTGTGGGCGCTGACCGAGGTCGTGGAGGCGGCCCGGGAGACCGGCCGCCGGGCGCGGATCCAGCTCAAGGCCGACACCGGGCTCGGCCGCAACGGCTGCCAGCCCGCGGACTGGCCGGAGCTCGTCACCGAGGCGCTCAAGGCCGAGGCGCAGGGGCTGGTCAAGGTGACCGGGCTCTGGTCGCACTTCGCCTGCGCGGACGAGCCGGGGCACCCGTCGATCGCCGCCCAGCTCGACGTGTTCCGCACCATGCTGGACTTCGCCGAGAAGGCCGGGGTCGAGCCCGAGGTGCGGCACATCGCCAACTCGCCCGCCACCCTGACCCTGCCCGAGGCGCACTTCGACCTGGTCCGGCCGGGCATCGCCATGTACGGCGTCTCGCCCGCGCCCGAGGTCGGCACCTCCGCCGAGCTGGGGCTGCGGCCGGTGATGAGCCTCAAGGCGAGTGTCGCCCTGGTCAAGGACGTGCCGGGCGGGCACGGGGTGTCCTACGGGCACCACTACGTGACCTCCGGCGACACCACCCTCGGCCTTGTCCCGCTGGGGTACGCGGACGGGATCCCGCGGCACGCCTCCGGGCGCGGTCCGGTGCTCGTCGACGGCCGGGTCCGTACGGTGGCCGGGCGGGTCGCCATGGACCAGTTCGTCGTGGACCTCGGCGGCGACCGGCCCGCGCCCGGCACCGAGGCGGTGCTCTTCGGACCCGGCGACCGGGGCGAGCCGACGGCCCAGGACTGGGCCGACGCGGCCGACACCATCGCGTACGAGATCGTCACCCGGATCGGCGCGCGCGTCCCGCGCGTCTACCTGGGCGAGTAACGAGGGGGAGGGCGGTCGTGGGCGACGAGACCTGGCGGCGGGCCGGCTGGGCCGGTGCCGCGATCGGCGTGCTCGCGGCCGGGGCCGCCGCCGGCGTCGCGGTCGAGCGGCTGACCGTCGGGCGTTCGGTACGGGAGAAGGCCCGGCTGGCGCTGGACGCCGAGGGCCCCTACGGGGCGCTGCGCTCCGCCCCGGGCTGGGCGGTGGCCGACGACTCCACCCGCCTCTACTTCGAGGTCGACGAGGTCGAGGGCGACGCGCCCGCGCCGCGCAGGCGGCGGCTCTTCGGGCGGAAGGCGCCCGCGCCCGTCACCGTCGTCTTCAGCCACGGCTACTGCCTCAACCAGGACTCCTGGCACTTCCAGCGGGCCGCCCTGCGGGGTCTGGTCCGCACCGTCTACTGGGACCAGCGCAGCCACGGGCGGTCCGGCCGCGGGGTCGAGCAGGCGGGGCCGGACGGGGTGCCGGTCTCCATCGACCGGCTGGGCGAGGACCTCAAGGCCGTGCTCGACGCCGCCGCGCCCGAGGGCCCGCTGGTCCTGGTCGGGCACTCCATGGGCGGCATGACGATGATGGCGCTGGCCGACCGGTACCCGGAGCTGGTGCGCGAGCGGGTGGTCGGCGCGGCCTTCGTGGGGACCTCGGCCGGGCGGCTGGGCGAGATCAGCTACGGGCTGCCGATCGCCGGGGTCAACGCCGTGCGCCGGGTGCTGCCCGGGGTGCTGCGGGCGCTCGGCTCGCAGGCGGAGCTGGTGGAGCGCGGCCGGCGGGCCACCGCCGACCTCTTCGCCGGGCTGATCAAGAAGTACTCCTTCTCCTCGAAGGACGTGGACCCGGCGGTCGTCCGGTTCGCGGAGCGGATGATCGAGTCGACCCCGATCGACGTGGTCGCCGAGTTCTACCCGGCCTTCGTCGAGCACGACAAGACGGCGGCGCTGGCGGCCTTCCGCGAGCTGCCCGTGCTGGCGCTGGCCGGCGACCGCGACCTGGTCACGCCCGGCTCGCACACCGAGGCCATCGCCGACCTGCTGCCGGAGGCGGAGCTGGTGATCGTGCCGGACGCCGGGCACCTGGTGATGCTGGAGCACCCCGAGGCGGTCACCGACCGGCTCGCCGACCTCCTCGGGAGGGTGGGAGCGGTCGCCGTCGGCGGCCGGCCCGTCGGCGGGTAGGTAAGTTGGCGGCCATGGACACTCCGCACATCCAGGCCACCCTCGACATCGACTCGCCCGAGCGCATGCAGGAGCTCGGCCGCCGGCTCGCGAAACTGCTGCGCCCCGGCGACCTCGTGATGCTCACCGGCGAGCTCGGCGCGGGGAAGACCACGCTCACCCGCGGGCTCGGCGAGGGCCTGGGCGTCCGCGGGGCGGTGACCTCGCCGACCTTCGTCATCGCGCGCGTGCACCCCTCGCTGGTCGGCGGCCCGGCGCTGGTCCACGTCGACGCGTACCGCCTGGGCGGCGGCCTCGACGAGATGGAGGACCTGGACCTCGACGTGTCGCTGCCGGACTCGGTCGTGGTGGTCGAGTGGGGCGACGGCAAGGTCGAGGAGCTCGCGGACGACCGGCTGCACGTGCTGATCCACCGGGTGGTCGGGACCCCCGGGACCCCGGAGAACGCCGAGAACGCCGAAGAAGCGGCGGACGACCGGCGGACCGTGGTGCTGAACGGGATCGGCGCCCGCTGGGCCGAGGAGGACCTGCTGCTGGGCTGAACGTACGTAGGTTCCGACAACGTGTCGGGAAAATGTTGCGTCAGTGCTCCGCGCCGTGGTCACATGGAATCACGAGCTGGTTAGGTGTACCTAACCTACGGGAGGCATTCATGGCGACGCCGGAGCACGCCGCACGGATGGACCGCACCGCGGACAGCGTCTCGATGAGAGACCTGCTGGCCTCCTGCGCCGCGGCCAGCGCCGTGTCGACCCCGCCGCGCGAGCCCGTGGCACCGGACGAGCCGGAGCAGCGCGCGGCCGCGGCCCACGACGAGGCCGCGTAGGCCCCGCGGGAGCGGGCCCCGGCTACGCGACGACGACGACCTTCTGGCCGATCACCGCGAAGGTCCACAGCGCGTCGCCGTCCGCCCGCTTCATCCGCACGCCGCCGGTCTTCTTCGACGGGTCCGGCTTCGGCGTCGAGCCGTCCACCGCCGCGCTGAAGCCGATCGACACGTCCTGGACGGTCGCGAAGCGCACCACGTGCTCGATCGCCACGCCGTCCGAGCCGCGCACCGCGCCCGAGCGCGAGGTCACCGCGTACGCGCCGGGCGGCGGCGAGACCGTGCTGGGCATCACCGAGAAGGTGTGGGTGACCTGGTTCTTCTCGTCCACCAGCCACACCCGGCGGTCGGCCAGGGCGTAGACCACCCGCTCGCCGGTACCGGAGCCCGCGGGCAGCGCCAGCGGGTCCTTCCGGGGCTTCGGGGTGTTGCTCGCGGTGGCCGCGGGGGCCGAGCTCGGCGCCTGCGGCTTGGCCGCCAGTTCGGCGGGCGAGGGCGCGACGGCCTGGGCCTGGTAGGCGAGGAAGCCGATCACGGCCACCGCGGCCGCGGTGAGCCCGGCCACGAATCCCGAGCTGCTCCTTGCCACCGTGCGCCCACCTTCTGTCGTACGTACGTATCGGTGCCTGACCGTAGCAGCCGCCGCCCGGTGCGGGCGGGGCGCCGTACGCCGGACACGCCCTGCGCTCCGGCGCCGTAGGCTGTTCGCGTGCTCTTGCTCGCCATGGATACCGCCACCCCCGCCGTCACCGTCGCCCTGCACGACGGGGACTCCGTCGTCGCCGCGTCGAGCCAGGTCGACGCCCGCCGGCACGGGGAGCTGCTACTGCCCGCCGTCGACCGGGTCCTGAAGGAGGCCGGGCTGAAGCTGGACGCGGTGACCGGCATCGTGGTCGGCGTCGGCCCCGGCCCGTACACCGGTCTGCGCGTCGGCCTGGTCACCGCCGCCTCCTTCTCCTCCGCGCTCGGGGTGCCGGTGCACGGCCTGTGCACCCTGGACGGGCTCGCGTACGCCTCCGGGATCGAGGAGCCGTTCGCCGTCGCGACGGACGCGCGCCGCAAGGAGGTCTACTGGGCCCGCTACGCCGACGCCCGCACCCGCGTGACCGACGCCGCCGTCGACCGGCCCGCCGAGATCGCCGGGCAGCTCGCCGGACTGCCCGTGGTCGGCGCCGGCGCCCGGCTGTACCCGGAGGCGTTCCCCGACGCCCGCGACCCCGAGCACCAGTCCGCCGCCGCGCTCGCCGCCCTCGCGGCCGAGCGGCTCGCCGCGGGCGGGGGCGGCTTCCTCGACCCGCGGCCGATGTACCTGCGCCGCCCCGACGCGCAGGTGCCCAAGAACTACAAGGTGGTCACGCCGAAGTGAGCGGCGTGACCCTGCGCGAGATGCGCTGGTGGGACATCGGCCCCGTGCTCACCCTGGAAGCGGAGCTGTTCCCCGAGGACGCCTGGTCCGAGGGGATGTTCTGGTCGGAGCTCGCGCACGCCCGCGGGCCGCGCGCGACCCGGCGCTACGTGGTGGCCGAGGACGCGCACGGCCGGATCGCCGGGTACGCGGGACTCGCCGCGGCCGGTGGCCTCGGCGACGTCCAGACCATCGCCGTCGCCCGTGACCAGTGGGGCAGCGGCCTCGGCGGGCGCCTCCTCACCGACCTGCTCCAGCACGCCACGGCCTTCGAGTGCGACGAGGTCCTGCTCGAAGTGCGCGTGGACAACACCCGGGCCCAGAAGCTCTACGAGCGCTTCGGCTTCGAGCCCATCGGTTTCCGGCGCGGCTACTACCAGCCCGGAAACGTGGACGCGCTCGTGATGCGACTGACCGTTCAAGGAACTGAGACTGATTCTGATGGCTGCTGACGAACCGCTCGTACTCGGCATCGAGACCTCCTGCGACGAGACCGGCGTCGGCATCGTCCACGGGACCACCCTCCTCGCGGACGCCGTCGCCTCCAGCGTCGACACCCACGCCCGCTTCGGCGGCGTCGTGCCCGAGATCGCCTCCCGCGCCCACCTGGAGGCGATGGTCCCGACGATCGAGCGCGCCCTCAAGGACGCCGGCGTCTCCCCGAAGGACCTCGACGGCATCGCCGTCACCGCGGGCCCCGGCCTCGCCGGCGCGCTGCTCGTCGGCGTCTCGGCGGCCAAGGCGTACGCGTACGCCCTCGGCAAGCCGCTCTACGGCGTCAACCACCTCGCCTCGCACATCTGCGTCGACCAGCTGGAGCACGGCCGGCTGCCCGAGCCGACGATGGCCCTGCTGGTCTCCGGCGGCCACTCCTCGCTGCTGCTGTCCTCGGACATCACCTCCGACGTGCGGCCGCTGGGCGCGACCATCGACGACGCCGCGGGCGAGGCCTTCGACAAGATCGCCCGGGTGCTCGACCTCGGCTTCCCCGGCGGACCGGTCATCGACCGGCTCGCCAAGGAGGGCGACCCGAAGGCGATCGCCTTCCCGCGCGGCCTGTCCGGCGCCAAGGACCCCGCGTACGACTTCTCCTTCTCCGGTCTGAAGACCGCCGTGGCCCGCTGGATCGAGGCCAAGCGGAACGCGGGCGAGGACGTGCCCGTACGGGACGTCGCCGCGTCCTTCCAGGAGGCGGTCGTCGACGTGCTCACCCGCAAGGCCGTCCGGGCCTGCAAGGACGAGGGCGTCGACCACCTGATGATCGGCGGCGGCGTGGCCGCCAACTCGCGGCTGCGGGCGCTCGCCCAGGAGCGCTGCGAGCGGGCCGGCATCCGGCTGCGGGTGCCCCGGCCGGGCCTGTGCACCGACAACGGCGCGATGGTCGCGGCGCTCGGCGCCGAGATGGTCGCCCGCAACCGGCCGGCCTCCGACCTGGAGCTGTCCGCCGACTCCTCGCTGCCGGTGACGGACCCGCACGTGCCGGGGGCCCACGCGCACGACCACGGGCACGCGCACGACCACGACCACGTGCACGAGGTCAGCAAGGAGAACCTGTACCCGTGACCGTGGTGACCCTGATGTGGGAGGCCCGCGCCGCCGAGGGCCGCGGCGCCGAGCTGCTGGCCTGGGCGCTCGCCCAGGAGCCGGCGCCGGCGCCGCTGCGCCGCGAGACCTTCCGCGCCCCCCAGGACCGGGTCCTGGTGCTCACCTGGTGGGAGACGCCGGACGGGCTGGACGCGGAGCTGCCCGAGCTGCCGGAGCCGGAGGCGGGGCTGCTCACCCGTCCGGTGCACCGCTGGCGCTTCGAATCGATCGAATCGATCGAATCCGCGACATAGGGGCAACCGTTCGAACGGTTCGCGCATCCCACAGCGTGTGAAGAAGACGATCGCGCTGTGGGCGGCGCTGACCGCCGTGGCCCTGTTCGCCACGACCGGCTGCACGACGACGGCCGACGCGGACAGCCCCGCCGCCGGAACCGGCGGCGTGACCCCGTCGGCGTCGGCGTCCGCCGGGACGCAGGAGCCCGACGTGGCCGCCGCGCGCGCCGCCGCGTACCGCAGGTGGGGACTGAAGCCCCTCGCGCCCCCGCCCGCCCCGCCCGCGAAGAAGCCGGTGACGCGGAGCGCCGGCGGGCCCGTGCCCGTGGTCAGCGACATCCCGACCACCGAGAAGATCGTCTTCCTCACCATCGACGACGGCGCCGAGAAGGACCCCGAGTTCGTCGCGATGATGCGCGACCTGAAGATCCCCGTGACGATGTTCCTCACCGACGCGGCCATCCGCGCCGACTACCGGTACTTCGCGCCCCTCGTCGCCCAGGGCCACGGCGTCGCCAACCACACCCTCACCCACCCCAACCTGCGCACCCTCTCCGCCGAGGCCCAGCGCAGGGAGATCTGCGGACAGCAGGAGAAGCTCGCCGAGGAGTACGGTCAGCGGCCGCGGCTCTTCCGCCCGCCCTACGGCAACTGGAACGAGTCCACCCGCGCCGCGGCCGCCGCGTGCGGGGTGGACGCGATCGTGCTGTGGCGCGAGTCCATGCAGATCAAGAACATGCAGTACCAGCGCGGCGACAAGAAGCTGCACCCCGGAGACATCGTCCTGGCCCACTTCCGCGGCCCGTCCGAGCTCAAGGGCACGACGATGACCGAGATGACGGCCAACCTCCTGCGCCACATCCAGGAGCAGGGCTTCACCGTGGCGCGCCTGGAGGACTACCTCTAGAAGAAGATCCCGGGGTGGTGTCGATGCGGGCGACCGCCGTTCGACGTATGAGTGTGAAGGCGGGGAACGGCCCCGCCACCGCACCCCGAGGAGCCACCATGCCCCGCTACCTCTCCCTCGTCCGCATCGAGGAGAACACCATCGACATGGCGTCCGCCGACCCCGGCTTCGAGGAGCGCATGGGCGCGCTGTTCGAGGAGATCACCAAGGCCGGCGTCATGCTCGACACGGCCGGGCTCAAGCCCACCGCCGACAGCACCCGGATCTCCTGGCAGGACGGGAAGCTGTCCTACACCGACGGCCCCTTCACCGAGACCAAGGAGGTCGTCGGCGGCTACGCCATGATGCAGTGCAAGGACATGGCCGAGGCGATCGAGTGGGGGAAGCGCTTCCTGGAGGTCCACCCGCCGCAGTGGACCGTGGGCCTGGAGATCCGCGAGGTCGAGGAGATGCCGGGGTCCTGAACCCCGCCGCTGTCGGCCGCTGTCAGTGGGCTGTGCTGTCATGTGAGACGTGACGGCACAGTCGGTCGAGCAGACCCTGGACACGGTCTTCCGGATGGAGTCCGCCCGGATCATCGCCACCGTGGCACGGATCGTCCGGGACGTCGGGATCGCCGAGGAGATCGCCCAGGACGCGCTCGTCGCCGCCCTGGAGCAGTGGCCCCGGACGGGCGTCCCGGACCGGCCGGGCGCCTGGCTGACGGCCACCGCCAAGCACCGCGCCGTCGACCTCGTACGGCGCCGCGAGACGTACGCCCGCAAGCTCGCGGAGGTCGGCCGCGAGCTGACCGACACGGCGTACGACCCCGAGCCCTCCGGCCCCGGGGACATCGACGACGACGTGCTGCGGCTGGTCTTCACCACCTGCCACCCGGTGCTCTCCGCCGAGGCCCGCACCGCGCTCACCCTCAGGCTGCTCGGCGGGCTGCGCACGGACGAGATCGCCCGCGCCTTCCTGGTGCCGGAGCCGACCGTCGCCGCGCGGGTCACCCGGGCCAAGCGGACCCTGGCGCGCAGCGGGGTCGCGTTCGAGGTCCCCTACGGGGAGGACCGGGCGGCCCGCCTCGGCTCGGTCCTGGAGGTCATCTACCTGATCTTCAACGAGGGGTACGCGGCGACCGCCGGCGACGACCTGCTGCGCCCGGCCCTGTGCGAGGACGCGCTGCGGCTCGCCCGGGTGCTCGCCGCGCTGATGCCCCGGGAGGGCGAGGTCCACGGGCTGGCCGCCCTGCTGGAGATCCAGGCCTCCCGGACGGCGGCCAGGACCGGCCCGGACGGGCAGCCGGTGCTCCTCGCCGACCAGGACCGGCGGCGCTGGGACCGGCTGCTGATCCGGCGCGGCTACGCGGCCCTGGGGCGGGCCGTCGAGGAGGGCGGTGCCACCGGCCCGTACGCCCTCCAGGCCGCCATCGCCGCCTGCCACGCCCGGGCGGCCCGGTACGAGGAGACGGACTGGGCGACGATCGCCGCGCTCTACGGGCGGCTGGCCGCCGTCGCGCCCTCCCCGGTCGTCGAGCTGAACCGGGCGGTCGCCGTGTCGATGGCCGAGGGCCCCGAGGCGGGCCTCGCCCTCGTCGACGCCCTCGCCGCCGCACCCGCCCTGGCCCGCTACCACCTGCTGCCCAGCGTCCGGGGCGACCTGCTGGCCCGGCTCGGCCGGGAGGAGGAGGCGCGGGCCGAGTTCGCGCGGGCCGCGGAGCTCACCCGCAACGAGCGGGAGCGGGCGCTGCTGCGCCGCAGGGCCGCCGGGTGAGGCCGCCGTGCGGGAGGGCCGCCGGTTAAGCTCCCCCGCATGTCCCGCCGCATGCCTCTCCCCCCGCCCCCGCCGCCCGCCGAGGTCCAGGCCTGGCCCGACCGGGAGGCGCGGCTCGCCGACCGGGCGCTCGCCATGGACGAGTTGGTGCGCCGACTGCTCGGCGGCGGACGGCTGGTGCTGTTCCTGGTCTGGTTCGGGCTGCTCCAACTGGGCTGGTCGCTGGTGGGCGTCCCGCTCGTGTCCTTCGGCGGCGCCGGCGGGGTGGCGGACCCGATCGGCATGCTGCTCGGACTGTTCTGCGGAGCCGCCGGGATCGCCGTGCTCGTCCCCGCCGTCTGGCTGACCGTGCGGAGCCTCGGCCGGGACCGGGTGGCCCGCGAGCGGCTCGCGGCCTGGGCCGCGCTCGACCGGCACGGGCCGTCCGACGCGCGGCTGCGGCTGCCGCTGCTGAGCGCGGGCTGGCTGCTGCTGTCCTTCGCGATGTGCGCGGTCGGCCTGTGGACCGCCTTCGCCGTGCCGCTCAACACGGGCCCGGAGGACGGCGGTTACGGCGCCGTCGCGTACGGCATGGGCGCCGCCCTCATCCTGTGGGTGACGGGTCTGACCGGGCTCGCGAAGGCCGTCGGGCACTACCGCATGGCCGTCCGCCTCACCGGCCGGCCGGGCGCCCGATCAGCATCGTCGGGGCTCCCGCGACCCGAGTGAGGAGCACCGTCGCGGAGTTGGGGCCCTTGGGCTTCACCTTGCGCCGGATCTCCTCGGGTTCGACGGCGGAGCCGCGCTTCTTCACGGTCAGCACGCCGACCTCGCGCTCGCGCAGCAGGGCCTTCAACTTCTTGAGGTTGAAGGGGAGTTCGTCGGTGATCTCGTATGCGGAGGCGTACGGGGTCGGGACGAGCGCGTCGGCGGTCACGTACGCGATGGTCGGGTCGATCAGGCCGCCGTCGAGCTCCCGGGCCACCTCGGCGACCAGGTGCGCGCGGATGACGGCGCCGTCCGGCTCGTACAGGTAGCGGCCGACGGGGCGGACCTCCGGGTCGGGGAGCCCGCCCCCGGTGAGGGTCGCGCCGCCGGGCAGCAGGGTGGCGCGGCGGGCGCCGGGCTCGGTGCCGAACCAGAGCACCGCCTCCTTCACGTCCCCGCCGTCCGAGATCCACTCCGCCTCGGCCTCCTCCGGCACCGCCTCGTGCGGGATGCCCGGGGCGATCTTCAGGGCCGCGTGCGGGGCCTTGCGGGCCGCCTCGACCGCCCAGGACAGCGGCGGCGAGTAGGCCTCCGGGTCGAAGATCCGGCCCCGGCCGCCACGCCGGGCCGGGTCGACGAAGACGGCGTCGTACGGGCTGGTGTCGATCTCCGTCACGTCCGCGCAGCGCACCTCGATCAGCCCGTCGAGGCCGAGCGCCGCCGCGTTGGCGCGGGCCGCCTCCGCGGTGAGCGGGTCGCGGTCGACGGCGAGGACGGAGATCCCGGCCCGGGCGAGCGCGAGCGCGTCGCCGCCGATGCCGGAGCAGAGGTCGGCGACGCTGCGCACGCCGAGCGCCTTGAGGCGGGCCGCGCGGTAGGCGCCGACGGTGGCCCGGGTGGACTGCTCGACGCCGTTGGGCGTGAAGTACATGCGGTACGCGTCCTCGGCGCCGAACTTCGCCACCGCGCGCTGCCGCAGCCGGGCCTGGCCGAGCGCCGCCGAGACCAGCTCGGCGGGGTGCTCCCGGCGCAGCCGGGAGGCGACGGCCAGCTCCTGGGCGGGGTCGTAGTCGCGCAGGGCGGCGAGGAGCGCCTGCCCCTCGGGGGAGAACAGGGCGGCGAAGGCGGCGAGGTCGGTCACCCGTCCCATTCTGAGGGGCGCCGGGGCTGTGGGCCGCCCGGGGGACGGCGTGGGCGGCGCCGGTGGTGTCGGAGGCCGGGAGGGGCTCGGCGCTGACAGGATGCGGCGCCATGCAGCTAGTCAGACAAAAGGAACAAAAAGCGCGCTTCCGGTCCGTGCGCATGATCGGCGCCGCCCTCGTCGTCGCCGCCCTCGGCTCCGCCTGCGCGGGCCCCGGCGGCGACGGCGGAGCCGCGCCCCCGAAGCCCGCCGCGGGCCAGCAGGGTGCGCAGAACGCGGCCGGCGCCCTCGACGCGTACGTCGCACGGGTCCGCGCCGCGCGCGCCGCCCGGGTGGCCGCCGCCAAGAAGTGGGGCCTGGCCCAGCCGCCGCTCGAAGCGCCGGCGCCGCCCGCCGTGAAGCCGAGGATCACCACCCGCAAGGGCTTCGAGACCCAGGGGGAGGGGCTGCCCCCGGTCTTCACCACCGTGCCGACCAAGCAGAAGGTCGTCTTCCTGACGATCGACGACGGCGCCGAGAAGGACCCCGCGCTGCTGCGGATGATGAGCGAGCTGAAGCTCCCGTACAGCGCGTTCCTCAGCGACTACCTGGTCAAGGAGGACTACGGCTACTTCCGGACGATGCAGAAGTCGCAGCCCGGCGGGGTCGCCCTGTACAACCACACCCTCCGCCACCGCTATCTGCCCGGGCTCGACTACGACGACCAGAAGCGCGAGATCTGCGGGATGCAGGACGTCATCCAGAAGCAGTTCGGCAAGCGGCCCGAGCTCTTCCGCCCGCCGTACGGCAACTACAACGAGGACACCCTGCGCGCGGCGAAGAGCTGCGGGGTCAAGGCCGTCCCGCTGTGGGCCTCCGAGGCCTTCCCCGACCACATGGAGTGGCGCGAGTGGGACCGGGACCTGCACCCCGGCGACATCATCCTCACGCACTTCCGCGGCAAGGAGGACTGGAAGGGCACCATGCCGGACATGATCCGGCGGGTGATGAAGACGATCACGGCGAAGGGGTACGCGGTGGCCAGGCTGGAGGACTACGTATGAGCCCGGCGCGCCGGCTGGCAGCCGCCCTGGCCCTGACCGGCGCGCTGCTCACCCTGCCCGCCTGCGCGTCCTCGGCCGACCCGATCGACCCGATCGAGCGGCTGGGCCGCAAGGCGGCGGAGAAGGTCTCGCCGCACCCGCCGCGCGTCCCGCGCCCGCCGCACGCGGCCCGGGGGCCCGCCGCCGACCCGCACGCGGGTCCCGCGGCTCCCGCCGGGCCCGCCGGGCCCGCCGCCTCGGCGGTTCCCGCCGGCCGGGCCTCCGCCTCCCCGGTCCCGGTGAGGCCCCTCGTACGGAACCACGGGCTCCGTCCGCGCGTTCTTCCCGACGCGCCCTCCGCTCACGCCACGGGGTCGTGAATTGGCACTCCGCTTGACCGAGTGCTAATCGCGGTCATAGTCTCGGCTCTGGCACTCACCACTGGAGAGTGCCAACACAGCGACGGGCAGGTCCGGCACCCGCGACGACGGATCCAGCTGGTCGCCACCTCAGACAGTTAACCCCGTGAGATCTCCGAAGGGGGAGGTCGGATCGTGACGACCACCAGCTCCAAGGTTGCCATCAAGCCGCTCGAGGACCGCATCGTGGTCCAGCCGCTCGACGCCGAGCAGACCACTGCCTCTGGCCTGGTCATCCCGGACACCGCGAAGGAGAAGCCCCAGGAGGGCGTCGTCCTCGCCGTCGGCCCGGGCCGCTTCGAGAACGGCGAGCGCCTGCCGCTCGACGTCAACACCGGCGACATCGTGCTGTACAGCAAGTACGGCGGCACCGAGGTGAAGTACAACGGCGAGGAGTACCTCGTCCTCTCGGCTCGCGACGTGCTCGCGATCATCGAGAAGTAAGTCACCAAGGCACCTGTACAGATGCTTTGAGCTGCGCCCCTGACCCCTGCTTTTTCCGTGGGCGTCCAGGGGCGCAGTTTTCTTTCAACGATTTCCGAGAGGGCTGAACCGCTCCCATGGCGAAGATCCTGAAGTTCGACGAGGACGCCCGTCGCGCCCTTGAGCGCGGCGTCAACAAGCTGGCCGACACGGTGAAGGTGACGATCGGCCCCAAGGGCCGCAACGTCGTCATCGACAAGAAGTTCGGCGCCCCCACCATCACCAACGACGGTGTCACGATCGCCCGCGAGGTCGAGATCGAGGACCCGTACGAGAACCTCGGCGCCCAGCTCGTGAAGGAGGTGGCGACCAAGACCAACGACATCGCGGGTGACGGCACCACCACCGCCACCGTGCTCGCCCAGGCCCTGGTGCGCGAGGGTCTGCGCAACGTCGCCGCCGGCGCCTCCCCGGCCGCCCTGAAGAAGGGCATCGACGCCGCGGTCAAGGCCGTGTCCGAGGAGCTCCTCGCGACCGCCCGCCCGATCGATGACAAGTCCGACATCGCCGCCGTCGCCGCGCTCTCCGCGCAGGACCAGCAGGTCGGCGAGCTCATCGCCGAGGCGATGGACAAGGTCGGCAAGGACGGTGTCATCACCGTCGAGGAGTCCAACACCTTCGGCCTGGAGCTGGAGTTCACCGAGGGCATGGCCTTCGACAAGGGCTACCTCTCGCCGTACATGGTCTCCGACCAGGAGCGCATGGAGGCCGTCCTCGACGACCCGTACATCCTGATCAACCAGGGCAAGATCTCCTCCATCCAGGACCTCCTGCCGCTGCTCGAGAAGGTCATCCAGGCCGGTGGCTCCAAGCCGCTGCTGATCATCGCCGAGGACGTCGAGGGCGAGGCCCTCTCCACCCTCGTCGTCAACAAGATCCGTGGCACCTTCAACGCCGTCGCCGTCAAGGCGCCCGGCTTCGGTGACCGCCGCAAGGCGATGCTCCAGGACATGGCCACCCTCACCGGTGCCACCGTCATCTCCGAGGAGGTCGGCCTCAAGCTCGACCAGGCCGGTCTCGACGTGCTGGGCACCGCCCGCCGCGTGACCGTCACCAAGGACGACACCACGATCGTGGACGGCGCCGGCTCCTCCGAGGACGTCCTCGGCCGCGTCAACCAGATCAAGGCCGAGATCGAGTCCACGGACTCCGACTGGGACCGCGAGAAGCTCCAGGAGCGCCTCGCGAAGCTGGCCGGCGGCGTGTGCGTGATCAAGGTCGGCGCCGCCACCGAGGTGGAGCTGAAGGAGAAGAAGCACCGTCTGGAGGACGCCATCTCCGCGACCCGCGCCGCGGTCGAGGAGGGCATCGTCTCCGGTGGTGGCTCCGCGCTCGTCCACGCCGTCAAGGTCCTCGAGGGCAACCTCGACAAGACCGGCGACGAGGCCACCGGTGTCGCCGTGGTCCGCCGCGCCGCCGTCGAGCCGCTGCGCTGGATCGCCGAGAACGCCGGCCTCGAGGGCTACGTCATCACCTCGAAGGTGGCGGAGCTCGACAAGGGCCAGGGCTTCAACGCCGCGACCGGCGAGTACGGCGACCTGGTCAAGGCCGGCGTCATCGACCCGGTGAAGGTCACGCGCTCCGCCCTGGAGAACGCCGCCTCCATCGCCTCCCTGCTGCTCACGACCGAGACCCTGGTCGTCGAGAAGAAGGAAGAGGAGCCGGCGGACGCGGGCCACGGCCACGGCCACGGTCACTCGCACTGACGCCGTAGCTCGTAGCGCGTAGCGCGTAGCTCACAGCCGAGGCCCGGTGCCCCCGTCGCGGGGGCACCGGGCCTCGATGCGTTCCGGCGGGATCCGGAAGGCGGGGCCTAGGCCTCGACCGCCCCGAGCTGCCCCATCAGCCCGAGCATGTCGTACTGCCACCACCCCGCGACGGCCTTCCCGTCCTCCCGGAACCGCTGGATCATCGTGCCGGTCATCTCCACCGCGATGCCGGAGGGCTGGAGACCCATGAAATCGCCGGTGTGGGTGGCGTGCCAGGTCCAGCGGGTGCACACCCGGTCACCCTCGGCGATCTGGTCCTCGACGGTGAAGGCGAAGTCGAAGCCGCCCCGCCACATCTCCACCTCGCGCCGCACCGCGTCCATGCCGATGACGTCCGTGGGGTTGGACGGATCGTGGTCGTGGTACCCCTCGGCGAGCACCTGGTCGAGGAGCGACAGGTCCTCCCCGCCGGCGACCAGTTCGAGGAAGCGGCGCGAGTTCGCCTTGTAGAGCGCCTCGTCGCGGACCACGTCCAGATCGGTGAAGGTCGGCATCTCGTCGCAGAGCGCGACCATCTCCCGGAAGATCCGGTCGGTCTCGGGCAGCTGCGAGTTGCGCATGGCCACGTCGTACGAGGGGAACTCGACGATCTCCACCACATGGGAGGCGTCCGAGCGGTCCGTACCGACGATGCTGTGGGTGGCGGTGCGCTTGCCCTTGGTCTGGGCGACCCACTCGTCCATGAGCCGGTTCAGGTCGTCGATCCGGCTGGTCTTGCAGTCGATTATCTGTACGAAACTCATGGCGCCTCCCGGGCCGGGGCGGACCCTTCCAGTCTAGGTCCGCGGGCGCGGGGTGCCCTGGCAGCATGGGGGCATGCGGGCCATGGGGGAGGAACCGGGGGAGCGGTCGGTCACGGTCGACAACGGCACGGGGATCGTGGTCGTCGGCGACGGCAACCGGATCGTGGCCGGGGCGGCGGCGCCCGTCCGGTCCGCGTACTGGGAACAGGTCGGCCGCCTCGCCCCCGCCGAACTGCGCGACCGGGAAGACGAGTTGGCGGAGCTCGCCGCCTTCTGCCGGGGCGGCGCCCCCGGCTACCTGTGGTGGCGGGCCGACGCCTGGGCCGGCAAGACCGCGCTCATGGCCTGGTTCGCCCTCCGCCCGCCGCCGGGCGTGCGGATCGTCCCCTTCTTCGTCACCGCCCGCTGGGCCGCCCAGAGCGACGCGGCGGCGTACCTCGACGTGGTCCTGGAACAGCTCGCCGAACTGGCCGCCGAGCCGCTGCCCGCCCTCCTCACCGCCGCCACCCGGCAGGCCCACCTGCTCCGCCTGTACGGGGCCGCCGCCCGCGCCTGCGCCGAGCGCGGCGAACGGCTGGTCCTCCTCGTCGACGGCCTCGACGAGGACCGGGGAGTGACCACCGGCCCGGACGCCCACTCGATCGCCGCCCTCCTCCCGGACGACCTGCCGGTCGTCGTCTCCGGCCGCCTCAACCCGCCGCTCCCGGCCGACGTCCCCGACACCCACCCGCTGCGCGACCCGGCGGCCGTCCGCCTCCTCGCCCCCTCTCCGTCCGCCCGCGCGATCCGGGTCGAGGCGGAACGCGAGCTGAAGCACCTCCTCACGGCGGGCGGCCTCCCGTACGAGCTCCTCGCCCTGCTCACCGCCGCGGGCGGCGGCCTCACGGCGGACGACCTCGCGGAGCTCACGGACGAGGTGCCCTACCGGGTCCGCGACCTGCTGCGCACCGGCCCCGGCCGCACCTTCGCCCCGGCCGGCCCCGCCTACCTCCTCGCCCACGAGGAACTGGCCGCCCAGGCCCGGGAGATGCTGGGTCCGCGCGAACTGGACCGCTTCCGGGCCCGGTTGCACACCTGGGCGCAGCGCTGGCGGGAGCGCGGCTGGCCCGAGGGCACACCGGAGCACCTGCTGCGCGGGTACGTCGCGATGCTGCGGGCGGCGGGGGACGTGGACCGGCTGGTCTCCTGCGCCCTCGACACCGCACGGCACGGCCGGCTGCTCGCGGTGACCGGCGGGGACGGGGCGGCCCTCGCGGAGGTGCGGGCGGCGGAGGAAGCCCTGCTCGCCGGGGGCGACCGGCCGGACCTGGTCCCGCTGATGCTGAGGCTCGCGATCCGGCGGGACGGCCTGGAGCTGAGCGGCGGCCTCGTGCGCCCGGAACTCGCGGCCGGGTGGGCAGCCGTCGGCGAGGTCGACCGGGCGGTGGCGCTGGCGCGGGGTGCGGGGGACGAGGGGGCGGTGGCGGGGCTGTGCGCGGTGGCGGCGACCTTGCTGCGGCGCGGGGACCGGGACAGGGCCGTCCGTCTCGCCGAGGAGGCGGAGACGCTGGCGCTGCGGGACCGGGAGAGCTACGGGCGGGACCGCGCGTCGGCGGATGCCGCCATGCTGCTGGTCGCGCTCGGCTTCCACGAGCGGGCGGAGCGGCAGGTACGGCGGATCGTCAGTGACCACAACCGGTACCGGCCGCTGTACGCGCTGACCCGCGCGTTCTGCGCGACGGATAAGTACGAGCGGGCCCTCGGCCTCGCGCGCGGCGAGCCGCACATCCGGCTGCGGGCCAACGCGCGCTCCGAGACGGTCCGCTCGCTGATCTGGGCGGGCCGGGGCGGGGACGCAGAGCAGGCGGCGCGCGAGACTGACCCGAACCGGGCGGTCGCCGCCGTGGTCCTGATCAGAGCGGCGACCGCACTCCGGGAAGCGGGACAGGACGGCGCGGTTGCCGACCTTCTGGCCGAAGGACTGCGGCAGTACGAGGTGATGGAGCCTGACGAGGACGGGGCCGGGCTACGGCGCAAGCTGATCGAGGCGTTGGTGGAGGCCGGTGAGCTCGGTCTGGCGCGCGCACCGCGGCATCCGTCGAATGGCGGTGACGCGGAGGCCTACACCGTCGCGCTGGCGAGGATCGGAGCGTGGGACCTGGCCTGGGAAGCGTTCGACTCGGCTAGCGATGGGGTTCTGGCGAGCTTTCCCCGCGTCACGGCTGAGCGCGGTCTGGACGGGGAGGCCGAGGAGATGGCTCTCGGACTGCCACCGGGCGAGTACGCCGAGAACGTGTGGGAGATCATCGCGGAGACCCGTCTCGCGCGCGAGGAGCCGGACACGGTCATGCCCCTGCTGGGACGGCTGACCGAGAGTGCCCGCGGCTTCGCCGCTATCGGTGAACTCGTACGGCAACTGACCATGCGAGGCCGGGTCGACGAGGCGCGGGAGGTGGTGGCGCGCATGACCGGGCCCGAGCACGAACTGCGTCTCACCTCCGCGCTGATCGGACCGGCGGCCGAGTCCCTGCACGATGTCGGGTACTTCGCAGAGGCGCGTGAGCTGCTGACAGCGGCCGAGGCGGGCAGTCGCAAGCCGCCCCGGCGCATGCTGGTGGAGCGCCTGGCGGGGTGCGCCCGCGCTCTCGCGGAAACCGGACAGCGGGAACGGGCCTCGGTACTGCTCGACGGCGTGACCCACGAGCAGGACCGCGACGACGGAGACCTGGTGCCGGCGCTGCTGGCGACCGGGCAGACCGGGCTCGCCGAGTCGTTCGCCGTGAGGTCCCACGATTGGATCGGGGCGGTCGCGAGAGTCGCGGCGGCCCGGATCGCCGAAGGCTCGCTCGCGGAGGCGGGTCCGCTGTTCACCGCCGCCAGGTCCGGAGTTCGCGTGTCGGAGGCCACCGCGTACGCGCGGTCGGGCGAGGTGGAGCGGGCGGCCTGGCTCGCCCGACGGCTCACGGCAGACCTCGATGTCATCGAGGTCTCCACCGCACTGGCGCACGCCCTGGCTCTCCAGGGCCGCCGCGAGGAGGCGGAGCAGTGGCTGGACCGGGCCGTGGAGGTGTCCTGGCCCCGGGCGGCCACCACCGCGTACATGCTGCCGGACCTCGTCCGTGCCCAACTGGCCCTCGGCCGCCGCGAGGAGGCCACGGCCCTGCTGCACCGGGCGACCCGGTCCTGGCTCACCTACTACGGCTCGTCCCAGCCCGAGTACCTGCTCCGCGCCTGGGTCCTGCTCGGCGCCCACGACCACGCGCTCGACCTCGTGCGGCGACTGGAGCCCGACGCCGTGCAGAAGGCGCTGCCGCTGCTCGCCGCCGACCTCGCCCGCGCCGGCGAGCACGCGCGGGCCGAGGCGGTGCTCGCGGAGCTGCACCACCTGGGCCCGAAGTGCGCCGCCGCGTACACCGTCCTGGCCGTCGAGCACCCCGACCCCCGCCGCGCCCGCGAACTCACCGCCCTCGCCCTGCACCTGGGCCCCTGGTACGAGGCGCTGCCGGCCGTGCTGGCGCGGGAGCCGGGCGCGAGGGAGGAGGTGGTCGCCGAGGGCGAGCGGCTCCGGCTGCTGCTGCGCTAGGCGGACCGCGTCAGGTCCGCCGCCCGTACCTCCTCCGCGAACGGCTCCCCCCGCCCGTACCGCGCCACCTCCTCGATCGCCTGGTCCGCCATCCGGTGCAGTTCGTTGCCGAGGGAGCCGGCGACGTGCGGGGTGAGGAGGACGTTGGGGAGGGTCCACAGGGGGGAGTCGGGGGCGGGGAGTTCGGGGTCGGTGACGTCGAGGACGGCGTGGAGGCGGCCCGAGCGGAGGTGGGGGAGGAGGGCGGTCTCGTCGACGAGGGAGCCGCGGGCGGTGTTGATCAGGGTCGCGCCGTCGGGCATCGCGGCGAGCTGCGCGGGGCCGAGCATGTGGTGGGTGGCGGGGAGCTGGGGGGCGTGGACGGAGACGACCGAGCTGCGGGCGCAGAGTTCGTCGAGGGGGACGAGCGAGACGCCCGGGCCGGGGTCCGTCACGTACGGGTCGTGGAGCAGGATCTCGTAGTCGAAGGGGCGCAGCAGCTCGATGACCCGGCGGCCGATGCGGGAGGCGCCGATGATGCCCACCGTGCGGCGGTAGTTGCCCCAGGCGGTGGACTCGTCGAGCCAGGCCTGGGCGGTGCGCCGGTCCGCGTACTGCTGGGCGGAGCGCAGGACCCGCTTCCCGGCGAAGAGGATCGCGGCGAGGGTGTATTCGGCGACGGGCAGCGCGTTGGCGGCGGCGGCCGAGGTGACGGCGAGGCCGCGGGTCCAGCAGGCGTCGGTGACGTGGTGCTTGACCGAGCCGGCCGCGTGGACGACGGCCTTGAGGCGGGGGGCGCGGGCCAGCACCTCGGCGGTGAGCGGGGTGGTGCCCCAGCAGGTGAGGAGGAGTTCGGCCTCGGCGAGGGCCGCGGCGACCCTCGCGTCCGGGGCCGACAGGTCGTGGGCGACGAGCCGCGGGTCGGTGCGGGTGAGGGCGGCGAGGCGGTCGCGGTGGGCGTCGGTGAGGAGGCGTTCGGCGATGCCGGGGCCCATCGCGAGGAGGAGGGCGGGGCGGTTGTCAGTGGTGTGGTGCATCGTGGGACCTGTGCTCCTCACTTGACGCTGCCGGCGGTCAGGCCCGCTTTCCAGTGGCGCTGGAGGGAGACGAAGGCGACGACGAGGGGGACGACGGCGAGCAGGGATCCGGTGACGACGAGGGGGTAGAAGTCGGGCTCGGCGTGGGCGTTGCTGTTCCAGGAGTAGAGGCCGAGGCTGAGCGGGAAGAGCTTCTGGTCCGAGAGCATCACGAGGGGGAGGAAGAAGTTGTTCCAGATCGCGGTGAACTGGAAGAGGAAGACGGTCACGAAGCCGGGCATGACCATGCGCAGGCCGATGGACCAGAAGGTGCGCAGCTCGCCCGCCCCGTCGATGCGGGCGGCCTCCAGCGCCTCGTCGGGGATGTAGCCGGCGCTGAAGACCCGGGCGAGGTAGACCCCGAAGGGGTTGACCAGGACGGGCAGGATGACGGCCCAGTAGGTGTTGACGATGCCCGCCTCGCTGGCGAGCAGGTACATGGGCAGGGCGAGCGCGGTGGTGGGGACGAGCACGCCCAGCAGGACGACGCCGAAGAGTTTCTCCTTGCCCGGGAAGTCGTACTTGTCGAAGGCGTACCCCGCGGCGACGCTGACCAGCGAGCAGGCGAGGGCGCCGACGCCCGCGTACAGCAGGCTGTTCAGGTACCAGTGGAAGTAGATGCCGTCGTTGTACTCGGCGAGCCGGGACAGGTTGCCGCCGAGGTCGAAGCCCTCGAAGGAGAAGGCGTTCCCGGCGAGGAGCCCGCCGGCGTCCTTGGTGGCGGCGGTGAGCAGCCAGACGAGCGGGAAGAGCATGTAGACGACGGCGAGGACGAGGGCGCCGTTGACGGCGGCCTTCGACAGCCAGACGGAGGGGGTGCGGGGCTTGCTCATGCGGCCTTCTCCTTCCGGCGGCCGGTGCCGCGGCGTCCGCCGCGACGGCCGGTCAGGCGGGTGACGGCGAAGGAGAGCAGGGCGGCGGTCAGGGCGAGCAGGACGGAGGCGGCCGCGGCGAGGCCGTAGTCGTTGCGGTCGAAGGCGGCGGTGTACGCGTACATGTTGGGCGTCCAGGTGGAGGTGACGGCGGATCCGGTGCCCTTGTTGAGGATCAGCGGTTCGGTGAAGAGCTGGAGCGAGCCGATGACGGTGAAGAGCGCGACCATCGCCAGGGAGGACCTGATCAGCGGGAGTTTGATGGAGAAGGCGACCCGCCAGGAGCCCGCGCCGTCGACGGTGGCGGCTTCCAGGACGGAGCGGTCGATGGCCTGGAGGGCCGCGTAGAAGATCACCAGGTTGTAGCCGAGCCACTCCCACAGCGCGATGTTCACGATGGAGGGGAGGGCGCCTTCGGGGGAGAAGAAGTCGAAGCCGATGCCGCCGGCCTCCATGGCCTGGACGACCGGGCTGAGCTGCGGGGTGTAGAGGTAGACCCAGATCAGCGCGGCGATGATGCCGGGCACGGCGTGCGGCAGGAAGAGCGCGAGCTGGAAGAAGCGGCGGGCGCGGGCGAGCGCCGAGTCGAGCAGCAGGGCGAGGCCGAGGGCTCCGGCGAGCAGCAGCGGGATGTAGAGCAGGCAGTATCCGAGCAGGACGCCGAAGCCCTCGAGGAAGGCCCGGTCACCCAGCGCCGCGGTGTAGTTGTCGAGTCCGCTGAAGACGGTCTCGGCGCCGCCGAAGCCGAGCCCCGACTGCTTCTCGGTGAAGAGGCTGAGCCAGACCGCGTAGCCGATCGGCACCACCATCACCGTGGTGAACAGGAGGAAGAACGGGGTCAGCAGGGTCGCGGCGGCACGGGTGCGGGCCTTCACCGGATCAGCCCTCGACCTTCAGTCCGCGCTTGGTGAGTTCGGCGACGGTGGCGTCGTGGCCGGCCTTGATGGCGTCGGTGATGCCCGGGCCGCCCTTGGCGATCTTGCCGAACTGGTCCTTGATGGTGGTGTTGGTGGTGCCGGTGGTCGGTCCCCAGGACCAGCCGGGGGCGATGGAGGCGCCGGACTGCTCGAAGAGGGCGTAGATGTCCTGGCCGCCGTAGTAGCTCGCGTCGAAGACCTGCTTGGCGACCGGGCGGAGCGCGGTGGCGGCGGGGAAGGCGCTGGAGGTGCCGGAGGCGATCCGGGCCTTCACGCCGGCCTCGGTGGTGGACATCCACTCGGCGAACTCGACGGCGGCGGCCTTCTTCCCGCTGTCCTTGGTGACGGCGAAGGAGGTGCCGCCGAGCATGCCGCTGGCGGGGGTGCCGTTCCAGTTCGGCATGGGGGCGACGGCCCACTTGCCGCTCTGCTCGGGCAGGGTGCCCTTGAGGACGCCGGCGCCCCAGGAGGCGCCGAGGTAGCCGATGGTGGTGCCGTTCTTCAGGGAGCCGGTCCACTCGGGGCTGAACGAGGCGTTCTTGTGGACGAGGTCGGCGTCGAGGAGGCCCTGCCAGTAGGCGGCGACCTTGGTGGTGGCGGCGTCGGTGGTGTCGATCTTCCAGGTGTCGTTCTCGGCCTTGAACCACTGGGCGCCGGCCTGCCAGGCCATGGCCTCGAAGGTGGTCGGGTCGTCGGGGAAGAAGGTGGCGATCCGGGCCTTGGCGTCGGCCTTCTTCACCTTCTCGGCGGCGGCCTTGAACTCGTCCCAGGTCGTGGGGACGGCGACCTGGTACTTGGCGAACAGGTCCTTGCGGTAGAAGAAGGCCTGCGGCGCGGCGTCGAAGGGCACCGCCCAGCTCTTGCCGCCGAGGGTGGTGAGCTGCACGGCCTGCGGCAGCAGCTTGGCCCGGTCCTGTTCGGTGAACTCGCCGCCGATGTCCTGGAGGGCCCCGGAGGAGACGAACTCGGGGAGCGAGGAGTACTCGATGGAGACCAGGTCGGGGGCGTTGCCCGCCTTCACGGCGTTGGAGATCTTGGCGTAGCCGCCGGCGGTGCCGGAGGGGATCTCCTCGAACGTCACCTGGATGTCTTCGTGCGAGGCGTTGAACGCGTCGACCACGTCCTTGGAGCCCTTGGCCCAGCCCCAGAAGGTGAGGGTCACGGGCCCGGAGGGCTTCGCCGCGGTGTCGCCGTCGCCGCCTCCGCAGGCCGTGAGGACGGCCAGGGCGGTGGCGGCGACGGTGGCGGCTATGACACGGGTGATTCTTCGACTGCGGGGTCTACGGGGCACGGCACGGCTCCTGACACGGCGGCACGGACGGGGTTGGCCGTGATCCTGGAACCGTTCATGACCGAAGTCAAGAGCGAAAGATTGAATGATCGAAAAATGATCAGGATATGAGGGCTGGGCGTCCCGTTCAGGAGAGCGCGGACGCCCCGCAGGAGGACCGCACCCGCAGGCTCGGCAGCAGGCTCAGATGGCGCCGCGCCGGCTCCTCGCCGCCCCCGTCCCCGGCCCGTTCCCCCGCCCGCTCCGTGACCCGTTCCACCAGCAGCTCCGTCGCGTGCCCGCCCACCTGCCGCTTGGGCGGTGCGACCGCCGTCAGCGGGGTGTCGGCCAGTGCGGCGACCTCGTCGTCGTACGCGATCAGCGCCAGGTCCTCCGGCACCCGCACGCCCAGCTCGGCCAGGCGCTGCACGATCTGGATCGCGTCCACGTCGTTGTGGACCAGCGCCGCGCTCGCCCGCCCGGACCCCACCGCCTCGTGCAGCGCCCGCACCGCCCGCTCGAAGCCCTCGGGGTCGTGCTCGGCCGGTACGGAGTCGATCACGGCCCGCGGCGCCTCCAGGCCCAGCGTGCCGAGCGCCTCGGCGTACCCCGCGCGCACCGCGAGCGCCGTCGGACTGTCCCCGCGCGCCACGAGGAGCGGCGTCGCGTGGCCGAGCGCGAGCAGGTGGCGCAGGGCGAGCAGCACCCCGTGGGCGTGGTCCGAGGCCACCCGGTCCAGGCCGTCGAGCGGGGTGCCCGGGTCCGCCCGGCGCTCCAGGAGCACCGCCGGCACCGGCAGTTCGGCCAGCCAGTCCCCGTACGCGAGCCGGTCCTCGGGGCCCCGCCAGCCCGGCGCGACCAGCACGCCCTCGGCGCCCGCCGCGAGCAGGCCCTCGGTGCGGGCCCGGTCCTCCTCGGGCCGGTAGTCCGAGATCCGCAGGATGAGCCGGGCTCCGGCCCGGGCCGCCGCCTCGTGCGCGCCCCGGATGACCTCGGCGAAGTAGTAGGTGGCCGAGGGGGCGAGGAGTCCGAGCACCAGCCCGCCGCCGCCCTGGGGTCCCGCCGGGCCCTGGCCGCGGGGCCAGGAGACCTGGCCGTGCACCCGGTCCAGCAGGCCCCGGGCGGCCAGCGCCTCGACGTCCCGGCGCGCGGTGACGGGGGAGACCCCGAGCAGTCCGGCCAGGTCGGAGACGCGGGCCGTGCCGCGCTCGCGCACCAGGGCCAGCAGTCGGTCGTGTCGTTCGGCAGCACTCTCGCGCACGGTGCGGTTCCCCTCGGTTCCCCTGGCGGTGGTGGTCGTTCCCGACCTTAGAGCAGGACGAGCCGAAATGATCGAACGGAAGGAGTTTCGATCATTCGCTCCGTCTCCTCTTGACGTTCGATCGAAGCGTCTTCAGGATTCCGGGCGACGCCGCCGTCACCCGCCGACGCACGGAATCCCAGGGAGCATCATGCCCACGCCGCCCGAGAACCGTGAGCTCAGCCCGTACACCGGCTGGACCCGTGCCCACTGGGAGGCCACGGCCGACCGCCTCCTGCTCGCCGTCCGCCCGCACGCCTCGCCCCGCGGCGGACTCATCGCCCTGCCCGGCCCCCGCCCCAGCTGGTCCGGCCCCCGCTCCGACGCCCTGGAGGGCTACGCCCGCACCTTCCTGCTCGCCGCCCTGCGGGCCGCGCACGGCGACGACCCGCACGGACACCTCGGCCGCTACGCCGAAGGACTCGCCGCCGGCACCGAACGCCCCGGCGGCGACGGCCCCGAGTCCTGGCCCCTCATGGCCGGCACCCGCCAGGCCGTCGTCGAGTCCGCCTCCGTCGCCCTCGCCCTGCGCCTGACCCGCCGCCGGCTCTGGGACCACCTCGACGACACCGTCCGGCAACGGGCCGTCGACTGGCTGCTCCCCGCCCTCGGCCCGTCCCCCGTCGACAACAACTGGTGGCTCTTCGGACTCACCGTCGCCGGCTTCCTCCAGGACGCCGGCATCGAGACCGACCGCGCCGCCGCCACCGTCGACCGCGCCCTCGAAAGGATCGAGCACTGGTACCTCGGCGACGGCTGGTACAGCGACGGCGACAACCGCGCCTTCGACCACTACAACGCCTGGGCCCTGCACTTCTACCCGGTCCTGCACGCCCACCTCGCCGGTGACCGCGCCCTGCTCGACCGCTACGGCCCCCGGCTGCGCGCCCAGCTCGACGACCACGTGCACCTCTTCGACACGAACGGCGCCCCCCTCCCGTACGGCAGGTCCCTGACCTACCGTTTCGCGGCGGCCGCCGCCCCCTGGCTCGGCACCCTCACCGGACACACCCCGCTCACCCCCGGCGCCACCCGCCGCCTCGCCTCCGGCAGCCTCCGCCACTTCCTCGACCGCGGCGCCGCCGACGCCCGCGGGCTGCTCACCCTCGGCTGGCACGGCCCCCACGAGCCCGTCCTGCAGACCTACTCCGGCCCCGGCTCGCCCTACTGGGCCTCCAAGGGCTTCCTCGGCCTGCTGCTCCCGGCCGACCACCCCGCCTGGACCGACCCCGAGGAACCCCTGCCCGCCGAACGCGCCGACACCGTAAGGGCCTTCGGGCCGACCGGGCTCCTCGTCCAGACCACCGCCGCCGACGGCCTCGTCCGCCTCCACAACCACGGCAGCGACCACGTCGGCGACCCCCGGGCGGACGACCCCGGCTACTCCCGCCACGCCTACTCCACCCGTACCGGCCCCACCACCGCCCCCGACCCCGCCGACAACCACTTCGCCCTGCTCGACGCCGACGGCCGCGCCACCCCCCGCGGCCCGGTCACCCCGCTCGGCACCGGTCCCGACCGGGCCGTCTCCCTGCACGCGCCGCTCCCCGGCGTCCGCGTCGTGTCCGCCGTCCTCGTCCACGGCCGCGCCGAGGTCCGCGCCCACCTCGTCCTGGACGCCCCGGAGGGGACCCCCGTCCGGCTGACCGGCTGGACCGTCCACCCCGACGGGCCGGTCTCCCAGCTCCACCCCGTCCACGGCTACGGCCCCGGGCTCGCCGAACTCCCCACCGGCGCCACCCTCCAGGGCCCGGGCCCCACCCGCACCCCCGCCCTGCACGGCACCACCGCCGGACCCGCCGCCCTCTTCGTGGCCCTCGCCTCGCTCACCGCCGAACCCGGCCCCGAGCCCGGCTCCGCCGCCACCCCCGCCCCCGTGTCCGACCTCGCGAACGTCCAGGTCAGCGGTGCCCGCACGCTCCACGTGACCTGGCAGAACGGCAGCACCTCCCGCATCGCCCTCGACGCCCCCGACCCGGAGGACCAGTGACCCAGCGCCGTACCTTCGCGGCCCTCACCGCCGCCGCCCTGGCACTACCGTTCCTGACCGCCGTCCCCGCCACGGCCGCCCCGCGGACCGGCGACCGCCACTACGTCGACTGCTCGGCCGCCGCCCCCGGCGACGGCAGCGCCCGACGCCCCTGGACCACCCTGGCCGAGGCCAACGCCCACCCCTACGGGCCCGGCGACCGGCTCCTGTTCAAGCGCGGCACCACCTGCACCGGCACGCTCCAGCCGCGGGGCGCGGGCGCCCCCGGGGCCGTCTTCACCATCGCCGACTACGGCGGCGCGCCCGGCCGCGCGGTCATCGACGGCAACGGCGCCCACGACGCCGTCCTCCTCGCCGACACCCAGTACGTCCGCCTCACCCGGCTGGAGATCACCAACGCGGCGGCCCCCGGCACCGAGCGCAACGGCGTCCGGCTGCGCCTCGCGGACTACGGCGCGGCCAAGGGCATCACCCTCGACCACCTCTCCATCCACGACGTGCGCGGCGGCGACTCCAAGACCCTCACCGGCTCCAGCGCCATCCACGTCGCCGTCGAGGGCACCACCGTCCCCAGCTGGTACGACGGCCTCGACATCGGCCACAACGAGATCCGGGACGTCGACCGCGAGGGCGTCTACTTCAAGTCCCGCTTCTCCAAGCGCGACCTGGTCGGGAACCAGCAGGACCCGGTCGCCTTCCCCGGCCCCTGGACCCCCAGCCTCGGCGTCCGGGTGCACCACAACTCGCTGACCTCGATCGCCGGCGACGGCATCAAGATCGACACCACCAGCGGCGCCCGCGTCGACCACAACCGCGTCGACGGCTTCCAGCTGCGTTCCAAGGCCGCCAACGCCGGCATCTGGACCTTCAACACGGACGACACGACCGTCGAGTACAACGAGGTGTCGGGCGGCGGCAACACCAAGGACGGCATGTCCTTCGACGCAGACGGCGCCTCCAAGGGGACCGTCTTCCAGTACAACCACAGCCACGACAACGCCGGCGGCTTCCTGCTGATCTGCCCCTACAGCGGTGCCCGGACCCTCGACACCGTCGTCCGCTACAACGTCAGCGTCGACGACGGCGCCCGCCTGATCCAGAACTGCTGGGGCCCCATCCTCAACACCAGGATCTACAACAACACCTTCGTCAACCGGACGGCCGTCCCCGCCCACCTCGTCCAGGACGACGCCGGAAGCCCCGCCACCACCCGCCACGAACTCGCCCTCACCAACAACCTCTTCGTGAACGAGGGCGCCCCCGGCGGCTACGCGTTCAAGAACCCCACCCCCGGGCTCTCCTTCGCGAACAACCTCTTCCACGGCATCACCATGGCCCGCCCGAACCCCGGCGGCCTCACCGCGGACCCGCTGCTCCGGCCCGACCTCCGGCTCGCGGCCGGCTCCCCGGCCCTGACCGCCGGCGCCCCGATCGAGGACAACGGCGGCAGGGACTGGTTCGGGAACGACGTGTCGGCGACATCGCCCCCCAACATCGGGGCGTACGAGGGGCCGGGCCTGGACTGACCGCACGGACCGCCGCACGGACCGCCGCACGAGCGGGCGTGCGTACGGGCCCTACTTGGGCCCGTACTTGCGCCCCGCTCGGGAGGACACCCCGCCCAGCAGCCCGCGCGGCGCCAGCTTCACCACGCCCATCAGCGCCTTGTAGCGGGGATCGGGGATGGACAGCGTCCGCCCCCGGGCCAGGTCGACGAGCGCCGCGGAGACCAGCTTGTCCGCGTCGAGCCACATCCAGCCCGGGATGTTGTCCGTCCCCATCCCCGCCCGCTGGTGGAACTCCGTCCGCACGAACCCCGGGCACAGCGCCATCAGCCGCACCCCGCTCCCCGCGAGGTCCCGCGCGGCGCCCTGCGTGAACTGCACGACCCACGCCTTCGACGCCCCGTACGTGCCGCGCGGCACGAACGCGGCCACCGAGGCGACGTTCACCACCCCGCCGCGCCCCCGGGTCCGCATCGACTCCGCCGCCGCCGAGGTGAGCCGCAGCACCGCCTCGCAGTGCACCTTCAGCATCTTCAGCTCGTCGGCCATGGACACTTCGAGGAACCGGCCCTTGTTGCCGAACCCGGCGTTGTTCACCAGGAGGTCCACCGGCTTCCTGGTGTCCGAGAGCCGCGCCGCCACGGCCTCGATCCCCTCCTCCTCGGAGAGGTCGGCCGCCAGCACCTCCGCCTCGATGCCGTGCCGGTCGTGCAGCTCCGTCGCCTGGTCCCGAAGCCGCTTCACATCGCGGGCCACGAGCACCACGTCGTGCCCGTCCGCGGCCAGCCGCCGGGCGAAGGCGGCGCCGATGCCGGCGGTCGCGCCCGTAATCAGTGCAGTCGTCATACGCGGCACGGTAACCCGCGCCGTGTGAACGCCGTGTGCGGGAAAGGGGCGCTCCCCGGCCGCCCGCCTTACTCCCCGTACTTCTCCGCGTGGTTCCGCGCCAGCGCCAGCAGACCCGACTCCATCCACTCGGCCGCCACCAGTGTGCTCGGCAGCAGGGAGCGGTCCGCGGTGGCGGCGTGGTGGAGGCGCGTGACGGTGATCGGGTGGGCGGGGCGGTGGACGACCTCGACGGGGTCGCCCGCGCGGACCTCGCCCGGCTCGATCACCCGCAGCAGCGCGCCCGGGCCCGCCGGCGACCGGTTGAGGCGGCGGACCCAGGCGTCCTCCTGGACGAAGCCGGCGAAGGTGCGGCAGGGGATGCGGCCGCCGGTGACCTCCAGCACCAGGTCGGGGCCGATCCGCCAGCGCTCGCCGATCAGGGCGCCGTTCACGTCGAGGCCCCGGGTGGTGAGGTTCTCGCCGAAGGAGCCGGGCGGCAGCGGGCGGCCGAGCTCGCCCTCCCAGACCTCCATGTCCTCGCGCGCGAAGGCGTGCACGGCCCGGTCCGGGCCACCGTGGAAGCGCAGGTCGCACACGGCGTCCCCGGCGACCCCGCTGGCCCCTCCGGGCGCGGGGGCCGTGATCAGGACGGGGCCGTCGACCGGGCGCTTGTCGATGCCGGTCCGGCCCCCGGGGGCGTTGGTGTAGTCGACGGTCCTGGGGCGTCCCACGTTCACGCTGAGCAGTTCCATGGGGGCAGCCTAGGCGAGCTTCCTCAAAGTTTGGTGCAAGAATTCTGCGCCATATCCAAGGGTGGCTTATGATTGGGGTCATGATCGAGGCCCGCCACCTCCGCGTCCTGCGCGCCGTCGCCGCCACCGGTTCCTTCTCCGCCGCCGCGCGCGAACTGGGCTGCACCCAGCCCGCCGTGAGCCAGCAGATGAAGGCGCTGGAGGGCTCGGCCGGCACGCCCCTGCTGATCCGCACCGGACGGGAGATGCGCCTCACCCAGGCGGGCGAGGCCCTCGTGCGCCACGCCTCCGGGATCCTGGCCGGGCTCACCGCCGCGGAGGAGGAGGTCGCCGCCATCGCGGGCCTGCGGGCCGGGCGGGTGCGCCTGGTCTCCTTCCCGAGCGGCAGCTCCACCCTGGTGCCCACCGCCCTCGCCGCGCTGCGCGCCGCCCACCCCGGCACCCGGGTCTCCCTCGTGGAGGCCGAGCCGCCGCGTTCGGTGGAGATGCTGCGCGAGGGCGACTGCGACCTGGCCCTCGCCTTCCGTTACGGGGCGGGCCCGGACGCCTGGGACGACCTGGTGGTCCGCCCGCTCCTCGCCGACCGGCTCGTCGGCCTGGTGCCCGAGGGGCACCGGCTGGCCGGGGCGGAGTCGGTGGCCATCGGCGAACTGGCCGAGGACCCGTGGATCGCCGGCTGCCCGCGCTGCCGCCGCCAACTGGTCGACGTCTGCCGCGAGGCCGGCTTCACCCCGCGCATCGACTTCGCCACCGACGACTACCCCGCCGTGATCGGCCTGGTGGGCGCCGGTCTGGGCGTGGCCGTGCTGCCGGAGCTGGCCCTCGAGTCCGTACGGCCCAAGGGTGCCGTCACCGTCACGGTGGAACCCGCCGTCGAGCGCGAGATCGTGGCCCTCACCCTTCCGGACCTGGCCCAGGTCCCGGCCGTCGCGGCCACCCTGGACGAGCTGACCCGCGCCGCTGAGCGCGCCGCCGAGCGGTCGGCGACGACACGGGCATAGCCCGTCCGGGTGAGGCCGGGCCGCCGCCGTACGGGTGGTCCGTGGACCGCCGTCCGGGGGACCGCGGTACGGGTCGGGCTGCGCCGTACGGGGGAACGGGGTCCGGCCGGACGGGTGCGGGCGCACGCCCGTCGGAGTGGGTGCGCGGCGCCGTACGGGTGAGGGGGCCGCGACCGTACGGGTGAGGCCGCCGGTATCGGCCGGCCGAGCGCGTTCCGCCCCGAGGGGGTACGCGCCCGCCGTCCGGGCGACGGCCCGGTTCCGCGGCCGTCCGCCGCGCGGCGGGCGCGGGCCCGCGCGGCCACGGGCGCCGCACGCCCCCGGGCCGCGTGCGGCGCGGCTCCCGGAGCCGGGTGGGTGCGGGCCCGGCCCGTGTCTTCGGTTGTCCCGGTCAGTCGTGCAGAAACGTTACTTCAGGCGTGACCCAAGCCTGCCGAGCTCGTGTGGGACGTCCGCGCGGCGGCGGACGTCGTGACCAGGCGATTGCGGGCTCGACCCATGAGCTCTTCGCGTTCGTCCTCGGTGAGGCCGCCCCAGACGCCGTAGGGCTCCCGTACGGCGAGCGCGTGTGCCGCGCACTCCGCGCGTACCGGGCACCGCATGCAGACCTCTTTCGCCGAGTTCTCGCGCGCACTCCGTGCCGCGCCGCGCTCTCCCTCGGGGTGGAAGAACAGGGAGCTGTCGACCCCGCGGCAGGCCGCGAGCAGTTGCCAGTCCCACAGATCGGCGTTGGGTCCGGGAAGGCGGGAGAAATCTGCCATTGCGCTAGTCCCCTTGAAACCGTGTCGAACGGATTGGTGGGCGGGTTGATGGCTTGGCTGGCTGATCGACGGGGGCCCTTCGCCCCCCGCCGGGTGTCGCGTACCCGCTCTCGCGGGTTCGATCCGACCGTACAACTACTGTCTAAGTAGATGTAAATATGACTCATTGCGAATCTAGCCACAGACACCGCGAAAAGGGAAGAAAACCCGCTAAATGGGGCATAGCTTCGGGTGAAGGACGGATGACCTGCGACGCTCTCCTCCGCGTACGGGCCCTCACATAGAGTGCCGAAGGCGGCCGTCCGACCCGTAACTCTTTCGAGTGACCGTCGTTAGAGAGTGCGGAGGCGGTTGAAGAAGAAAGCGCTCGGACAGGTGTCCGGGGGTGTCAACCGCACAGGTGACGATACGTACCAGCCCTGGAGGCTCAAGGTGACGCGCTTCAGCTGCGAGAGCAACGGAGGTCAGGCATGACTTCCGTCCTCGTCTGCGACGACTCCCCGCTTGCCCGAGAGGCGCTTCGGCGGGCGGTCGCGACCGTGCCCGGCGTCGAGCGCGTGACCACCGCGGCCAACGGCGAGGAAGTCCTCCGCCGCTGGGGCGCGGACCGCTCGGACCTGATTCTGATGGACGTGCGCATGCCCGGCCTGGGCGGCGTGGAGACCGTCCGCCGGCTGCTCTCCGCGGATCCCGGCGCCCGCATCATCATGCTCACCGTCGCCGAGGACCTGGACGGCGTCGCGCTCGCGGTCGCCGCGGGTGCCCGTGGCTATCTGCACAAGGACGCCTCGCGCGCCGAGCTGCGGGCCACCGTCACCCAGGCCCTCGCCGACCCCACCTGGCGACTGGCCCCGCGCCGGCTGCGTTCGGCCGAGATGGGCGCCGCGCCCACCCTCACCGCCCGTGAGATCCAGGTGCTCGAAGGCATGAGCCACGGCCGGTCCAACGCGGAGATCGGGCGCGAGCTCTTCCTCTCCGAGGACACGGTGAAGACCCACGCGCGCAGGCTGTTCAAGAAGCTGGGCGCCTCCGACCGGGCGCACGCCGTCGCCCTCGGATTCCGCTGGGGCCTGGTCCGCTGACCTGCGGCCATCGGCCGCATCCCCGTCCGCCGAGCGGCGGACGGGGTGGGCTTGTGTCACTTCTCCGCGGAATGCCGCATCCTTGAAGGTGTGGAGTTCCTCGGGGACGAGACGAACGAGCGAGCGGACAACCAGCGGAAGGGGAGGGCGCAGGAGATGAGTGCCGGCGCACCTGCTCATAACGCTTCGGTGCACAACTACGGACGCGGTGCCGCGAACGAGCAGGCGTCAAGGCACCATGGAGCGATGCGCGACGACGAGACCATGGGGTCCCCCGTGCCCGCAGGGCAGGGGGAGATCGGTGCACTCGTTCACCGTGCCGTCGAGGGGGACCAGCAGGCGACGCACGACCTCCTCGCGCGCGTGCACCCCCTTGCCCTGCGCTACTGCCGTACCCGGCTGAACCGGCTGCCCGGTGACGCCCGTCACTTCGTGGAGGACCTGGCCCAGGAGGTCTGCGTCGCGGTCCTGATGGCGCTGCCGCGCTACAAGGACACGGGCAGGCCGTTCGAGGCCTTCGTCTTCGCGATCGCCGGACACAAGGTCGCCGACCTCCAGCGGGCCGCCATGCGGCACCCGGGATCGACGGCCGTGCCCTCCGACGAGATGCCCGAGAGGCCGGACGACTCGCTCGGGCCCGAGGAGCGGGCGCTGCTCAGCGACGACGCCGAATGGGCCAAGAAGCTGCTCGCCAACCTCCCGGAGAACCAGCGCGAGCTGCTCGTCCTCCGGGTGGCCGTCGGACTCACCGCCGAGGAGACCGGGCAGATGCTCGGGATGTCCCCGGGGGCCGTCCGGGTGGCCCAGCACCGTGCGCTGAGCCGGCTGCGGGCGCTGGCCGAGCAGTAAGGGTTCGGAGGGGCGGGTGTCCCTCACGTACACGTATGAACGTCCAAAGCTGCCCGCTGATCTTGATCGTGGAATGAGACACGGCCGCGGCCCGTTAGCATGGACATCCGCACCGATCAAGGCCATTGGGGAAGGTGTCATGACCAACATCGACGGAGTGCCCGAGAAATTCGCGACACTCGGGCTGACCTACGACGATGTACTGCTGCTGCCGGGCGCGTCCGACATGGCGCCCGACCAGATCGACACCTCCTCGTACATCTCCCGGAACGTGCGGGTGAACATCCCGCTGCTCTCCGCCGCGATGGACAAGGTCACCGAGTCCCGGATGGCCATCGCCATGGCGCGTCAGGGCGGTGTCGGTGTCCTGCACCGCAACCTCTCCATCGCCGACCAGGCGAACCAGGTCGACCTGGTGAAGCGCTCCGAGTCCGGCATGGTGACCGACCCGATCACCGTGCACCCGGACGCCACGCTCGGCGAGGCCGACGCGATCTGCGCCAAGTTCCGCATCAGCGGCGTCCCGGTCACCGACCCGGCGGGCAAGCTGCTCGGCATCGTGACCAACCGCGACATGGCCTTCGAGTCGGACCGCAGCCGCCAGGTGCGCGAGGTCATGACCCCGATGCCGCTGGTCACCGGCAAGGTCGGCATCTCCGGCGTGGACGCCATGGAGCTGCTGCGCCGCCACAAGATCGAGAAGCTGCCGCTGGTCGACGAGGCCGGGCTGCTCAAGGGCCTCATCACGGTCAAGGACTTCGTCAAGGCCGAGAAGTACCCGAACGCCGCCAAGGACAAGGACGGCCGGCTGCTCGTCGGCGCGGCCGTCGGCGTCGCCGGCGACTCGTACGAGCGCGCCCAGGCCCTGATCGAGGCGGGCGTCGACTTCATCGTCGTCGACACCGCGCACGGTCACTCCCGCCTGGTCGGCGACATGATCGCCAAGATCAAGTCGAACTCCTCGGTCGACGTCATCGGCGGCAACGTCGCGACCCGCGACGGCGCCCAGTCGCTCGTCGACGCCGGCGCGGACGGCATCAAGGTCGGTGTCGGCCCCGGCTCCATCTGCACCACCCGCGTGGTCGCCGGCATCGGCGTCCCGCAGGTCACCGCCATCTACGAGGCCTCCCTCGCCGCCAAGGCGGCCGGCATCCCGGTCATCGGCGACGGCGGCCTGCAGTACTCCGGCGACATCGCGAAGGCGCTCGTCGCCGGCGCCGACACGGTGATGCTCGGCTCGCTGCTCGCGGGCTGCGAGGAGTCCCCGGGCGAGCTGCTCTTCATCAACGGCAAGCAGTTCAAGTCGTACCGCGGCATGGGCTCGCTGGGCGCCATGCAGACCCGCGGCGACCGCAAGTCCTTCTCCAAGGACCGCTACTTCCAGGAGGGCGTCGCCTCCGACGAGCAGCTGATCCCCGAGGGCATCGAGGGCCAGGTGCCGTACCGCGGTCCGCTCGCCTCGGTCGTGCACCAGCTGACCGGTGGCCTGCGCCAGTCGATGTTCTACGTCGGTGGCCGCACGGTCCCGGAGCTCCAGCAGAACGGCCGCTTCGTCCGGATCACCTCGGCGGGCCTCAAGGAGAGCCACCCGCACGACATCCAGATGACCGTCGAGGCGCCGAACTACAGCAGGAAGTAACACTCCGCGACGCAGGGGGGCGGTTCCGGCATGTGGCCGGAGCCGCCCCTTCGGCGTGTGTCGGGGATACTGGTAGGCGCAGACCAAGAGGGAAAGGCCACACAACGTGACTGAGATCGAGATCGGGCGCGGCAAGCGCGGCCGCAGGGCGTACGCGTTCGACGACATCGCCGTCGTACCGAGCCGGCGCACCCGGGACCCGAAGGAGGTCTCGATCGCCTGGCAGATCGACGCCTACCGCTTCGAGCTGCCCTTCCTGGCCGCCCCCATGGACTCGGTCGTCTCGCCGCAGACCGCCATCCGGATCGGCGAGCTCGGCGGCCTGGGCGTGCTGAACCTCGAGGGCCTGTGGACCCGCTACGAGGACCCGCAGCCGCTGCTCGACGAGATCGCCGAGCTGGACGAGGCCACCGCGACCCGCCGTCTGCAGGAGATCTACGCGGCTCCGATCAAGGAGGAGCTGATCGGGCAGCGCATCAAGGAGGTGCGCGACGCGGGTGTGGTCACCGCCGCCGCGCTCTCCCCGCAGCGCACCGCGCAGTTCTCCAAGGCCGTGGTCGACGCGGGCGTGGACATCTTCGTCATCCGCGGCACGACCGTCTCCGCCGAGCACGTCTCCGGCGCGGCCGAGCCGCTGAACCTCAAGCAGTTCATCTACGAGCTCGACGTCCCGGTGATCGTCGGCGGCTGCGCCACGTACACCGCGGCCCTGCACCTGATGCGCACCGGCGCCGCGGGCGTCCTGGTGGGCTTCGGCGGCGGCGCCGCGCACACCACGCGCAACGTGCTCGGCATCCAGGTCCCGATGGCCACCGCCGTCGCCGACGTGGCCGCGGCCCGCCGCGACTACATGGACGAGTCCGGCGGCCGGTACGTGCACGTCATCGCCGACGGCGGCGTGGGCTGGTCCGGCGACCTGCCCAAGGCCATCGCCTGCGGCGCCGACGCGGTCATGATCGGCTCCCCGCTGGCCCGTGCCACGGACGCGCCCGGCAAGGGCCACCACTGGGGCATGGAGGCCGTCCACGAGGACGTGCCGCGCGGCAAGCTGGTCGACCTGGGCATCGTCGGCACCACCGAGGAGGTCCTCACGGGCCCGTCGCACACCCCGGACGGCTCGATGAACTTCTTCGGCGCCCTGCGCCGCGCGATGGCCACCACGGGCTACAGCGAGCTCAAGGAGTTCCAGCGCGTCGAGGTGACGGTCGCGGACGCGCAGCACAAGCGCTGACGGTCCGCACGGACGTACGAGAGGGGCCCCGCACCGGGTGGTGCGGGGCCCCTCTCGCGTACCGGTGCCGCCGGTTACTGCGCGGCCTTCTTCGAGCCGCTGAAGGCGGCGAAGGCGGCGAGGCCGAAGAAGAGGAAGTCCATCGGGCCCAGCTCTTCCTTCCACGCCGCCTGGACGACGTCGAGGTGGTCGAAGAGGAGCGTGGTGACCGAGACGTTCAGCTCCTTCGCGCCGATGATCGAGATGGCGAGCAGCTGGCCGACGTAGACCGCGCCGAGCGAGAGCACCGCGCTGACCACCGGCAGGGCGGGGTTGCGGCCGCCGGCCTTGCCGGACGCGAAGCCGACGAGGAAGCCGACACCGACGGCGGCCCAGCCGATCTCGCGCTCGATGGCGCCGGCGATCCCGCCGTAGACGCCGCCGGCGACGAGCGCGGCGACCAGCGCGACGACCAGGCCGAGGCCCACGTTGGAGCGGGCCGGCGGGGCCGGGGCGACCGGCGGCTGCGGGAAGGGCTCGGCACCCTGGGCGAACGGGTTGCCGGGCGGCGGAACGGGCTGAGACATGAAGAAGATCCCCCCATGGGACGCGTGATGAAGCGGCCTGGAGGCTAGCAGCCACGTACGACATCTTCACAGGGGGTTTACTTCGGACGTTTCGTCAGCGGTGGGGCGGGGTGCTCCGCGGGGTCTCCGCGGGCCCCGCTCACAGCCGGTGGGCCGCGCCCGCCGGGGTGGCGCCCCGGGTGTCGAGGAGGAGCTGGGCCTTCACCGACAGGCCCTGGAGGTCGTAGGTGCGGTGGTGCTGGAGCAGGATCGTCAGGTCGGCGTGGGCGGCGGCCTCGTAGAGGGAGTCGGCGCGGGGGACGGGCAGGTCGCGGACGCGCCAGTCGGGGACGTACGGGTCGTGGTAGCTGACCGCGGCGCCCAGGTCCATCAGGCGGCGGGCGATCTCGTCGGCGGGGGAGCCCTGCCGGTCGGCGAGGTCGGGCTTGTAGGTGACGCCCAGCAGCAGGACCCGGGCGCCTCGGGCGGACTTGCCGTGCTCGTTGAGGAGGGTGGCGGAGCGCTGGACCACGTACTGCGGCATGCGCTCGTTGACCTGGCCGGCGAGTTCGACCAGCCGCAGCGGGCGGTGGGCGCCGACGGTGTCCACGGGGACGCCGTGGCCGCCGACGCCGGGTCCGGGGCGGAAGGCCTGGAAGCCGAAGGGCTTGGTCTCGGCGCAGCGGATGACGTCCCACAGGTCGACGCCGAGTTCGTTGCAGAGCACGGCCATCTCGTTGACGAGGGCGATGTTGACGTGCCGGAAGTTGGTCTCCAGGAGCTTGACGGTCTCGGCCTCGCGCGGGCCCCGGGCGCGGACCACCTTGTCGGTGAGGCGGCCGTAGAACGCGGCGGCGGACTCGGTGCAGGCGGGGGTGAGTCCGCCGATGACCCTGGGGGTGCCGGCGAAGCCGTGGGTGCGGCTGCCGGGGTCGAGGCGGCCGGGGGAGTACGCGAGGTGGAAGTCGCGTCCGGCGCGCAGCCCCGAGCCCGCTTCGAGGAGCGCGCGGAAGGGGCCTTCGGTGGTGCCGGGGGGCACCGGGGACTCCAGGAGGACCGTCGTGTGGGGGCGCAGCCGGGCGGCGAGGGCGCGGGCGGCGTCGGTGACGGCGGTGAGGTCGAGGGAGCCGTCGGGTCCGGGCGGGGTGGGTGCGCAGACGACGGCGGTGCGGACCCGGCCGAGTTCGGCGGGGCCGGTGACGGGGCGGAAGCCGGCGGCGAGCATCCGGCGGATCTCGGCGGCGGTGAGCGAGCCGTCGACCGGGGGCCGTCCGGCGGCGAGTTCGGCGACGGGACGGGGGTCGGTGTCGTAGCCGATGGTGCCGACGCCGGCCGCGGTGGCCGCCTGGGCGAGGGGGAGGCCGTGGTGGCCGAGGCCGATGACGGCGAGATCAGCGGGCATGGAGGTGGGCCGTCCTTCCCTGGTGCCGGAGGGGGTGTGAGGCCGAGGGCCGCTAGCCCGAGGGGACGCGACGCGCAAGCCCTGTGGACAGAACGGGGCGAGTGCAATGTCAGACTAGGCGTAAATATGACCGATATGCGGCATTGTGTGACCGCAGGTCGCCGAGTGTTATCCACAGGTCCCCGTCCAGGCGGTGGCCGAAGCCGGAGGGCCGGGACAGAATCGAATCCGTGAGCCGGACCACACGGGGGGACGACGGGAGGCAGCGGTGAGGACAGCGACACTGGGACCCGCCGAGCGCACGGCGGCGCTCGCGGCGATGGCCGAGCGCGAGCTGGACGTGCTGGTCGTCGGCGCCGGAGTGGTCGGCGCGGGCACCGCGCTCGACGCGGTCACCCGAGGCCTCTCCACCGGCCTCGTCGAGGCACGCGACTGGGCTTCGGGCACCTCCAGCCGGTCCAGCAAGCTCATCCACGGCGGCCTGCGCTATCTGGAGATGCTCGACTTCGCCCTCGTCCGCGAGGCCCTGAAGGAGCGCGGCCTGCTCCTCGAACGGCTCGCGCCCCACCTGGTCAAGCCCGTCCCGTTCCTCTACCCGCTCCAGCACAAGGGCTGGGAGCGGTGGTACGCGGGCTCGGGCGTCGCGCTGTACGACGCGATGTCGGTCTCCTCGGGCCACGGGCGCGGCCTGCCCGTCCACCGCCACCTCAGCCGGAGCCGCGCCCTGCGGGTGGCGCCCTGCCTCAAGAAGGACGCCCTCGTCGGCGCCCTGCAGTACTACGACGCCCAGATGGACGACGCCCGCTTCGTCACCACCCTCGTCCGCACCGCCGCGAGCTACGGGGCCCACGTCGCCAGCCGGGCCCGGGTCGTCGGCTTCCTGCGCGAGGGCGAGCGGGTGGTCGGCGCCCGCGTCCAGGACGTCGAGGCCGGCGCGGAGTACGAGATCAGGGCCCGCCAGATCGTCAACGCCACGGGCGTGTGGACGGACGACACCCAGGCCCTCATCGGCGAGCGCGGCCAGTTCCACGTCCGCGCCTCCAAGGGCATCCACCTGGTCGTGCCCAAGGACCGCATCCACTCCACCACCGGACTGATCCTGCGCACCGAGAAGTCCGTGCTGTTCGTCATCCCCTGGGGCCGGCACTGGATCATCGGCACCACCGACACCGACTGGGACCTCGACAAGGCCCACCCGGCCGCCTCCAGCGCCGACATCGACTATCTCCTGGAACATGTCAACAGCGTGCTGGCGACCCCGCTGAGCAGGGACGACGTCCAGGGTGTCTACGCGGGCCTGCGCCCGCTGCTGGCCGGCGAGTCCGACGCCACCAGCAAGCTCTCGCGGGAACACACCGTCGCCCACCCCGTACCCGGCCTCGTGGTCGTCGCCGGCGGCAAGTACACGACCTACCGGGTGATGGCGAAGGACGCCGTCGACGAGGCGGTGCACGGCCTCGACAAGCGGGTCGCCGCCTGCGTCACCGAGGACACCCCGCTCATCGGCGCCGAGGGCTACAAGGCCCTGTGGAACGCGCGGGCCGGGATCGCCGCGCGCACCGGACTCCACGTGGCCAGGGTCGAGCATCTGCTCAACCGCTACGGCTCCCTGACGGAGGAGATCCTCGACCTGGTCGCCGCCGACCCCTCGCTCGCCGCGCCGCTGCCCGCGGCCGAGGACTACCTGAGGGCCGAGGTCGTCTACGCGGCCTCGCACGAGGGCGCGCGCCACCTGGACGACGTCCTCACCCGGCGCACCCGCATCTCCATCGAGACCTTCGACCGGGGCACGCTCAGCGCCCGCGAGTGCGCCGGACTGATGGCCCCGGTCCTCGGCTGGGACGCCCACCAGATCGACAAGGAGGTCGAGCACTACGAGAAGCGGGTCGAGGCGGAGCGCGAATCACAGCGCCAGCCCGACGACCTGACGGCCGACGCGGCCAGGCTGGGGGCGCCCGACATCGTCCCGATCTGAGCGGCGCGGGCACGGGAACGCTTCTCGGAGTTCGGACCCGGGGGAGGCATCGGTCCCGGAGTGAGGGACAATGAGCTCTCTTCCAGGGCGGGTTGCCGTATCGCGCGGAAGCGGCGGACGCGGGCGCAGATCAGGGATCGACGAGGGGACGCATGTCGGAGGCGGAGCAGTCGCGGGATTCGGGGCAGGACCCCCGGCGGGACGCCGCCGCGGGAGCCGCCACCGACGGCGACCGGGGTGCGGTTCCGGCCGCACGCAAGGCGGACCGGGACGAGGCGGCACAGGACGCCGTGCGGGACGAGGCGCGGGACGCCCCGGACCCGCGGGGCGCCGTGGCCGCGGAGGACGCGGTCGCGGCCGGGAGCGGAGCCGGTGCGCGCAAGGGCACCGATCTGACGAAGAAGCCGGGAGCCGCGCGCGACGCCGGCGCCCCGGCCGGCAGCGGATCGACCGACGGGGCCGCTCCCGCCACCGGGTTCGGGGCGGACGTGGCGGACGTCGACGCGAAGCGCTCCGCGAGAACGGGCGGTCGCACCGGTCGCGCTGACGCGGCGTCCACCGAGGGCCGGCTGCTCGCCGGCCGCTACCGGCTCGGCGTGGTCCTCGGCCGCGGCGGCATGGGCACCGTGTGGCGGGCCGTCGACGAGACGCTGGGCCGGACCGTCGCCGTCAAGGAGCTGCGCTTCCCCAACAGCGTCGACGACGACGAGAAGCGACGCCTCATCACCCGGACCCTGCGCGAGGCCAAGGCCATCGCCCGGATCCGCAACAACGGCGCCGTGACCGTCTACGACGTGGTCGACGAGGACGACCGGCCGTGGATCGTCATGGAGCTCATCGAGGGCAAGTCCCTCGCCGACGCCGTGCGCGAGGACGGCACGCTCACCCCGCGCCGCACCGCCGAGGTCGGCCTCGCCATCCTCGACGTGCTGCGTTCCGCGCACCGCGAGGGCATCCTGCACCGCGACGTGAAGCCGTCCAACGTGCTGATCGCCGACGACGGCCGGGTCGTCCTCACCGACTTCGGCATCGCCCAGGTCGAGGGCGACCCCTCGATCACCTCCACCGGCATGCTCGTCGGCGCCCCCTCGTACATCTCGCCCGAGCGGGCCCGCGGCCACAAGCCCGGCCCCGCCGCCGACCTCTGGTCGCTCGGCGGACTGCTGTACGCGGCCGTCGAGGGCAGCCCGCCCTACGACAAGGGCTCCGCGATCGCCACGCTCACCGCGGTGATGACCGAGCCGGTCGACCCGCCGAAGAACGCCGGCCCCGAACTGGAGCAGGTCATCTACGGCCTGCTCGCCAAGGACCCCGACCAGCGCCTCGACGACGCCGGGGCGCGGGTGCTGCTGCGGGCCGTGCTCGACGCGCCCGAGGCGCCGCCGGAGCCGTCCCCCGAGCAGACCAGGGTCGTCCCGCTGCCCCCGCTCCCCGAGCGCCCGCCGGTGGCCCCGACGGCCGGCCGGGAGAAGCCGGCCCGGGAGAAGACCGGTGACGCCGCCGACCGCGTGCGCGGCGCCCTGAACTCCGTACGGAACGCGGCGGCCTCGGCGAAGCCGGAGACCGAGCGCAGGCCCGGCACCGGAGCGCCCGACCGGCCCGCGCAGCCCCGGGCCTCGATCACCGACGTCGTCCCGCGCCGGACCCTCGTGATCATCGCCGCGGTCGTGGTCGCCGCCCTGCTCGGCACGATCCTGTACGTCGCCCTCGGCGGCGGCAAGGACGCGGCCGACCAGGGCAAGGGCGGCAACTCCGGCGGTACGACGGCCTCGGCCGGAAGCAACGGCGGCGGGAGCGACCCGAGCACCGACACCGGCACGTCGAGCGGCGGCCCCAGCCAGCAGGGCGGCGGCGACAAGCCCGCCGCCACCAGCGGCGGCCAGAGCGGCAGCACGCCCTCCGGCACCCCCGGTGGCGGACGGACCGCCGGCCCGCAGCTGCCCGCCGGCTACGTGATGGTGACCAACGACCGCTTCAACTTCCGGATGGCGATGCCCGCCTCCTTCAAGCTCGCCGCGATAGCGGGCGTGAACTCGGGCGGCATCTTCCACGCGGGCGGCAGCGGATTCCCGCGGGTCCAGGTCGACTTCAACGACAGCCCCGGCGACGACGCCGCCACCGCCTGGAAGGCCGCCAAGGCCGTGGTGGCCGCGACCAGCAACGGCTACGAGCACATCGGCATCCGCGAGGTCGCGTACAAGGGCTACCCGACCGTCGCCGACTGGGAGTTCTCCCGCAACCAGAACGGCATGCGGGTCCGCGTGCTCAACCGCGGCTTCAAGGTCGACGCCGGACACGGCTACTCGATCATGATCAGCTGCAAGGCCGACGCGTGGGACGCGGCGGAGTGCAAGACGCTGAGGGAGACGGCGTTCGCCACGTTCAGCCCCAAGGACTGACGGGCGCACGTATGGTGAAAGTCCCCGGCCCCGAGGACCGGGGCACGGGGGACCGAGGGCGCGTGGGGAGGCGTCGTGGACGACTACGCGGGAAGGGTGCTCGCGGACCGCTACCGCCTGCCCCTGCCGCCGGCCGACGCGTACGACCTGGTCGAGACGCGCGCCTTCGACACCTACAGCGGGCAGGAAGTCCGCATCCGGCAGGTGCCGCTGCCCGAGGTCGTCGACGCCGAACTCGTCGGCGACGAACCGTACACCGCACCGGGCCGGGCCACCCGGCGCCCCGCCGACCCCGGCGTCCGGCGCGCTCTGGAGGCGGCCCAGGCCGCCGCGCAGATCCCCGACCACCCGCGCCTCGACCAGGTCTTCGACGTGTTCGCGGAGGCCGGTTCGCTGTGGATAGTGAGCGAGTTCGTGGCGGCCACCCCGCTGTCCGAGCTCCTCGCCGAGGCCCCGCTGAGCCCCTACCGGGCCGCCGAGATCGGCTCCGACCTCCTCACCGCCCTGCGCGCCCTGCACGCGCACGGCTGGACCCACCGGAACGTCACCCCCCGCACGGTCCTCGTCTGCGAGGACGGCCGCGTGGTCCTGACCGGCCTCGCCGCGGGCGCCGCGGAGGAGGCCTTGTGCGGCTACGCCCCGGTGCCCTTCCCGGACGAGGAGGAGCTGTCCTTCGGACCGCGCCCGACCGCGGAGGAACCCGAGGACGACGGGTACGAGCCGGAGTTCCACGAGGCCGAGGAGATCGTTTCCGGGGACCAGCGGGCCGAGCTCTACGGTCCGGGCGCCGGACACGGGTCCGGTGCCTGGGAGCCCGTGCCCGCCTACGAGCCGGAGCGAGTGCCCGGGGTCCTCGAAGCGTCCTACGCCGCCGAGGAAGCGTCCTACCGGACCGACGAAGCGTCCTACGCCACCGACGAGTCCGACTACCGGCCCGAGTACCAGGCAGGACCCCTGGACGCACCCCGGGCCGAGCCGCGGGACGAACCCCTGGACGAACTCCAGGCCGGACCCCAGGACGAGTTCGACGCCGGCCGGGACCACGCCCAGGACCGCACCCGGGACCCGCAGGGCTTCTACGGGCCCGATCCCGCCGGCACCCCCTACGGCCCCGCTGCCGGCCCCGGTCGCTCCGACGGCGCGGGCGCCCGGCCCGAGTCGCCCGCCGCGCCCGGCGTGCCCGTGCCCGGCACCCCGTCCGCCGCGGACGTACGGGCGGCGCGGGCCGGGGCCATCGCCGCGTACCGGGCGGGTGCCCGGGCCGCCGCGCGGCTCGGCGAGACCGGCGCGCTGCCCGCCCAGCGCCCGGCAGCCCCGACGCCGGATTCCGCGCCCGGGACCGAGTCCGGGACCGATCCCGCGCCCGGGCAGCCGCCCGTACAGCCCCTCGCCGCGCCCGCCCCGCCCGCGCTTCCCGCCGCCCTTCCCGAGCCCCAGTGGTGGGCGCGGACGGACGGGGACGACGACGAGGACGACGAGGACGACGAGGGCGGGGGCGACGGCGCGGCGGGCGGCGGTGGCGCCCGGCCGCCGCGGGTGTACCTCGCCGGCACGTGGAGCGACGGGCCGCACGCCTCGCGGGACGGGTCCCGTTCCGTGCCGGCGGGCGGCGGCGCGCTGCCCGCGCTTCCCGCCGGGTACACGGCGGCCGCCCCCGCGCCGCCGCCCGCATCCGTGCCCGCCCCGGGCGGCCCGCGGGGCGGCGCCGCGGTGTACCGGGGGCCGGTGACCCGGCTCGCCGCCGAGCGGGCCCGGCAGGCGCGGATCGCGGTCGTGGGCCCCGTCACCGAGCGCTGGGCGCCCGAGCAGGCGGGTCCGGTCCACGAGCACTGGCGGCTCGCCCCGCCCATCGGTCCGGCCACCGACCTCTGGGCGCTCGGCGCGCTGCTCTACCGGGCCGTCCAGGGCCACGCCCCGTACCCCGAGGACAGTGCCGCCGAGCTGGTCCAGCTGGTGTGCGCGGAACCCCCGGCGTTCGCCGAGGAGTGCGGTCCGCTGCGCCCGGTCGTGGAGTCGCTGCTGCACCAGGATCCGACCGAGCGGCCGGACTTCGAGGTGCTGAGCGGCTGGCTGCGTTCGCTGGTGCGCTCGGCGCCCGAACCGGAGGCCGGGACCGGTGTCGTGCCGCTGCCGTCCCCCGACGCCGCCCGGCTGCCCATCGTGCGCCGGCGCGGCGAGCTGGTGCGCCGGCGGCGCGGCGGCGCGGCGGGCGGGCGGCACCGGCACCGGCACGCGAAGGGCGCCGTGCCGCGCCAGGGCCGCGCGCACGACGACGCACCCGCCCACGAGGCCCCGTACGCCCGTCGTCCCGAGGACTTCCAGGACGACTTCCGGGACGACTTCCACGAGGAGATCCCGCAGCGCGCCGCGCGCACCACCGCCGCCCCGCGCACCTCGGGTTCCCCGCGTTCGCTCGGGCGCCTGCTGCTGCTCCTCATCCTCCTGCTGCTGGGCGGAGCCGTGGCGTACGCCGTGCTGGTCATGCCGGGCGAGGACGACGGGAAGGGGCCGTCCGCGACCCCGCCGCCGACCGGGAGCACCGCCCCGCCCGCCTCCGGGAAGCCGTCCACGACGCCGACGGCCGAGCCGACCCGGCCGTCCGCCACGCCCACCCGGACCACCGCTCCGCCGCCGGCCTCCGGCCCGGCGCTCGCCCCCGGCTACGTGCTGCGCAAGGACGCCGAGGGCTTCGAGGTCGGCGTGCCGCGCGACTGGCGGCGCAGCCCGATCAACGACGCGGGGCAAGTGCGCTACACGGGAGGCGACTTCACGCTGATCGTGGTCCCCGGCCGGGACACCGTCCGGGCGAACGGCGCGGACCCCATGGCGTACCAGCGCACGAAGGAGCGCGAGCTCCAGCCCTGGCGGGACTCCTCCTGGTCCAGCGCCTCGGGGCTGCGCCGGATCGACGTCGGCCGACAGGCCATGGCGGTCGGCCAGTTCACCTGGCAGGACAGCACGGGGCGGGAGGTTTTCGTCCGCAACCTGGCCCTGATCGAGGGCGGCCGTTACCACGTCGTGCAGGTCATCGGCCCGGAGAACGAGCGGGACAAGGTGTCGGAGATCTACGACCAGGCGGTGAAGGCCTACCGGGCGACGCGCTGACCGGCCGGTCGAACCGCCGGGCGAGCCGAGGAACGAACCGCCGAGCGGCCGACACCCCGCCGGTCACAGTGTTGTTCCACAACCAGCCCCGAGGTTCCGCGCCCCGCACCCCCCTCCGTAACCTTGCTTCCGAGCAAACAGGCGGGGGCACGTGGAACATTCTGAGAGCACCGGCACCGGACTTCTGCTCGCCGGCCGCTACCGGTTGGGCGAGTCCATCGGGCGCGGCGGCATGGGCAAGGTCTGGCGCGCCCACGACGAGGTGCTGCACCGCGTGGTGGCGGTCAAGGAGTTGACGGCGGGCCGGTTCGTGGCGGAGGCCGACCGGCTGGTCCTGCACGCCCGGACCCAGAAGGAGGCGCGCGCGGCGGCCCGGATCACCCACCCGGGCGTGGTCACCGTGCACGACGTCCTGGAGCACGACGACCGGCCGTGGATCGTCATGCAGTACGTGGACGGGCCCTCGCTGGCGGACGAGACCAAGGAGTCCGGCCCCGTCGAGCCCCGGGAGGCGGCCAGGATCGGGCTGCACGTCCTCGGCGCGCTGCGGGCCGCGCACGCGGCCGGGGTGCTGCACCGCGACGTGAAGCCGGGCAACGTGCTGCTCGCGCGCGACGGCCGGGTCCTGATCACCGACTTCGGGATCGCGGCGATCGAGGGCGACTCGTCGATCACGCGGACGGGTGAACTCGTCGGCTCCATCGACTATCTGGCACCCGAACGGGTTCAGGGCGGCGACCCGGGCCCCGCCTCCGACCTGTGGTCCCTGGGCGCCACGCTGTACGCGGCGGTGGAGGGCAGCTCGCCGTTCCGCCGCACGTCGCCGATCAGCACCATGCAGGCCGTGGTGACGGAGGAGCCGCCGTACCCCGAGAAGGCCGGCCCGCTCGCGCCGGTCATCGTGGCGCTGCTCCGCAAGGATCCGGCGCAGCGTCCCCAGGCGGACGAGGCCGGGCGGATGCTGCTCGACGCGATGGAGGGCCGTGCGCCGGAGGCCGCGCAGGCGTACGTGCCGACGCAGCGCGTCCCGGCCGAGGACCTGGCCGCCGCCGGGACGTCGACGACGACCCCGCTGCCCGTGCCGCACGACGACCCGGCGGCCGGCGGCGCTCCCGCGCCGGAGGGGCAGGGCCCGGCGCCTTCCCCCGGTGCCACCGTCCCCGCTCTGCCGGGCGCTTCCGGCGCTTCCACCGGAGGCCGGGGCCGCTGGCGCGCCACGCTCCTCGCGGCCGTCCTCGCCGGACTGCTCGCGGGCGGCGCGGTCTTCGCCGCGATGACCCACATGGGCGGCCAGGGCGACAAGAAGGACGACACGCCCGTCACGCAGGCCACGGACAAGGACGGCAAGGACCCGGCCAAGGGCGGCGTCCCGGCCGGCTGGGAGCGGGTCGTGGACCCGGAGGGCTTCAGCCTCGCCGTCCCCAAGGGCTGGAAGCGCCGGATGGACGGGGACCAGATCGACTACACGCCGGACGACGGACGCCACCGCATCCGCATCAGCATCGACCGGTCGCCCGACTTCGAGAACCCGTACATGCACATGCTCGATCTGGAGAAGATCGTGGCCAGGCGGGCCGAGTACCGGCGGATCCGGCTGACCCAGAACACCTTCCGCGACCAGGTCGACTCCGCGATCTGGGAGTTCACCTGGATCGAGAAGCAGACCTTCCCGGGACCCCGGCACGCCATCGACCAGGTGTACTACGACGACGACGGCGTCGAGTACGCCCTGTACATGGCCTCGCCGGAGGAGAGCTGGGAGCGGACCCGCGAGCAGTTCGACATCGTGAAGAAGTACTGGAGGGCCCCGGGACCGCAGTGAGCCCCTGATCAGGGCTTATGTGCCAGTGAACGCTGGCGCGGTGTGGGCGGGTGGTGAAAACGCGTTACTCGCGGGTACCCAAAGGGCGGAATGAGTCCTACGCTCGCCTCATGACGGACTCGCAGGCACTGCTCACCACGGCCCCCCTCGGCACCAATCCCGTCGCCCCCGTGCCCGCCGCCGCGCGCACGGCCGCCGACGTGGTCACGCCCGAGCTGGTCGCCCGGCTCACCCGCGGGGTCGCGGGCTCCGGCCGTACCGCCAACCACACCCCCTTCACCGGGGCCAGGCTGGCGGACCTGCCCGAGTCCACCCCCGAGGACGTCGCCGAGGCCTTCGCCCGCGCCCGTGCCGCCCAGGGCGCCTGGGCCGCGACCCCCGTCAAGGCCCGCGCGGCCGTGCTGCTGCGCTTCCACGACCTGATCCTCCAGCGCCAGGGCGAGATCCTCGACCTCATCCAGCTGGAGACCGGCAAGGCGCGCCTGCACGGCCACGAGGAGGTCCAGTCGGTCGCCGTCGCCGCCCGCCACTACGGCCGCAAGGCCCCCGCGTACCTGCGGCCCAAGCACCACACCGGGGTCGTGCCGACCCTCACCAAGGTCACCGAGCTGCGCCAGCCGCGCGGGGTCGTCGGCCAGATCGCGCCCTGGAACTACCCGCTGGAGCTGTCCGTCGGCGACGCGCTGCCCGCCTTCGTCGCCGGCAACGCCGTCGTGATGAAGCCGGACACCGAGACCGCGCTGACCGCCCTGTGGGCCCGCGACCTGCTCATCGAGGCCGGGCTGCCCGCCGAGGTGTTCCAGGTCGTCATCGGCGAGGGCCCGGTCGTCGGCCCCGAGGTCGTCCGCCACGCCGACTACGTGTCCTTCACCGGCTCCACCCGCACCGGCCGCGAGGTCGCCCAGGGCGCCGCGGCCCGGCTCATCGGCGTCACCCTGGAGCTCGGCGGCAAGAACGCCATGATCGTCCTCAAGGACGCCGACATCGAGAAGGCCGCCGCCGGCGCCGTCCGCGCCTGCTTCTCCTCCGCCGGTCAGCTCTGCATCTCCATCGAGCGGCTGTACGTCCACGAGTCCGTCGCCGACGCCTTCGTGGCCCGCTTCGCCGCCCGTACGAAGGCCATGCGGCTCGGCAACTCCCTCGCCTACGGGGCCGACATGGGCTCCCTCGTCGGCGAGCGGCAGCTGGAGACCGTCACCCGGCACGTCGACGAGGCCGTCGCCAAGGGCGCCAAGCTGATCGCCGGCGGCGTCGCCCGCCCCGACATCGGCCCCCTCTTCTACGAGCCGACCATCCTCGACGGCGTCGAGGCCCCGATGGCCGTGTGCACCGAGGAGACCTTCGGACCGGTCGTCTCGATCTACCGCTTCAGCGACGAGGACGAGGTCGTCGAGCGGGCCAACGGCACCCCGTACGGCCTGAACTCCTCCGTGTGGACCACCGACTCCCGCCGCGGCCACGCCCTCGCCGCCCGGCTGCGCACCGGCACCGTCAACATCAACGAGGGCTACGCGCCCGCGTACGGCAGCGTCCGCGCCCCCATGGGCGGCATGAAGGACTCCGGCCTCGGCCGCCGCCACGGCTCCGAGGGCATCCTGAAGTTCACCGAGGCCCAGACCGTCGCCCAGCAGCGGCTGATGCCGCTCGCTCCTTCCTTCGGGATGGACGACGAGAAGTACGCGGCCTTCATGAGCACCTCCCTGAAGGTGATGAAGGCCCTCCGCCTGCGCTGAGCCGCACCCCGTTCGCCGTCCCCTTCCGTACGAGGAGAGCCATGACCGCGGTACCCCCTGCCCAGAATCAGGCCGAGGACGGCCCGGACGACGGCGCGTACGACTACGACGTCCTCGTCGTCGGCTCGGGCTTCGGCGGCTCGGTCACGGCCCTGCGCCTGACCGAGAAGGGATACCGGGTGGGCGTCCTGGAGGCCGGCCGGCGCTTCACCCGGGCCACCCTGCCGAAGAACTCCTGGGACCTGAAGAACTTCCTGTGGGCCCCCGCGCTCGGCCTGTACGGCATCCAGCGCATCCACCTGCTCGGCAACGTCATGGTGCTCGCGGGCGCGGGCGTCGGCGGCGGCTCCCTCAACTACGCCAACACCCTCTACGAACCGCTCGCGCCGTTCTTCGAGGACCCGCAGTGGAAGGACATCACCGACTGGCGGGACGAGCTCACGCCGTACTACGACCAGGCCAAGCGGATGCTGGGCGTGCGGCTCAACCCGACGATGACCCCCTCCGACGTGCACCTCAAGGCCACCGCCCAGGCCATGGGGATCGGCGACACCTTCCACATGGCGCCGGTCGGGGTCTTCTTCGGGGACGGCGCCGACTCCGACGGGTCGGAGCGGGTGCGGGCCAAGCCCGGCGGCGAGGTCGCCGACCCGTACTTCGGCGGCGCGGGCCCGTCCCGCAAGGCCTGCACCGAGTGCGGCGAGTGCATGACCGGCTGCCGCCACGGCGCCAAGAACACCCTCAACGAGAACTACCTGTACCTCGCCGAGAAGGCCGGCGCGGTCGTCCACCCGATGACCTCGGTCGTCGCCCTCACCGAGGACTCGCGCGGCGGCTACGCCGTGAAGACCCTGCCCACGGACAACCGCAAGAAGGGCGCCGGACGCACCTTCACCGCCCGGCGGGTGGTCGTCGCGGCCGGCACGTACGGCACCCAGACCCTGCTGCACCGGATGAAGGACAGCGGCCTGCTGCCCCGGATCTCGGCCCGGCTCGGCGAGCTCACCCGCACCAACTCGGAGGCGCTGGTCGGCTCGCAGACCACCGACCGCCGCTACCGCAAGCGGCACGGCAAGGACCGGGTCGACTTCACCCGCGGCGTCGCGATCACCTCCTCGATCCACCCGGACGAGAACACCCACATCGAGCCGGTCCGCTACGGCAAGGGCTCGAACTCCATGGGCGGCCTCACCGTCCTCCAGGTGCCCTACGGCGCGCACCGGGTCCGCAACTGGCTCGTCGAGCTGGTCAAGCACCCCTCGCTCGCCGTGCGCTCGCTCTCCAACCGGCGCTGGTCGGAGCGGACCATCATCGGCCTGGTCATGCAGTCCCTGGACAACTCCCTGACGACCTTCCGCAAGCCCGGCGGCCTCGGCAAGGGCCTGCTCACCGCCCGGCAGGGCCACGGCGCGCCCAACCCGACCCAGATCGAGGCGGCGACCCGCGCGGCCGCGCTGATGGCCGAGGAGATCAACGGCTTCGCCGGCTCCAACATCGGCGAGCTCATGGGCACCCCGCTCACCGCGCACTTCCTGGGCGGCTGCCCGATCGGCGCGGACGCGGACTCGGGCGTCATCGACCCGTACCACCGCCTCTACGGCCACCCGGGCATCTCCGTCGTCGACGGCGCGGCCGTCTCCGCCAACCTCGGCGTCAACCCGTCGCTGACGATCACGGCGCAGGCCGAGCGGGCGATGTCGTTCTGGCCGAACAAGGGCGAGGAGGACCCGCGCCCGCGCCAGGGGGAGGCGTACGTACGGCTGACCGCCGTCGAGCCCAAGTCCCCGGCGGTCCCGGCGGAAGCCTTCGGCGCGCTCAGGCTGCCGTTCCTGGGAATGCCGGCGGTGCCGCCGAAGAAGGACTAGCCGGTTCCGGGCACGTTCCAGATAAGTGGAAAGGGCGCTGCACCCCCCTCCGAGTGCAGCGCCCCTCCAGCTTCTGGGTGGTGCTGCATAGATGACCGGTGACCTGGGGCATTGGTTGTAGCCTTCTCACGAGATCTTTATGTGACGCGCGTCACGTATCCCGGGGCCGGACAGCACAGGGGCCCCGCGTCGCGATTCCGGTCGCGGTCGCGGGGCCCCTGGGGAACGCGGCGCCGGGGGAGTGGAGTGCGCCGCTGGGGAGGGAAGCGGAAGGGTGTGGGAGGGGGACGGTGTGGGGGTCTCGGGTCGATCGGCCGGTTGCGGCCGGCCCCGGGCGTCCCCGGGACCGACCGCCCTTTCTGGGTGACCGGGCTGCTGTCCCCTGCCGTCCGGTCACATGCGCTGGAGCGAGGTCCCACGACGCACCAGAGGTACGTCACACGCCCCAGCGAAGCCACGCGTGGTCTTTTCGGGCCCGCCCCTGGCTGGCACGGACAACACCACCAACGAAGCGGCGCCCGGCCCGGTCACGCGCCGTACGGGTGAGGGCGCGACCGAACTCGGGTGCGGGGACGCACCCCCGCGCCCCCGGCGGGCGGACCGGCGGCCGCGCGGGTGGCCGGTTCGGCGCCCCGGGCCGGCGGTCAGATGCGGCCGCGGCACAGCTCCAGCATCGTCATCGCGAGCGCGGTGCCCGGCTTGCCCAGCGCGTCGCGGTAGTGGCCGAGGACCTCCATCTCGCGGGCCAGGTTCACCCGGCGCCCGCCGGAGGAGATCCGGGCCTCCTGGATGACCGCCGAGACGGCCACCCGTTCCTGGATCAGGCCGATGATCCGGTCGTCGAGCGCGTCGATGCGCTCGCGGGCGTCGCCGATCAGCGCGGCCGCCTCGTCGGTGCGGGCGCCGGTCTTCTCGGCCGGGGTCAGGGGGGTCGCGGTGGTGGTGGTCATGTCGGGGCTCCTGGCGGTGTCGGGAGGCCCTCGGGCGCCGTGGCCCGGAAACGACAGACGCCCCGGGCCTTGTCGGCCCGGGGCGCCTGGGAAGTCGCTTGTCAGTTGCTCAAGCAGCACGACCATGGCAGCCGGTGGGCCGGTTGCCATAGGTAAAGACGAAGGTCGTGAGCTTGCGCATGGAGACAGTATGGACCCCTTTGAACGCTGTGCACCAACCCGGGTTCGGATGGTGAGACGAAAACCGGCCGCGGCTCGCCGGTAGAATCGACAAATAGCCCCCCTTCGGGGGAACCGCTCCTACCGCCGGAAGGCCGCCGTAGTGTCATCAGCGACCCCCGCTGCCGCGCCCGACGTCACCAACCCGGACGTAGTCCTCGTTGTCGACTTCGGCGCCCAGTACGCCCAGCTCATCGCCCGCCGCGTCCGCGAGGCCCGGGTCTACAGCGAGATCGTCCCGTCCACCATGCCGGTGGCCGAGATGCTGGCCAAGAACCCGAAGGCGATCATCCTCTCCGGCGGCCCGTCCTCGGTGTACGCCGAGGGCGCCCCGCGCCTGGACCGCGCGATCTTCGAGGCCGGAGTCCCCGTCTTCGGCATGTGCTACGGCTTCCAGCTGATGGCGACCACGCTCGGCGGCACCGTCGACAACACGGGCGCCCGCGAGTACGGCCGTACGCCGCTGCACGTCTCCAGGGCCGGCTCGACCCTCTTCGAGGGCACCCCGACCGAGCAGTCCGTGTGGATGTCGCACGGCGACGCCTGCTCCGCCGCCCCCGAGGGCTTCAGCGTCACCGCGTCCACGGACGTCGTGCCCGTCGCCGCCTTCGAGAACGACGAGAAGAAGCTCTACGGCGTCCAGTACCACCCCGAGGTGCTGCACTCCACGCACGGCCAGCAGATCCTGGAGCACTTCCTCTACCGCGGCGCCGGCATCGAGCCCAGCTGGACCACCGGCAACGTCATCGAGGAGCAGGTCGCGGCCATCCGCGCCCAGGTCGGCGACAAGCGCGCCATCTGCGGCCTCTCCGGCGGCGTCGACTCCGCCGTGGCCGCCGCGCTCGTGCAGAAGGCCATCGGCTCGCAGCTCACCTGCGTCTACGTCGACCACGGCCTGATGCGCAAGGGCGAGACCGAGCAGGTCGAGAAGGACTTCGTGGCCGCCACCGGCGCCAACCTGGTCGTCGTCGACGCGCAGGAGCGCTTCCTCGACGCGCTGGCCGGCGTCTCCGACCCGGAGACCAAGCGGAAGATCATCGGCCGCGAGTTCATCCGCGTCTTCGAGCAGGCCCAGCTGGAGATCCTCCAGGAGGAGGGCCCCGAGGTCGCGTTCCTGGTCCAGGGCACGCTCTACCCGGACATCGTCGAGTCCGGCGGCGGCACCGGCACCGCCAACATCAAGTCCCACCACAACGTGGGCGGCCTCCCCGACGACATCGAGTTCCAGCTCGTCGAGCCGCTGCGCCAGCTGTTCAAGGACGAGGTCCGGATGGTCGGCCAGGAGCTGGGCCTGCCGGAGGAGATCGTCCAGCGCCAGCCGTTCCCCGGCCCCGGCCTCGGCATCCGCATCGTCGGCGAGGTCACCAAGGAGCGCCTGGACCTGCTGCGCGAGGCCGACGCCATCGCCCGCGAGGAGCTGACGGCCGCCGGTCTCGACCGCGAGATCTGGCAGTGCCCGGTCGTGCTGCTCGCCGACGTCCGCTCCGTCGGCGTCCAGGGCGACGGCCGCACCTACGGCCACCCGATCGTGCTGCGTCCGGTCTCCTCCGAGGACGCCATGACCGCCGACTGGTCGCGCCTGCCCTACGAGGTGCTCGCCAAGATCTCGACCCGGATCACCAACGAGGTCGCCGACGTCAACCGCGTCGTCCTCGACGTGACCAGCAAGCCGCCGGGCACCATCGAGTGGGAGTGACCCCTCCCCGCGCGTGAGCGCGCTCGTGCGAGCGCCCGCGCGTGAGTGGTCCGAGACCGCCGTTCCCGTACGTCACGGGGGCGGCGGTCTCGCGTTTTCGCTTTGACCCGTACGGGCTCTGGTGACTTGCGTGGGCGGGCGTTACCTTCCGGCGCATGACCCAGATACCGGCGCCCGTCCCCGTCGAGCAGCTCCACTTCGCCATGCCGCCCGTCCACGCGACGGCCGCCGAGGAGCGCACCCACCGCAAGCAGCGGCTCGCCGCGGCGCTCCGGGTCTTCGGCCGGCTCGGGTACGAGGAGGGCGTCTCCGGGCACATCACCGCCCGCGACCCGGAGCACCCCGACTGCTTCTGGGTGAACCCCTTCGGCGCCCCCTTCGCCGAACTCACCGCGAGCGACCTGATCCTGGTCGACGGCGACGGGCGGGTGGTCTACGGCGTCCACCACGTCAACCAGGCCGCGTTCACCACGCACGCCGAGGTCCACCGGGCCCGGCCCGACGTCGTCGCCGTCGCCCACACCCACTCCCCGCACGGGCGGGCGCTCGCCGCCCTCGGCGAGATGATCGACCCGATCACCCAGGAGGCCTGCGCCTTCTACCAGGACCACGTCCTCTACGACGCCTACACCGGAGTCACCGTCGACCCCGAGGAGGGCCGGCGGATCGCGGTCGGCCTCGGCGTCTCCAAGGGAATGGTGCTGCGCAACCACGGTCTGCTCACCGTCGGTTCGTCCGTCGACGCCGCGGCCTGGTGGTTCATCGCCATGGAGCGCTGCGCCCAGGTCCAGCTCGCCGCGCGGGCGGCGGGCAAGCCGGTGCTGATCGACCACCGCGACGCCGTCGCCACCCGCGAGCAGCTCGGCAGCGACCTGGTCGCCTGGATCAACTACCAGCCGCTGTGGCGCAGGATCAGCCGCACGGAGCCCGAACTCCTGTCGTAGAACGTGTCTTTACGTCAATGTGATGACTCTTCAATCACTCCCGTGCGGGGTGTGCACAGCCCACGGAGTGAGCACTCGGTGCGGCACAATTCCCAGGAATCAACAGTGAGTTGACGATGGGCAAGTCGACCGAGCGGGAAGTGGGCGGCGCCGTGGCGGTGCAAGAGGCGAGACAGTGCGGGGCGGATCAGGACGGCGGCGGCTGCCCGCACTGCGACGGCGCCGGTCACCGGCGCGCCGTCGCCGCCTTCCTCGCCCGTCGCGACGAGCTCGCCACGGGCCACGGCGTGCCGGCCGCCCTCGCCCACTCGCCGGTCGCCTCCCGCCAGTGGGTCTCCGACGAACTCGCCCAGTCCGCCCGCACCGTCACCGCGAGCGGCCGGGAGGCGGGCCCGGCCCGGCTCGGCCGGGTGTACCGCGGCACCCTCGCCGCCGTCTGGGGCGCCGTGTTCGCGCTGCTCCTCGGCCAGGCCCTCACCGCCGTCGGCACGGGGTGGACCGGGACCCGCACGGCCGCGCTCGGCGCCGCGGTCCTGTCGGCCCTCGCGCTCACCGCGGCCGCCCGGCTGCACCGCGAGCGGGGCGGCGTCCTCGCCCCGCTCGTCGGCGAGGACCGGCGGCTCTCCACCTCCCGCACCGTCGCCGCCGGCTGGCTGCTCCTCAGCGTCTTCGCCGTCCTGCTGCTCTCGCTCCGGCTGGCCGGCGGGGCCGACGGGGTCGACCTCGGCCTGCGCCGCGGCGCCGGGCTGCTCGCCGTGTTCGCCCTGGTCTCGGGCGTCGCCGTCACCGCCCGGCTGGTCGTCTCGCTGCGGGTCGCCGCCCGGCGGCTGCAGAAGGTCCGCGCCGACCGGCCCCGGCCCGCCGACCTCCTGTGCGACGACGACGGCCACGCCTCCCTCGGCGACGTCCAGTACGTCCTGGTCGCCGGCGCCGTGCTCCTGCTCGCCGCCGTCCGCCTCGGCCGGACCCCCGACCGGCTGCCCGAACTCCCCTGGGCCCTCGTCCTCCTCCTGGCCGTCTCCGCCGCGGGCTACCTCGCCGGCAAGTGCGCCGAGGGCGGGCGGCCGAAGGTCTTCTCGGTGGTCCGGGCCCGCGAGGCGGGCGACCTGGACGCCCCGATCCGGACCGGCGACGACATCGAGATCCGCGGCACCGGCTTCGTCCCGGCCGGGGCGGCCGGCCCCGAGCCGCTCACCCGGCTGGTCGTCCGGATCGGCCCGGTCCACGCCCACGTCCCGCTGGTCCCGGTCCCCGGCGGCTTCGCCAACCCGACCGACACCGCCCTGACGGTGCCCCTCCCCGCCGACGTCGAGCCCGGCCGGGTCGAGGTGTCCGTCGTGACGGCCGCCGGGGTCGAGACCAACCGGGTCACGATCGACGTCGTCGACTGAGCCCCCTGCCCCGTCACGGGGAATCCGGGGAGAATCGTTCCGCGGACCCGGCCCGGACAGGCGCGGGCAGTGACGCGGGGCGTGGAGAGGCGGCCGGAGATGACGGGACGGACGGACGACGGCGGAGCGGCGGAGCGGGGCGGGGGGACGGGACCGGACCCCGGCTCCGGGCCGGGTTCGGGCTCCGGCTCCGGCGCGGGATCCGTCCGGCGGCCGTCGTGGGCGGCGTCGGACGGCGGCTTCGGCGGGACCGACGGCTGGAAGGCGCTCGCCTCCCGCTACGCGCTCGTCCCGCTGCGGATCTTCCTCGGCGTCACCTTCCTCTACGCCGGGCTCGACAAGCTGACCACCGCCGGCTTCCTCGCCGACACCGGCCCCGGCTCGATCGGCGAGCTCATGCGGGGCGTCCGGGACACCTCCGCGCTCCCGGCCCTCGTCGACCTCGCCCTCAGGAACCCCGTCGGCTTCGGCTACGCCATCGCGCTCGGCGAACTGCTGGTCGGCATCGGCACCCTCTTCGGCCTGTACGCCCGGGTCGCCGCGCTCGGCGGGGCGCTGATCTCGCTGAGCCTCTGGCTCACCGTGAGCTGGCAGGTGAACCCGTACTACCTCGGCAACGACCTCGCCTATCTGATGTCCTGGCTCCCGCTGCTGCTCGCCGGCGCCCCGGTGTTCTCGCTGGACGCGCTGCTGTCCGAGCGCCGCCGGATCCCGTAGGCGATCCAGGAGCTGAGCGCGGCCAGCCCGAGGGCGCCGCACAGCACCGGGACCACCAGGTACCAGGGGACGGACCAGCGGCCGGCCGCGTCGCCCGCGAAGAGGGCCGCGAGGGCGAGCGCGGCGAGGCCCAGGACCAGCCGGCCGGGGCGGAACTCATGAACCGGCACGGATGACCTCCACCTGTCCGGCCCCGACCTTCAGGAAGAGGTCGAGGGTGCCGCCCGGGGTGACGCCGGGCGACGGGGGGAACGTCCGGGTCTCGTCGAGATCCGGCTCGATGTCGATGTCGTCCGCCGACCGCGCGTGCTGCGGGGACGGCGACGGCGGCGACTGCGGTGCCGCCGGGGAGGGCGGCTGGACCGGCTGTCCGGAGGCCGCGGACCCCGTCGCGGGCGTCCCGGGTGTCGCCGGAGGTGCCGGCGCGGTGGGGGCCGCGGGAGGCTGTTGCTGCGGCCACTGGATGTCGCCGAGGCCCACCTGGGCCCGGACCTTCAGCGTCACGCCCTTCGGGACGATCACCTTCAGCCGGCCCGCGCCGACCTCCGCCTGGGTGACCACGGTCGTCCCGGCGGGGACGGCCAGGCCGGACAGGTCCAGCGTGCCGACGCCCAGGCCCAGCTCGTACCGCGGCTGCACGGCCGCGACGGCCGCCGGGCGCCAGGTCTCGCGGATCCACTCCGTCGAGATCTCCTTCGGCAGCGCAGAGGCCCCCGCGAGCAGGCCCGCCGTCACGATCGTGAGGAACACCGTGCCGAAGCCGGTCCGGCCGATCAGGCTGCTGACGACCAGTCCCAGGCCGAACACCGCGAGCGCGGCGACCAGACCGATCTGCAGGCTGGTGCCCAGCGGGTGCCCGTGCCAGGAGAGGCCCGTGCCGAGGCCGCCCGCCACCAGGGCGAGCAGGAACACCAGACCGCCGATGGACGGCGGACCCGTCCGCACCCGCGTCGAGGGCGTGGGCCGCTGGGGCGGACCGCCCGGCGGACCCCACGGGCCGCCGGGCGTCGGGACCGCGCCGTCGATCCCGACGCCCTCGTCGAGTACGCCGTGCGGCCCCCACAGGTAGCCGGTGGCGACCTTGCCGGTCGAACCGTCCTTCACGATCGGGTCCCGCCACCAGGACGGGAACTCCACCAGGGGCGGCGCCTTGGTCTCGGGCGGCGCCTCGGCGACCGCGAGCGCGGCGGCCGCGTCTATCCGGCCGCCCTCCTCGGCGGTCGCGGCGACCGCGGGGCGCCGCTGCGACCACACCGCCGCCCCGCTCAGCGCGACCGACAGCACCAGCGCGAAGGCCAGCGTCCCGCCGTTGTGCAGCATCGACAGGAAGACGCCGGAGCCCACCAGGGCCGTCAGCACCGCCGTCAGCGAGGAGCCGGAGACCCGGCCGGTCAGCAGCCGGCGCCCCTCGCTCTCCTCCTCGCCCGCGAGCGGGACCAGCAGCCAGGCGAAGCCGTAGAAGAGCAGCCCGACGCCTCCGGTCACCGCGAGCACGCCGAGCGCGACCCGGAAGATCACCGGGTCGAGGTCGAAGTGCCGGCCGAGACCGCCGCACACGCCGGCCACCACCTTGTGCCCGCGCGACCTGCGCAGGGGCGGGGCGGGTGCGGCCTCCGCCGGCGGCGGGGCCTCGGGGGGCGAAGGCGTCGAACTCGTCATGGGTCCATGGTGACCGCCCGTGACGCCCGGCGGCACCGGGACCGACCCTGCCTTGACCCTGATCTTCCGGGGGCCACCGGCCCCCGCTCGACCCCGAGACGCCTCCGGGGCCGATATCCGGGCGGACCCTGATGCACCGGGACGGCCGGACGTGTGACGATCACTGCATGTCCGCAGCCGCCCGCGTCGCAGAGACCGACGAACCGCCCGTCCGCAGGCTCTACCGGAGCGCCGACGGCCGGTGGCTCGGCGGCGTCGCGCGCGGACTCGCCGGACACCTCGGGCTGCCGGTGATCTGGGTCCGCGCGTTCTTCGCGGTCCTCATGCTCACGGACGGCCTGGGCGCCCTGCTGTACGCGGTGTTCTGGATCGTCGTCCCGCTCGGGGTCGGCGGCCGGGCCGCGCCCCGCCCCGTCTTCGAGACCACCGCCGACGGGCGCAGACGCCTCCGCAAGCCCGACAAGGGCCAGGTCCTCGCGCTGATCGCGCTCGCGATCGGCTTCTCCTCCTTCATCGGCAGCATCAACGTCGACAAGCAGGCCGGGCGCTACGTCTGGCCGTCGCTGCTGATCGGCATCGGCGTCGTCCTCGTCTGGCGGCAGGCGGACAACGCCCGCCGGGCCAGCTGGACCGACCCCGGCGGCAGGAGACGGGTCCTCCAGCTGGTCCGCGGTCTGGTCGGCGTCGCCCTGGTCGGCACGGGCCTCGCGGTCTTCCTCGTGGTCCGCGGCTCGGTCGCCCAGCTCGGCACGGCGCTCACCGCCGCCGTCGCGGTCCTCACCGGCATCGCGCTGCTCGCCGGGCCCTGGCTGGTGCGGATGTCGCAGGACCTCAGCGAGGAGCGCACGCTGCGCATCCGCGCCCAGGAGCGGGCCGAGGTCGCGGCCCACGTCCACGACTCCGTCCTGCACACCCTGACCCTGATCCAGCGCAACGCCGACGACCCGGGCGAGGTCCGCCGGCTGGCCCGCGCCCAGGAGCGGGAGCTGCGCAACTGGCTGTACAAGCCGGAGGGCACCGGGAAGGACGAGGACGAGGAGCCGGCCACCCTGGCGGAGGCGGTCAAGCGGGCCGCCGCCGAGGTCGAGGACAAGCACGGCGTCCCGCTGGAGGTCGTGGTCGTCGGCGACTGCCCGCTCGACGAGAAGCTGGCCGCGCAGATGCAGGCCGCGCGCGAGGCGATGGTCAACGCCGCCAAGTACGGTGGCGAGGGCGGGGCGGTGCAGGTCTTCGCGGAGGTGGAGGGCCGGACGGTCTTCGTCTCGGTGAAGGACCGGGGTCCCGGCTTCGACCTGGACGCGGTCCCCGACGACCGCATGGGCGTACGAGAATCGATCATCGGCCGGATGCAGCGCAACGGCGGATCGGCGCGGCTGAGGTCCGTGCCGGGCGGGGGCACCGAAGTGGAGCTCGAGATGGAGAGGGCGGACGGATGAGCGACGGGACCGGGACCGGGAGCGGGGCGGCGGAGCAGGGCACGGAGCGCCGGGTGCGGGTCGTGCTCGTCGACGACCACCGGATGTTCCGCACCGGGGTGCAGGCCGAGATCGGCCGGACCGACGTGACCGGCGTCGAGGTGGTCGGCGAGGCCGCCGACGTCGACCAGGCGGTGACGGTGATCACCGCCACCCGCCCCGAGGTCGTCCTCCTCGACGTGCACCTGCCGGGCGGCGGCGGCGTCGAGGTGCTGCGCCGCTGCGCGAGCCTGATGGCGGCCGCGCAGGACCCGGTGCGCTTCCTGGCGCTGTCGGTCTCCGACGCGGCCGAGGACGTGATCGGGGTGATCCGGGGCGGCGCCCGCGGCTATGTCACCAAGACGATCACCGGCACGGACCTGGTCGACTCGATCTTCCGGGTCCAGGAGGGCGACGCCGTCTTCTCCCCGCGCCTCGCGGGCTTCGTCCTCGACGCCTTCGCCTCGACGGACGCGCCGCCCGTGGACGAGGACCTGGACCGGCTGACCCAGCGGGAGCGGGAGGTGCTGCGGCTGATCGCCCGGGGCTACGCGTACAAGGAGATCGCCAAGCAGCTCTTCATCTCGGTGAAGACGGTCGAGTCCCACGTCTCGGCGGTGCTGCGCAAGCTGCAGCTCTCCAACCGGCACGAGCTGACCCGCTGGGCGACCGCCCGCCGCCTGGTCTAGGCCCTGTCCTTCGGATCATGCCGGGCCCGCCTCCCGGATCGGGCCCCGGCCGCTCACCCCACCCGGGTCGCGCCCGCGAACGGCATCTCGTCGATGGGGGCGATCCGGACCGGGGCGCCCGGCCGGGGCGCGTGGATCATCTGGCCGCCGCCGATGTAGAGGCCGACGTGGCTGATCCCGGAGTAGAAGAAGACCAGGTCGCCCGGGGCCAGCTCGGATCGGGAGACCCGGCGGCCGGCGTTGATCTGGGTGTACGTGGTGCGGGGCAGTGAGACCCCGGCCGCGCGCCAGGCCGCCTGGGTGAGCCCGGAGCAGTCGTAGGCGGAGGGCCCGGTGGCCCCCCAGACGTAGGGCTTGCCGAGCTGGGCCTGGGCGAAGGCGATGGCCTCGGCGGCGCGCGCGTTCGGTGCCGTGACGGGCCCGCGGTTCGCCGAGGAGCGGTCCGCCCTGGCCACCGGGGCGGACGGGCCGCCGTGCCCGTCGGCCCCGCCGTGCCCGCCGGCGGCGACGGCCGCCTCGTACCGGGCCCGCTCCTCGGCGCCGAGCCGGGCGAGCAGCGCCCGCGCCGCGTCCAGCTTCCCCTGCACGGTCGCCTTCTGCCGCCGCAGCTCCGCCTCCTGCGTCCGCAGCTCCCGCAGCCGCCCCTCCGACTCGCTGCGGAGCTGCCGTACGGCCGCCAGCTCACGGCGTACGGCGGTGACGGCGGCGGCCTGCCGGTCGCCGGCCTTCTCGGCCAGCGAGGCCCGCTCCAGGTACTGGTCCGGGTCGGAGGTCAGGGCGAGCTGGATGGCCGGGTCGAGTCCCCCGGAGCGGTACTGCGCGGCGGCGACCGCGCCCAGCGCGTCGCGGGACCGGTTCAGCCGCTCGGTCCTGCGGGCCGCCTCGTCGCGCAGCCCGTCGAAGGCCGCCCGGGCCCGGTCCGCCTTCTCCTTCGCCCCGTTGTACTTCTCGGTGGCGACCTCGGCCTGCTCGTAGAGCCGGTCGACCTCGCTCTTGACCTGGGCGGGGGTCGGCCGCGGCGCGGCGTGCCCGGAGCCCTCGAAGACGGTCGCGGTCGCCGCGGAGGCGAGGGCCAGCGTGGCGGCCGTGCGGGCCGCCTGGCCGCCGAAGGGGGACTGCTTGGGCTTGCGGTGCGCTGCCACGAGGGCGGGTCACATCCTCTCCCTGTGGGGGACGCGGCCCGCCGGGGCCGGCGACGGTCCGCACAGGGGGACGGACCGCCGCCGGTCTTTCTCGGCGGGGGTGACCGGCAGCCGCCGGAACGCGGCGGTGGTGGGGAGCCGGTCACCTGGGGGAGGACGCTAAACCTGGCCGCCGTGGGGCGGTGACGGGTTGACCGTTATTGGCGTCAGTTGGCGCTTCCCGACCGCTCGCGTTCACCCCGGGGGAGGGTCGGGCGGCGCTTGCGGCAGCCGCTGACCGAAGCCCGGGAGAAGGTGGACCCGCCCGGAGGCCGGTGCTATGGCCCCGGTTAGGCTCCGCCCCATGGACGTCCTCATCAATGTCTTCGTCGCCCTGCACATCATCGGCATCGCCAGCCTCCTCGGCGGCTTCCTCACCCAGATGAAGGCGATGGGCGCGGGCACCGCCCGCTTCGTGCCCGCGATGCTGCACGGCGCCCTGACCATGCTGGTCACCGGCATCGCCCTCGTCGGGCTCAACCAGGCCGACGACCACACGGTCAACAACCTCAAGGTCGGCATCAAGCTGGCCGTCCTCGTCGTGATCCTCGGCCTGGTCTACGTCAAGCGCGACGAGGAGAAGGTCGACAAGGCCCTCTTCGGCGCCGTCGGCGGCCTCACCATGGCCAACATCTTCATCGCCACCCTCTGGGTCTGACCTCGGGTGACCTCGGGCCTTTCCGGTCACTTCCGGAGGCGGCAGCGGAGTGTCGGTGCGGCGTCCTAGACTCGTGAGGCGATGAGCAGCCTCTTTGACGACAGCTTCCTGGCGAGCCTCCAGAACCACTCCTCGGAGGAGCCCCCGCCCCCGCCCGAGGACCACGAGCACGGCGCCCCGGCCGCGGAGGAGGTTCCGCACGCCCTCTTCGGGGAGCACTGGGACGCGCCTCCGCCCGCGCGGGACGCCTACTACCGCGACGGGGCCCACCGGCCCGTCGTGGACGCCGCCGCGCTCCTGGACGGGCTGAACGAGCAGCAGCGCGCCGCCGTCGTGCACACGGACACCCCGCTGCTCATCGTGGCCGGCGCCGGCTCCGGCAAGACCCGGGTGCTCACCCACCGGATCGCCCACCTCCTGGGCACCCGGCACGTCCACCCGGGCCAGATACTGGCGATCACCTTCACCAACAAGGCCGCCGGCGAGATGAAGGAGCGCGTCGAGCAGCTGGTCGGCCCGCGCGCCAACGCCATGTGGGTCATGACCTTCCACAGCGCGTGCGTCCGCATCCTGCGCCGCGAGTCGAAGCGGCTCGGCTTCACCTCGTCCTTCTCGATCTACGACGCCGCCGACTCCAAGCGCCTGATGGCGCTGGTCTGCCGCGACCTGGACCTCGACCCGAAGAAGTTCCCGCCGAAGTCCTTCAGCGCCAAGATCTCCAACCTGAAGAACGAGCTGATCGACGAGGAGACCTTCGCCGACCAGGCGGCCGACGGCTTCGAGAAGACCCTCGCCGAGGCCTACCGGATGTACCAGGCCCGGCTGCGCGAGGCCAACGCGCTGGACTTCGACGACATCATCATGACGACGGTCCACCTGCTCCAGGCCTTCCCGGACGTCGCCGAGCACTACCGCCGCCGCTTCCGCCACGTCCTCGTCGACGAGTACCAGGACACCAACCACGCCCAGTACACCCTGGTCCGCGAGCTCGTCGGCACCGGGTACGAGGACCTCGGCCCGGCCGAGCTGTGCGTGGTCGGCGACGCCGACCAGTCGATCTACGCCTTCCGCGGCGCGACCATCCGCAACATCCTCCAGTTCGAGGAGGACTACCCGGACGCGACCACGATCCTCCTGGAGCAGAACTACCGCTCCACCCAGACGATCCTCTCCGCCGCCAACGCGGTCATCGAGCGCAACGAGTCCCGCCGCCCCAAGAACCTGTGGACCAACGCGGGCGCCGGCGCGCAGATCACCGGATACGTCGCGGACACCGAGCACGACGAGGCGCAGTTCGTCGCCGACGAGATCGACCGGCTCACCGACACCGGCGCGGCCAAGGCCGGCGACGTCGCCGTCTTCTATCGCACCAACGCCCAGTCCCGCGTCTTCGAAGAGATCTTCATCCGCGTCGGACTGCCCTACAAGGTCGTCGGCGGCGTGCGCTTCTACGAGCGCAAGGAGGTCCGCGACGTCCTCGCCTACCTGCGCGTCCTCGCCAACCCCGAGGACAACGTGCCGCTGCGCCGCATCCTCAACGTCCCCAAGCGGGGCATCGGCGAGCGCGCCGAGGCGATGATCGACGCCCTCTCGCTGCGCGAGAAGATCACCTTCCCGCAGGCCCTCAAGCGCGTCGACGAGGCGTACGGGATGGCGGCCCGCTCCGCCAACGCCGTCAAGCGCTTCAATACGCTGATGGAGGAGCTGCGCACCATCGCCGAGTCGGGCGCCGGCCCGGCGGTGGTCCTGGAGGCCGTCCTGGAGCGGACGGGGTACCTGGCCGAGCTGCAGGCCTCCACCGACCCGCAGGACGAGACCCGCATCGAGAACCTCCAGGAACTCGCCGCGGTGGCCCTGGAGTTCGAGCAGGAGCGCGGCGAGGAGCCCGCCACCCTCGCCGAGTTCCTGGAGAAGGTCGCGCTCGTCGCCGACTCCGACCAGATCCCCGACGAGGACGAGGAGGGCTCCGGGGTCATCACCCTGATGACCCTGCACACCGCCAAGGGCCTGGAGTTCCCGGTGGTGTTCCTCACCGGCATGGAGGACGGCGTCTTCCCGCACATGCGCGCGCTCGGACAGACCAAGGAGCTGGAGGAGGAGCGCCGCCTCGCCTACGTCGGCATCACCCGCGCCCGCGAGCGGCTCTACCTGACCCGTTCCGCGATGCGCAGCGCCTGGGGGCAGCCCTCGTACAACCCGGCCTCGCGCTTCCTGGAGGAGATCCCCGCCGCGTATCTGGAGTGGAAGCGGACCGGCCCCATGGCCAAGCCCGCCGGGCCGACCTCGGGGATCACCTCCTCGCTGTCCTCCTCGCGCGCCCGCTCCGGCCCCTCGGGCTTCGCCACCCGGCGAACCAGCGACAAGCCGGTGATCTCGCTCCAGGTCGGCGACCGGGTCACCCACGACCAGTTCGGCCTGGGCACCGTCATGGCCGTGACGGGCGTGGGCGCGGACGCACAGGCGACGATCGACTTCGGCGACGAGAAGCCCAAGCGGCTCCTGCTGCGCTACGCGCCGGTCGAGAAGCTGTAGGGCGCCCGCCCGCGGGAGCCCATGGAAGCCCACGGGAAAGGGGCCCCTGCCGGATGCCGGCGGGGGCCCCTTCCTCGTGGGCGGCGGGTGTCAGCTGGTCGGGTCGAGCCCGCGGCTGAGCAGCCAGGGCAGCGGGTCGATCGCCGCGCCGCCGTTGGGCCTGACCTCGAAGTGGAGGTGCGGGCCGGTGGAGTTGCCGGAGTTGCCGGAGTACGCGATGACGTCGCCGGCCTTGACCTTGCCGGAGCGGATCTTGGTGCTGCTGAGGTGGCAGTACCAGGTCTCGGTGCCGTCCTCCATGGTCACGATCGCCATGTTGCCGTAGGCGCTGTTCCACTGGGTGCGGACGGTGCCGTCGGTCGCGGCCATCACCGGGGTGCCGTACTGCACGGGGAAGTCGATGCCGGTGTGCACGGACATCCAGTTGACGCCGGACTGGCCGAAGCGGGCGCTGAGCTGGTGCAGCTTGACCGGGAGGAGGAACTTGGGCCGCAGGGCCTCCTTGCGGGCCGCCTCCTCCTCGCGCTTCTTCTTCTCCGCGTCCTGGCGCTGCCGCAGGTCGATGCGCTCCTGGGTGCGGCTGGCGCGGTCGCCGAAGTCGCGGGCGTCGGCGCTGAGCGCGGCGAGCTGGGTGTCCAGCTTCGTGTTGGCGGCGACCTGCTTGACGGAGGCGGGGTCGGCGGCGGCGAGGGCCGTCGTGTCGGTCTTGTTCTCCGCGCCGGTGTCGGCGAGCCCGGCGACCGAGGCGGCGGCGATGCCGGCGACGCCCATGACGCAGGCGGACGGGACGGCGACCGTCAGGAGCGCGGAGCGCTTGGCGGGCGTACGGCGCCGGCCGCGGCTGCCGCCGGAGGAGCGGCGCACGGGGTGGCCGGCGACGGGCGGGAGCTCTTCGGCGCCGCCGAGGGCGCTCTCCGGGAGGACCTCGAGACCGATCATGGTCTCGGCGGCGTGGAAGGCGTGCCGCTCCGACTCCGCCTCCGTCTCCTCGGCCGTGCCGGCCTCGTAGCCACCGTCCAGGTCGTACGCGGGGACCTGCATGGTCTCGGAGTACTCGGCGTACTCGGAGTGGTCCGCGTGCTCGGCGTGCGAGGCGGAGTGGGCGTCGAGGTCGAACTCGAACTCGGCGGTGTGCTCGGAGCCCGGCGTGTACTGCTGCGGGACGACCGGCTCGGGCGTCGCGGGTGCCTCGTTCCAGGCGGTCGCGGCGGCCAGGTCGTAGGTGCCGGTCTCGAAGCCCGGGGTCGTCCACTGGCCGGTGGTGTCGTACGCGGTGGTGGCGAAGGCCGCGGCCTCGTACGGGGCGGCCTGCTGGGCCTCGGTCCAGGCGGTGGCGTCCCACTGGCCGGTGGCGGTGTACGAGCCGTAGGAACCGGTGTCCCACGAGGGGGAGTGGCCGGTCTGCTCGGTGTGCCCGGCGTAGGCGTTCGGGTCGGCGTACCCGTTCGGGTCGGCGTAGCCGGTGTACCCGGAGTAGTCGGTGTGGCCGGCGTAGTCCGTGTGGCCGGTGTGCTCGGCGTACTCGCCGTACGTGCTCTGACCTGCGCTGTGACCTGCCGCGTAGCCTGCGTCGTAGCTGCCGAACAGCGGGTCGACGGTGTAGCTCCCGGTGGTCTGGGTGCCGTCCGCGACGTACCCGGCGTGGGGGTGCTGGTCGTTCACCAACTTCTCTCTCGCCTCGGCAGCAGGGGGTCAAGCAGTGGCGTGACTGTACCCGGCGGTATGCGCGCCCGACAATCTTCCGCGGGTTTCGAGCCGCCAGGAAACGGGCAATCGGCCGTCTTTCGGCGGGTAGCGGAGAGAGCTTTGGCTCTGTGTTCGAGGAACGTTCGAAGAACGGTGGTCGGGCGGGTGCGGGTCGCCGTCGGGCGGGCCCCGGCGGGGGTCGGGTGGTGGCCCGGCGGGGGCCGGGTGGTGGCCGGGCGGGGGTTGGGTGGTGGCCGGGCGGCGGTGGGTCAGGCCACCGAGCTCGCCCCGGGCGCGGTGTCCGCGGCCCCGGCGGCCGGGTCGCCGTCGTCCAGCGCGTCGAGGATCCCGGCCGCGACCGTCGGGTGCACCGGCAGCGCGAGATGGCCGATGCCGCTCACCCGCACGTTGTGGACGATCAGGTCCGGGTGGTCCAGACGGGCCGTCTCGGGCGGCACCATCACCTGGTCCAGCTCGCTCCAGAAGCTCACGAATCGGGTCCGGACGCCCGGCGCCGGCCCCGCCAGCTCGCGCAGCACCTCCGAGCCCGGCCGCATCTGGCGCACCAGCGGGTGGGCGTCGGCCAGCGGCACGAAACCGGTGCCGGAGTGCGGGGTGCCCAGCATGACCAGCGTGCGCACCCGGGCGTCACCGCCCAGCCGCTGTACGTAATAGCGGGCGATCAGGCCGCCCAGGCTGTGCCCCACGAGGTCGACCTCGGCGTGCCCGGTGCGGGCCTGGATCTCCGCCACCCGGCGCCCGAGCAGCTCGGCGGCGGTGCGCAGGTCGCAGGTGAGCGGGGAGTAGTTGAGCGACTCGACGCAGTCACGGCCGTGCCGCGCCAGGGCCCGGCGCAGCAGGACGAAGACCGAGCGGTTGTCGACGAAGCCGTGCAGCAGCACGACCGGGCGGCTCGAGGCGGTGCCCGGGGCGTCCCCGGCGGGTGCGGGGCGGCGCGGTCGGCGTTCGGAGACGAGCCCGGAGGGGTAGAGGACCAGGTGTCCGGCAAGGACCGCGAGCTCCAGGGCGGCGGCCTTCACACGGTCGGCGACCTCGGTGGGGGTGAGCTCCATCGTCGGCCTCCGTCCCGGGACGGAGGTGCGCCGCACCTCCGTGCCGTGCGGCTGGCGGCGCGGTGGTACGGCGACCCCGTGGCGGCTCCTCCGCGGAGCGAACGATGTCCCACGTGTGATTTCCCCCTCGCTGTCCACCGCGAAACGGCCGCTTGCGGGATGCTGGCGATAACGTTCGTTCACTTTCCCGCGGCCAGGCGCGGGGGTCGCATGTGGAGGCACTGATGGGTGTGACCGGTCCGATCCGAGTGGTGGTGGCCAAGCCGGGTCTCGACGGCCACGATCGCGGGGCCAAGGTGATCGCGCGGGCGCTGCGCGACGCCGGTATGGAGGTCATCTACACCGGGCTCCACCAGACGCCCGAGCAGATCGTGGACACCGCGATCCAGGAGGACGCCGACGCGATCGGTCTCTCGATCCTCTCGGGCGCGCACAACACGCTGTTCGTGAAGGTCCTCGAACTGCTGAAGGAGCGCGACGCGGAGGACATCAAGGTCTTCGGCGGCGGGATCATCCCCGAGGCGGACATCGCGCCGCTGAAGGAGAAGGGCGTGGCCGAGATCTTCACCCCCGGCGCGACCACCGGCTCCATCGTCGAGTGGGTCAACGCGAACGTCCGCGTGGCGGCCTGACCCGTACCGGCGACGGGGCGGCGGGACCACGCAGGAGAAGACGGGGACGGGAGCGGGCGGCGCGGAGGACGCGCCGCCCGCTCCCGTCATCCGTCCGCCAGCTCCGCGTGCATCGCCGCCCGCAGCTCCAGCGTCGCCACGAGCCGCTGGAAGGCCTCGGACCAGTAGCCGCCGGCGCCGGGGGAGGCGTCCTCCTCCTCGTCCGGAAGGGTGGTCAGGGCCGCGAGCTGCGGTACCGCGGCCGGGGCGAGACAGCGCTCGGCGAGGCCCATCACCCCGCTGAAGCTCCACGGGTAGCTGCCCGCGTCCCGGGCGATGTCCAGGGCGTCGACCACCGCCCCGCCCAGCGGCGCCGACCACGGCACCGCGCACACCCCCAGCAGCTGGAACGCCTCCGACAGCCCGTGCGCCGCTATGAACGAGGCCACCCAGCCGGCCCGCTCCTCCGCCGGGAGCGTCGACAGCAGCTGGGCCCGCTCCGCCAGCGAGGACGTGCCCGGGCCGGTGGCCTGCGGGGCCGCCGGGGGGCCCAGCAGGGCCCGCGACCAGTCCGCGTCCCGCTGGCGCACCGCCGCCCGGCACCAGGCCGCGTGCAGCTCGCCCTGCCAGTCGTCGGCGACCGGCAGCGCCACGATCTCCTCGGGCCCGCGCCCCGCGAACCTGGCCGGCCAGCAGTGCAGCGGCGCGGCCTCGACGAGCTGGCCGAGCCACCAGGAGCGCTCGCCGCGGCCCGTGGGCGGCGTGGCCGTCACCCCGTCGTGCTGCATGCCCGCGTCGCACTCGTGCGGCGCCTCGACGACGATCGCCGTCTCCCCCTGCGTACGGTCCAGGGAGACGCACGACGCGGCCCGCTCCGCCATCCGCGCGGCCAGCGCCGAGCCCGGCAGCGCCGACAGCAGCTCGGCGGCCGTCGCGCGCACGTTGCGGCTGCGGTCGGACAGGGCCGCCTCCAGGAACTCCTCGTCCGCGTCGGAGAGACCCGCGCGCAGCGAGTCCAGGAACATCAGCCGGTCCTCCGCCCGCTCGGCGCCCCAGGTGGCGGCCAGCAGCCCGCGGCCCGCCGCCGGGTCCCGTGCCCGCACGGCGGCGAGCAGGGCCACCCGCTCCGCGAACAGACCCTCCTCCCACAGCGCCGCCACCGCCTCCGCGTCCCCCGGGTCGGGCAGCGAGCCGCCCCCGCCCGAGCCGCGCAGCGCGAACTTCCACTCCGCGTTGAGCCGGGCCAGCCACAGCCCGCGCGGCCCGGCGAAGGCCAGCGCCTGGGGCCGCAGGTCGGTGCGGGCCCGGGCGGCGTCCAGCAGCGCGGGCAGCGCCGCCGCCGGAGCGCGGTAGCCCCGCTCGTGCGCGGCGGTCAGCCACTGCGGCAGCAGCTCCGTCAGATCGGGTGCGGCCCCGCGCCGCCCCCCGGAGGGCGCGGGCGCGGCCCGGCCGGCGAGCAGCCGGGCCAGCCGGCGCCGGGCCGCCTCGGGCAGCGGTCTGCGTCCGTCCTCCGGCGCGGCCTCCAGCTGCGCGGCGGCGGGCCCGGGCCGCAGCCCCGCCCGGCGCCGCACGGTGTGCACGGCGGCGGCGTCGAGCAGCGCGGCGGGCGCCGCGTCCCCGGAGGCGCTCGCGTGCGGTCTGCGGTCGGTGCCCAGCAGCGCCGACGTGACGAGCTCTTCCCAGGCGTCCTTGGCCACCATGGCCTCCTCACAGATGGGGGTTTCCGAGACGGATCGGGGCGGTTCCCGGGGATCAGACCAGCGGCACCGTCTCCCCGGGGGCGTCCGGGGACCAGGCCGCCAGCGGGGTGAAGCCCTGGTGGCCGCACTCGCCGAAGACCGTGAGCGGCGCGCCGCCCGACAGGGCCACCAGCCGCCACAGGCCGGGCCGGGCCTGGGCGGCGCGGGTCAGCGGCACGGCCTCCCGCTCCCCGGCCGCGGCGGCTCCGAAGTCCGCGAGCTGCCAGCCGTACTCCGCGCGGGCGGGGACGACGTCGGCCAGGGTCACCGGCCAGGAGTCCAGCCACGGATCGTCGCGCAGCGCGCGCCCGTACGCCGTGAGGGCGGCGCCGACCGTGCCGCCGCGCGGCGGGGGGGCCGGCGGGCGCCGGGGTGCCGAACTGCTCGACCAGCTCCGCGCGGAGCCCGCCCCCGCCCTCGTACGGCCGCAGCTCCGCGTCGAGCACCGCGCCGACGGGGAAGGCGAGCTGCGGGGCACGGCCCCCGGCCCCGAAGGAGAGCAGCAGGGCGGTGCGGGCGCTCGACTCCCCGTGCAGCCAGATGCGCCGGGTCGTCAGCTTGCCGTCCGCCGCGTCGTACTGCGCGAGGACCAGCCAGCGGTCCCGCAGCGCCGTGCCCTCCGGCGGGGCGGTGAGCCCCACCCTGGTCCGCACCGTCGCGGCCAGCGGGCCGGGCAGCCGGTCGGCCGACAGCCAGGCCCGGTCCAGGAGATGGGTCAGCGCGCACTCCTCCAGGAGCCGCACCGGCCAGCCCGGACCCGAGCCGGGTATCGTCCCCAGTTCCCGCACCCGGCCCGCGAGCCCCGGCGCCTGCGCGTCGACCATGCGGGCCGCGGTCTCCTCCCACAGCCCGGGCCCCGACCGCTCCGCCGCGGCGAGACCGCCGCGCAGCAGGTCGGCCAGCCGCTGCTCCAACTCCTGCGCCCCTGCGGTGATCCGGGCGGCCCGCCGCTCGGCGCGGCGCCGGGCCGCCTCCGGGTCCGCCGGGCCCGAGTCCGCCGCCGTCCCGGCCGCCTCCGCCCGTCCGCGGCGGGCCGCGAGCCATTCCTCCGCCCAGTCCGGCGCCGCGGCCTGCCCGGGGCCGGCCGGCAGACCGCCGTCGGCCCAGAGCAGCAGCAGCCCCAGCGCGTGCTTGCACGGGAACTTCCGGCTCGGGCAACTGCAGTGGTACGCCGGGCCCGTGGTGTCCACGACCGTCCGGTACGGCGTGCTGCCGCTGCCCTTGCACAGGCCCCAGACGGCCCCCCGGCCGCCGCCCGCGCCGGACCACGGACCGGCCGTGCCCAGCTTGCTTCCCGCTCTGCGTGAGGCGTCGTCAGGAGCCAGTGCCAGCACCTGATCCGCCGTCCAGAGCGCCCCCTGTTCGTCCATGGGAACGACCGTACGACCCCCCACTGACAGATGCTCCCACCTGCGGTTTCCACGGCCGTGTCGGCGACCGGGGCCGAATGTCAGTGGCATGGTGCACCGTGGTTCGTACAGCAGGTCGAACGATCTGGAGGGGGACCCATGACGCTGCCCGAAACCACCACGGACTCCACCGACGACACCGCCGGCGGCGAGGTGCTGCGGCCGCACGCCGAGGACGCCTTCGCCCACGAACTCGCCGCGCTCGCCGCCGCCGACGACCGGCCGCGCCCCACCCGCTGGCGGCTCTCTCCGTGGGCCGTCGCCACCTATCTCCTCGGCGGCACGCTGCCCGACGGCACGGTGATCACACCGAAGTACGTCGGCCCGCGCCGCATCGTCGAGGTCGCCGTCACCACCCTCGCCACCGACCGCGCCCTGCTCCTGCTCGGCGTGCCCGGCACCGCCAAGACCTGGGTCTCCGAGCACCTGGCCGCCGCCGTCAGCGGCGACTCGACCCTGCTGGTCCAGGGCACCGCCGGCACGCCCGAGGAGGCCATCCGGTACGGCTGGAACTACGCGCAGCTGCTCGCCCACGGCCCCAGCCGCGACGCGCTCGTGCCCAGCCCCGTCATGCGCGCCATGGCCCGGGGCATGACCGCCCGGGTCGAGGAGCTCACCCGCATCCCCGCCGACGTGCAGGACACCCTCATCACGGTGCTCTCCGAGAAGACGCTGCCGATCCCCGAACTGGGCCAGGAGGTGCAGGCCGTCGGCGGGTTCAACCTCATCGCCACCGCCAACGACCGCGACCGGGGCGTCAACGAGCTCTCCAGCGCCCTGCGCCGCCGCTTCAACACCGTCGTGCTGCCGCTGCCCGCCACCCCGGACGCCGAGGTGGACATCGTCGCCCGGCGCGTCGACCAGATCGGGCGCTCGCTCGACCTGCCGGCGGTGCCCGAGGGCGTCGAGGAGATCCGCCGGGTCGTCACCGTCTTCCGCGAGCTGCGCGACGGGGTGACCGCCGACGGACGGACCAAGCTCAAGTCCCCCTCGGGGACGCTCTCCACGGCCGAGGCGATCTCCGTCGTCACCGGCGGCCTCGCCCTCGCCGCCCACTTCGGCGACGGCGTGCTGCGCTCCGCCGACGTCGCCGCCGGGCTGCTCGGCGCCGTCGTCCGCGACCCGGCGGCCGACCGGGTCGTGTGGCAGGAGTACCTGGAGACGGTCGTGCGCGAGAGAGACGGCTGGAAGGACTTCTACCGCGCCTGCCGCGAGGTGACGGCGTGACGCGAGCCGGCGCGCCGGGCGCGGCCGGCGCCGCCCGTCCGGCCCCCTCGGCGCCGGGGGCGGGTGCCGCGGGCCCGGCCCGCGTCGCAGGGCCCGGAGCCACGGTCGGACCGGCCGGCCCTCCGGGCCCCGCCCCCGGGCCCCTCCTGCTCGGGGTGCGGCACCACGGTCCCGGCTCCGCGCGGGCCGTGGCCGCCGCCCTGGAGGCGGGGCGGCCCAAGGCCGTCCTGATCGAGGGACCGCCCGAGGCGGACGGCCTCGTGGGGCTCGCCGCCGAGGAGGGGATGCGACCGCCCGTCGCCCTCCTCGCGCACGCCGTGGACGACCCCGGCCGCGCGGCCTTCTGGCCGATGGCCGAGTTCTCGCCCGAGTGGGTCGCGATCCGCTGGGCCCTCGGCCACGGCGCCGAGGTCCGCTTCGTCGACCTGCCCGCCGCCCACACCCTCGCCGCCCCCGAACCGGCCCCGGAACCGGCCGCAGAGGAGGACGGCGCGGGCCGCGGCCCGCGCGTCGACCCCGTCGCCGAACTCGCCCGCGCCGCCGGGTACGAGGACGCCGAGCGCTGGTGGGAGGACGCCGTCGAACTGCGCGGCGCCGCCGACCCGTTCGCGCCCTTCGAGGCCCTCGCCGAGGCGATGGGCGCCCTGCGCGAGGCCTACGGACACGGCGGACACCCGCGCGACCTGGTGCGCGAGGCCCACATGCGGCTGCAGCTGCGGGCCGCCCGGAAGGAGTTCGGCGGCGACATCGCCGTGGTCTGCGGCGCCTGGCACGTTCCCGCGCTGCGCCGGGCGACCACCGTCACCGCCGACCGGGCCCTGCTCAAGGGGCTGCCCAAGGTCAGGACCGAGCTGACCTGGGTGCCCTGGACCCACCGCCGGCTCGCCCGGCGCTCCGGCTACGGCGCGGGCATCGACGCGCCCGGCTGGTACGCGCACCTCTTCACCGCCCCCGACCGCCCCCTCGAACGCTGGATGACCAAGGTCGCCGGGCTGCTGCGGGCCGAGGACCTCGCGGTCTCCTCCGCCCATGTCATCGAGGCCGTCCGGCTCGCCGACACCCTCGCCGCGATGCGCGGACGCCCGTCCGCCGGGCTCGGCGAGACCACCGACGCCGTCCGGGCCGTGATGTGCGACGGCTCCGACGTCCCCCTCGACCTGGTCCGCGACCGGCTCGTCGTCGGCGACGTCCTCGGCGCCGTCCCGGACGGCGCCCCCGCCGTGCCGCTCCAGCGCGACCTCGCCCGGCTCCAGCGCGGCCTGCGCCTCAAGCCCGAGGCCGGGCGGCGCGACCTGGAGCTCGACCTCCGCAAGGAGAACGACGCCGCCCGCAGCCGGCTGCTCCACCGGCTCCGGCTGCTCGGCGTCGACTGGGGCGCCCCCGCCCCCGGGCGCGCCTCCACCGGCACCTTCCGGGAGAGCTGGCGGCTGCGCTGGGAGCCCGAGCTGCACGTGCAGGTCGCCGAGGCGGGCGTGTGGGGCACCACCGTCGAGGCCGCCGCCACCGCCAGGGCCGAGGCCCGGGCCGGTGCCGCGCGGGAGCTCGCCGCCCTCACCGCCCTCGCCGAGCAGTGCCTCCTGGCCGGGCTCACCGAGGCCCTGCCCGTCGTCCTCGGGGCGCTCGCCGACCGCGCCGCGCTGGACGCCGACGTGGCCCACCTCGCCCAGGCCCTGCCGGCCCTCGCCCGCTCCCTGCGCTACGGCGACGTCCGCGCCACCGACACCACCGCGCTCCGCGAGGTCGCCGCCGGGCTCGCCGAACGCGTCTGCGTCGGCCTGCCCCCCGCCTGCGCGGGCCTCGACCCCGACGCGGCCGCCGAGATGCGCGGACACCTCGACGGGGTCCACGCGGCGATCGCGCTGCTGCCCGCCGACCCCGCCGACCCCGCCGCCCCCGCGCTCGCCGAGCGCTGGGCCGGGGTGCTGCGGCGGCTCGCCGAGCGGGAGCGGGTGCCCGGGGTGCTGCGCGGGCGGGCCGCCCGGCTGCTGCTGGACGAGGGGCGGCTCGGGGAGGACGAGGCCGCCCGGCTCATGGGCCTCGCGCTCTCGCCCGGCACCGCGCCCGCCGACGCCGCAGCCTGGATCGAGGGCTTCGTCGGCGGGGCTTCCGGCGGCGGGCTGCTCCTCGTCCACGACGAGCGGCTGCTCGCCCTCATCGACGGCTGGCTCGGCTCCGTACCGGCCGGGGCGTTCACCGATGTGCTGCCGCTGCTGCGGCGCACCTTCTCGGCGTACGAGCCCGGAGTGCGCCGCACCCTCGGCGAGCTCGTCGCCCGCGGCCCCGCCGCCGGCGGCCCCGCCCGCACCCTCGCGACGGCCCCCGGCTTCGCGACCGCCCTCGACCGGGAGCGCGCCGACGGCGTCCTTCCCCTGCTGCACCTCATCCTCGGCACCCCCGGCACGGAGGCCCCCGCATGACCCCCAGCCCTGACCGGCGACCCGACGAGGAGCGGCTGCGCCGCTGGCGGCTCGTCCTCGGCGGCGGCCCCGCCGACGGCACCGGCCAGGCCCTCACCGGCACCGACGCCGCCATGGACGGCGCCCTCACCGCCCTGTACGAGGGGCGGGGCGGGGACGGCCGGGAGCGTTCGGCCGGGCTCGGCGGCTCCGCGCCCTCCGTCGCCCGCTGGCTCGGCGACATCCGGACGTACTTCCCCAGCTCCGTCGTCCAGGTCATGCAGCGCGACGCGATCGACCGGCTCGGGCTCGCCACGCTGCTCCTGGAGCCCGAGATGCTGGAGGCCGTCGAGCCGGACGTGCACCTCGTCGGCACCCTGCTCTCGCTCGGCAAGGCGATGCCGGAGACCACCAAGGACACCGCTCGGGCCGTCGTCCGCAAGGTCGTCGAGGACCTGGAGAAGCGGCTGGCCACCCGCACCCGGGCCACCCTGGCCGGGGCGCTGGACCGTTCGGCGCGGATCAGCCGGCCCCGCCACCGGGACATCGACTGGGACCGGACCATCCGCGCCAACCTGAAGAACTACCTCCCCGAACACCGCACGGTCGTCCCCGAGCGGCTCGTCGGCCACGGCCGGGCCGCGCAGTCGGTGAGGAAGGAGGTCGTCCTCTGCGTCGACCAGTCCGGCTCCATGGCCGCCTCCGTCGTCTACGCCTCCGTCTTCGGCGCCGTCCTGGCCTCCCTGCGCGCGATCGCCACCCGGCTGGTCGTCTTCGACACCGCCGTCGTCGACCTCACCGACCAGCTCGACGACCCCGTCGACGTCCTCTTCGGCACCCGGCTCGGCGGCGGTACGGACATCAACCGGGCGCTCGCCTACTGCCAGTCCAGGATCACCCGTCCCGCCGACACCGTCGTCGTGCTCGTCAGCGACCTCTACGAGGGCGGCATCCGCGACGAGATGCTGAAGCGGGTCGCGGCGATGAAGGCCTCCGGGGTGCAGTTCGTGTGTCTGCTCGCCCTCTCCGACGAGGGCGCGCCCGCCTACGACCGGGAGCACGCCGCCGCGCTCGCCGCGCTCGGCGCCCCCGCCTTCGCCTGCACCCCCGACCTCTTCCCGGAGATCATGGCCGCCGCCCTGGAGAAGCGCCCGCTGCCGATACCCGAGGCCTGACCGGTCCCGGCCGGGACCGGACCGACCGGGCCCGGCCGGGGTGCGGAAGGGCCCGCCGGGAGGTGCGGAATCCGTCGTGCGCGCGCCACCCGGACGGGTGCGCGGAGCCCGACTGAGGTCCATATCACAGTGGCGTCCCCGCGCCCCTCACCCCGCGCTCCGGCGCGCCGTGAGGGCCGCAACCCCCGCGCCCCGCCTGCCACAAGGGGGTCCGGGGCACCCGCGGCCCCCTCCACGGAAAGCCCCGTGACCCCTACGTTCTGTGACCCGTATCACCGCTCCGTTGTGATCTGCGATTTAGGGACCTACGTCCCACGGGGATAACCTGCGAGACGGACATGCCGCGTCCACGGACACCGTGTACGCCTCCCTAGTGACAGCGCAGTCACGTTGCCCTCCGCGGCACGCCCACGCAGACAACGAACCGCGATCATCTAGAAAAGGGACGCGCGTGGACCTGTTCGAGTACCAGGCGAGGGACCTCTTCGCCAAGCACGGTGTACCGGTGCTGGCCGGTGAAGTCATCGACACGCCTGAGGCGGCGCGCGAGGCCACCGAGCGGCTTGGCGGAAAGTCGGTCGTCAAGGCGCAGGTGAAGGTCGGCGGCCGCGGCAAGGCCGGCGGCGTCAAGCTGGCCGCCGACCCGGACGAGGCCGTCGCCCGCGCGACGGACATCCTGGGCATGGACATCAAGGGCCACACGGTCCACAAGGTGATGATCGCCGAGCTGTCCCCGGAGATCGAGGCCGAGTACTACGTCTCGTACCTCCTCGACCGCACCAACCGCACCTTCCTGGCCATGGCCTCGGTGCAGGGCGGCATGGACATCGAGGAGGTCGCGGAGAAGACCCCCGAGGCCCTCGCGAAGGTCCCGGTCAACGCCAACGACGGCGTCTCCCTGGAGAAGGCCCGCGAGATCGTCGCCCAGGCGAAGTTCCCGGCCGAGGTCGCCGAGGGCGTCGCCGAGGTCCTGGTCACCCTGTGGGACACCTTCGTCGCCGAGGACGCGCTCCTCGTCGAGGTCAACCCGCTGGTGAAGACCAAGGACGGCCGCATCCTGGCCCTGGACGGCAAGGTGTCTCTCGACGAGAACGCCGACTTCCGTCAGCCCGAGCACGAGGCGCTCGAGGACAAGGCCGCAGCCAACCCGCTCGAGGCTGCCGCCAAGGCCAAGGGCCTCAACTACGTGAAGCTCGACGGCGAGGTCGGCATCATCGGCAACGGCGCCGGCCTGGTCATGTCGACCCTGGACGTCGTCGCGTACGCCGGTGAGAACCACGGCGGCGTGAAGCCGGCCAACTTCCTCGACATCGGCGGCGGCGCCTCCGCCGAGGTCATGGCGAACGGCCTGGAGATCATCCTGGGCGACGCGGACGTCAAGTCCGTGTTCGTCAACGTCTTCGGTGGCATCACCGCCTGTGACGAGGTCGCCAACGGCATCGTCCAGGCCCTGGAGCTCCTCGCCTCGAAGGGCGAAGAGGTCACCAAGCCGCTGGTCGTGCGCCTCGACGGCAACAACGCGGAGCTGGGTCGCAAGATCCTGTCCGACGCCAACCACCCGCTGGTCCAGCGCGTGGACACCATGGACGGCGCGGCCGACAAGGCCGCCGAGCTCGCGGCTGCGAAGTAAGGGACGAGACACAGCCATGGCTATCTTCCTCAACAAGGACAGCAAGGTCATCGTCCAGGGCATGACCGGTGCCACGGGCATGAAGCACACCAAGCTCATGCTGGGTGACGGCACCAACATCGTCGGTGGCGTGAACCCGCGCAAGGCCGGCACGAAGGTCGACTTCGACGGCACCGAGATCCCCGTCTTCGGCACCGTCGCCGAGGCCATGAAGGAGACCGGCGCCAACGTCTCGGTCCTCTTCGTGCCGCCGGCCTTCGCCAAGGCCGCCGTGGTCGAGGCGATCGACGCCGAGATCCCGCTCGCCGTGGTCATCACCGAGGGCATCGCCGTCCACGACTCCGCCGCGTTCTACGCGTACGCCGTGGAGAAGGGCAACAAGACCCGCCTCATCGGCCCGAACTGCCCCGGTCTCATCACCCCGGGCCAGTCCAACGCCGGCATCATCCCGGGCGACATCACGAAGCCGGGCCGCATCGGCCTGGTCTCGAAGTCCGGCACGCTGACGTACCAGATGATGTACGAGCTCCGTGACATCGGCTTCTCCTCCGCCGTCGGCATCGGTGGCGACCCGGTCATCGGCACCACGCACATCGACGCCCTGGCGGCCTTCGAGGCCGACCCGGAGACGGACCTGATCGTCATGATCGGCGAGATCGGCGGCGACGCCGAGGAGCGTGCGGCCGACTTCATCAAGGCCAACGTCACCAAGCCGGTCGTCGGCTACGTCGCGGGCTTCACCGCGCCCGAGGGCAAGACCATGGGCCACGCCGGCGCCATCGTCTCCGGCTCCTCCGGCACCGCCCAGGCGAAGAAGGAGGCCCTGGAGGCCGCGGGCGTCAAGGTCGGCAAGACCCCGACCGAGACCGCCAAGCTGGCGCGCGCGATCCTCGCGGGCTGAATCCGGGCACAGCGGTACGCGGCCTCCGGGCCGTGAGACGAGCGGGCCCCGCCCCTCCCGGGAGACCGGGTGGGGGCGGGGCCCGCTCGCGTGCGCCCGGCGACCGTCGCCCGGCGTTACTCCGCTCGGGGGATCAGGCGCTCCGGGCCGGGGTTCGGCTCGGAGCGCAGCCGGTCGCGCAGCTCCCTGTCCTCGGGGCGCAGCTTCTGCGGGCCGCCGCGGACCGGGACGCCCTCGACGATCTCGCCGGGCGCGTTCACCGGGATGTACTGGGTCGGCGCGGTCGACACGGTGAAGGCGGTGACGCCGATGAGCGCCGCCGTCACCCCGAAGACGGCCCGGGTCAGCAGCCGGCTCCGCCGCTCGCAGCCCGTCCGCACGCTGCGGGCCGCGGGCAGGGTCGCCGTCGGCGCCTCCGCGACGAGCGCGCCCAGCCTGCGCTGCAGGGCCGCGGGGTCGTCGAGCCCGGGTACCCGCTGCCCGAGGACGGTGCGGGCGTGCAGCAGCCGGTTGCCGGCCGCCGGGGTGCTGGCCTCGGTCTCCGCCGCGGTCTCGGGCAGGTCGAGGCCGAGGCCGTCGTAGAGCAGCACGGTCCGGCGGTACGGCGCGGGCAGCTCCAGGAGCGCCGTGAGCAGCGCGCGCCGGGAGGCCTCGGTCGGCGCGGCGTCCGGATGCCGGTGGCGGCGCCGGAAGCGGTGCCAGGGGGAGAGCGCGTACTCGTACGCCGCGGCGCGCACCCAGCCCGCCGGGTCGCGGTCGACGGCGACCTCGGGCCAGTGCTGCCAGGCGTGCTGGAAGGCGTGCTCGACGGACTCGCGGGAGAGGCTGCGGCGCCCGGTGAGCAGATAGGTCTGGTGGACCAGGCCGGGCGCGGCGTGCGCGTACAGCGCGTCGAAGGCCTGCTCGGGCGTGAGTCCGGGCTCCGCGGCGACCGGAACCGCGGCGACCGGCTCCCTCGCCGGCTCCACCGCGGGCCGTGCGGGCTGCACGGGGTCCACCACGGGCTGCGGGGCCGGTTTCAGCCGCTCCTGGTGGGATGGGGGGCGGACGGGCGCCGGGGCGGCCGGTGCCGGGGCCTTGGGCGGCCGGGCGATGCCCTTGGCGGCCGGGCGGGGGCGGGTCGCGGAGGGGGCCGGGCGGGCGGGCTTCTCGGTACGCGGCGCCGTGGGCTCCTCGTACACGCCGAGCAGCTTGGCGTACGCCTCCCGCTTGCGGCCCCGGGGAGCGCTGCGCCCGGTCTCCCACGAGCGGACGGTGGCGCGGGTCACGCCCATGGCCTCCGCGACCTGGTCCTCGCTCAGGGAGAGGGCCTCGCGCAGGCGCCGCCGCTCCTTGGGGGAGGGCAGCGGGACGGTCGGAGTCGTCGGGCTCATCGGTGTCGACCTCCCGTGCAGCCGGTGCGGCTCTGGGCCGAAAAGTACATAAACGTATCTTGAGCGACACAACGGCCATTCGCCTGTTACGAGGGCAAACCGCGTGTCGCTGGCAGCATGGGCCCCGTGACGCACGTGACCGAGCACCGCCCGCCGTTGTCACCCGACGCCCCGGCCCAGCGGGCCCGTTCCGCCGCCCTGGCCACCGCTTTCGTGCGCGGCGGCGTCGCCGCGGGCCTCGGGCTCGGCGCGCTCGCCGTGCTCGTGACGGCGGCCTGGATCGCCTCCCCGTTCCCGGACAGCGGCCCCGGCGGGGCCCTGCACACGGCCGCCGGGCTCTGGCTGCTCGCCCACGGCGCCGACCTGCTCCGCACCGACACGACGGCCGGGGCCCCCGCGCCCCTCGGCGTCACCCCGCTGCTGCTCACGGTCCTGCCGCTGTGGCTCGCGCACCGGGCCGCCCGGGACACCCTCGACACCGACGACGGACGCCCCGTGCCGTCCCCCGCCGGGGCCGTGGCCGCCGTCTCCGGGGGATATCTGCTGGTCGCGGCCATGGTCGTGGTCTACACGGAGAGCGGGAGGCTGCCCGCCGACCTGGTCACCGCCGGGGTCGTGACCCCCCTGTCCGTCCTCGCGGCGGCCGCCGCGGGCGCCTGGACGGCACAGGGCAGGCCGCTGCCCGGCCGGACGGAGACCGTCGTGGCCCTGCGCGCCGCCGGGCTCGCGCTGACCGTCCTGCTCGGCGGCGGCGCGGTGCTCGCCGCGGCCTCGCTGCTCTGGCACGCCGGCGACGCCCAGGCCTCCCTCTACGGCCTCGCGGGGGAGTGGTCGGGGCGGGCGGCCGTGCTGCTGCTGGTCCTGGCCCTGCTGCCGAACGCCGTCGTGTGGGGCGCGGCGTACGGCCTCGGCCCCGGCTTCTCGGTCGGTACCGGTGCCCTGGTGACCCCGCTCGGTTTCACCGGCACCCCGGCCCTGCCCGACTTCCCGCTGCTCGCCGCGCTCCCGGCCGAGGGCCGGGGCACGTGGCTGCACTGGACGGCCGCGGCGGTCCCGGTCACCGCCGTGCTGCTGCTCGGGCGCCTGGTGGGCCGTGCCGCCCGCGGCTGGTCGGCCCGGGAGGCGGTCCAGGCCGCGCTCGTCGCCTCCTGGGCCTGCGGGGCTGCCGTCGCCCTGCTCGCGGCGGCGGCGGGCGGCCCGCTCGGTGCCGGGCGGCTGGACGCCTTCGGTCCGGTGTGGTGGGCGGCGGGCGCGGCGGCGGTGCTGTGGGGCTCGGCCCTCGGCGTGCCGACGGCGCTCGCGGTGCGGGCCTGGGGGCTGCGCGGTCGGGTGCCGCGGCCTGCGCGCAAGGAGGCGGCGAAGCCGGTCCCGGTCCCGGTGCCGGTCGGGGCCGGGGCGGCGGTCGGCCCCCTGCCCGTACCGGCCGGGGTGACGGAGCCCCCGGGCGCGGGCAAGGGTGCCCCTGCGGCCGAGGAGGCGGCCCCGGCGGCCCCGGCGGGCGCGCTCGCGGCCCTGGACGCCCTGGAGGCACTCGACGACCTGGACGAGGGCACGGGCCAGGACGGCTACGGCTTCCTGCCCGCGGCCTGGGAGCCCGCCGCCGGGCCCCCCGCACCGCCGGCGACCCCGCCCGCGGCGCCGGAGCCCGAGACCGGTGCCGCGGGGACGTGACCTACTCGCGCACCCCGAAGGTGTCCTGCAGCGGCTTCGGCAGCAGGTCGTTGCAGGCCAGCTGGGCCTGCTTGGTCAGGGCGTCGTCCCGGCACTCGTAGAAGTCCCGGTAGACGAGGTGCATCGCGAAGCCGCTCGCGACGATCGCCAGGGCGACCGCGGACGCGACCAGGCCGCTGACGGCCGAGGTCCGCTTCGAGCGGGCCGCTCCGGCGGCCGCCGCGACCTGGGCCGGCGTGGGCGGCCCGTCGGGGTGCGCGGGGCCCGCCGGGTTCGCGGCGTTCGCGGGGGTCCCGGGCGTCTTGACCCGGGTGCGCAGGGCGCTGATCGCCCAGTACAGGCCCAGGGCGCCGAGCAGCAGGGCCAGCTCGGGGATGTTGAAGATCGCGAAGAAGAACGCCCACATGCCCGAGAGCACCGCGTACCGCGCCCGCCGCTGCGCCGGGTCGGTCGGATCCCAGCGCAGGCCCGGGCCCTGGCCGCCCTCGGGTCCGCCCGGTCCGCCGCCCTGGCCGCCGGAGGGCTGCTCGGGGCGGCGGCCGAAGCCGTCGGAGGAACGCCCCGGCTGGCTGCTGCTCCAGCCCGGCCCGCCCGCCGGGCCCTGCGCGCCCTCCCCGCCGTCTTGGCCCTCGGCGCCCTCTGGGCGCCGCGGCTGCCACGGCTGGTCCGGCCGCCCCTCCGGCGGCGGCGCGAACGGGTTGTTGTCGTTCGTGGACTGGCGATCCGGCATGTGCTGGACGTCTTCCCTCTGTCTGTCGTGCGCGGGTGTGGCCTGCTGTGGCGTGTCGTCGGACCCTGACGCTACCCCCCGGCCCCGCCCCCGTCCCGTGGGGGCCGTCCGGTGTGCCGGTATCGTTGCTGACGGCCGAGCCCTTCGTAGGGTTCCCCGTATCGCGGGATGCGATTCGTTCGTACGACCGCACAAACACCACGGAAAGAGTGACCCAGTGGCTGCCGCCCGCCTCGTCGTCCTGGTCTCCGGCTCCGGCACGAACCTCCAGGCCCTGCTCGACGCCATCGCCGCCGATCCCCAGGGGTACGGCGCCGAGGTCGTCGCGGTCGGGGCCGACCGCGACGGGATCGCCGGGCTGGAGCGGGCGGAGCGCGCCGGGCTGCCCACCTTCGTCTGCCGGGTCAAGGACCACGGCACGCGGGAGGAGTGGGACCGCGCGCTGACCGAGGCCACCGCCGCGTACGCGCCGGACCTCGTCGTCTCGGCCGGATTCATGAAGATCGTCGGCAAGGAGTTCCTCGCCCGCTTCGGCGGCCGCGTGGTGAACACCCACCCGGCGCTGCTCCCCAGTTTTCCCGGTGCCCACGGCGTGCGTGACGCACTCGCCTACGGGGCGAAGGTCACCGGGTGCACCGTCCACTTCGTCGACGACGGTGTCGACACCGGCCCGATCATCGCCCAGGGCGTGGTCGAGGTCCGGGCCGAGGACGATGAGGCCGCGCTCCACGAGCGCATCAAGGACGTCGAGCGCTCGCTGCTCGTCGAGGTCGTGGGGCAGCTCGCCCGCAACGGCTACAGCATTGAGGGACGAAAGGTTCATGTCGGTGAACGACACCGTTAAGCCCATCCGCCGCGCGCTGGTCAGCGTCTACGACAAGACGGGGCTCGAAGAGCTGGCCCTCGGACTGCACGAGGCCGGGGTCGAGCTCGTCTCCACCGGCTCCACCGCCTCGAAGATCGCCGCGGCCGGCGTCCCGGTCACCAAGGTCGAGGAGCTGACCGGCTTCCCCGAGTGCCTGGACGGCCGCGTCAAGACCCTCCACCCGCGCGTGCACGCCGGCATCCTCGCCGACCTGCGCCTGGAGTCGCACCGCGAGCAGCTGGCCGAGCTGGGCGTCGAGCCCTTCGACCTGGTCGTCGTGAACCTCTACCCGTTCCGCGAGACCGTCGCCTCCGGCGCCACCCCGGACGAGTGCGTCGAGCAGATCGACATCGGCGGCCCCTCCATGGTCCGCGCCGCGGCCAAGAACCACCCGTCCGTGGCCATCGTCACCGAGCCCGGCGCCTACGCCGCGGTCCTCGACGCGGTCAAGGCGGGCGGCTTCACGCTGGCCCAGCGCAAGCGCTTCGCCGCCCTGGCCTTCCAGCACACCGCCGCGTACGACGTGGCCGTGGCCTCCTGGTTCGCCGACGACTACGCCGCGGCGGACGACAGCGGCTTCCCCGACTTCCTGGGTGCCACCTACGCGCGCAAGAACGTGCTGCGCTACGGCGAGAACCCGCACCAGGGCGCCGCGCTCTACGTCGACGGCACGGGCGGCCTCGCCGAGGCCGAGCAGCTGCACGGCAAGGAGATGTCCTACAACAACTACACGGACACCGACGCCGCGCGCCGGGCCGCGTACGACCACGACGAGCCGTGCGTCGCGATCATCAAGCACGCCAACCCGTGCGGCATCGCGGTCGGCGCCGACGTCGCCGAGGCGCACCGCAAGGCGCACGCCTGCGACCCGCTCTCCGCGTTCGGCGGCGTCATCGCCGTCAACCGCCCGGTGTCGGTCGCGATGGCCGAGCAGGTCGCCGAGATCTTCACCGAGGTCATCGTCGCCCCGGCGTACGAGGACGGCGCGGTCGAGGTCCTGGCCAAGAAGAAGAACATCCGCGTGCTGCGCGCCGAGGGCGCCCCGGCCAACCCGGTCGAGGTCAAGCCGGTCGACGGCGGTGCCCTGCTCCAGGTCACCGACCGCCTCCAGGCCGAGGGCGACGACCCGGCGAACTGGACCCTCGCCACCGGCGACGCGCTCTCCGCCGAGGAGCTCGCCGAGCTCGCCTTCGCCTGGAAGGCCTGCCGCGCGGTCAAGTCCAACGCGATCCTGCTCTCCAAGGACGGTGCCTCGGTCGGCGTCGGCATGGGCCAGGTCAACCGGGTCGACTCCGCGAAGCTGGCCGTCGAGCGGGCCGGCGAGGAGCGGGCGCGCGGCGCGTACGCCGCCTCCGACGCGTTCTTCCCGTTCCCGGACGGCCTGGAGATCCTGACCGCCGCGGGTGTGAAGGCGGTCGTGCAGCCCGGCGGCTCGGTCCGCGACGAGCTGGTGGTCGAGGCCGCGGCCAAGGCCGGCGTCACGATGTACTTCACCGGGACGCGCCACTTCTTCCACTGAGCCCGGGGCTCGGAGGACCGAGGGCCCGCCGGTACGCGTGACGCGTACCGGCGGGCCCTCGCCGTGCGGGTCAGCTCATCCAGCGGTCACAGCCGTTCACCCAGCGGTGGGAGCGGATGTTGTTGTTCATGGTGTAGCCGCTGCTGAAGGTGTTGCGGGAGAGGTCGTCGACGAAGAACTCCTCCGCCTTCAGGCAGTTGTAGCCGCCGGCGTAGCCGGTCAGGTAGTGGAACTGCACGATGGAGTAACTGCCGGTGTAGCCCGCGTTGAGCACGGACGAGGCCTTGTCCCCGGCGTTCTCGAAGCCGCCGCCCGCCGCGTTCCAGTCCGCGTCGTCGCCCGCGGCGCGGCCGAGCTGGGTGTAGCAGTACGCGCCGTCGTACGCGTACACGTAGCCGTTGCGGCCCGGCCAGATGTCGTTGCAGTGGTTGCTCGCGGTGCCCGTGGCGGAGGCCTCCGCCACCGCGGCCGGCGCGACGAGGCCCGCGACGGCGAGGCCGAGGGCGGCGAGGGACGTGCCGAACCTGCGCATGCTGTGCTCCTTGGTGTCGGTGGTGCGGACGGGTCGTTCAGGTCCGGGGGCCGGTGATGCCGGCCGCCCGTTCCGAGGCCCTGCGCTCCATCCGGCGGTGGGCGTCGAGCTCGCCCCCGTACGTGCCGCGCAGGGAGTCCAGGTAGTGCGACTGGCGCTCGCGGGCCACCGCGGCCAGCGAGGTCTCACGGGCGCAGCGGGCCTCGGCGACCGCGGTGCGCGTCTCGGCGGCGAAGTCCGCGGTCCGGGCCGTCGCCTCGCGGGCCGCCGACGGATCGGCGTAGCCGAAGCCCGCGCGCTCCATGCACCGGGCCCAGGCCGCGAGGGCGGTGGTGAACCGTTCGTCCCGCAGGATCCGGGAGACGTACAGCGGCTGCAGGTTGGTGACCGTCTTGTCGGCGCGGAACCAGGCGTCCGGGTCGCCGTACAGCTCCCGCTCGGCGCTTTCCGAGCAGCCGCCGAGCCGCTTGTGGACGGACGCGGTGCCGCCGGGGATCCGGGCGGTGAGCAACCGTGCCCGGCGGCCGCCGTCGAGGACCTCGTCGTAGGACCGGCGGCGCTCCGGGGAGAGGCCCTCCCGGTAGGCACCGTTCGGGTTGGTGCGCCGGTAGCGGTCCGCCGCCGCCTGGATGCGGCTGCCGTAGCCGTGCTTCCGCGCCCACTCCACGTCGTCGTTGACGTAGTCGGACGGGCGGCTCTCCTCCAGGCTGAGCCGGGGGCTCGTCCAGTACGAGAAGCCCGCGCGGCGCATGCACCGCTGGAGCAGCACCTCGGTCGCGTCGGAGACGCGCAGCCGCTCGGCCTGGGTCAGTTCGCGGGCGGGTGCGGCGGGCGGCGCGGCGGGCGGTGCGGGCGCCGGAGCCGTACAGGCACCCGTCGCCAGCAGCGCCGCCACGGCCGCGCCGGCCCGTCGGAGCAGGCGTTCCATCGTCGTCCCCCCTGAGGCGGCCCCGGTGACCGCGCCGCCTCTTCGCGGCGCGGTCACACCATCGGCCCCGGGGGAGCCGCCGGGTACCTCGTAACTCCTAGGGGCACTCTCCGCCCCAGGTCACGGACCTGATCGTGCGTCCGCCCGCGGGGAAGTCGCCGCGGCCCTCCGCCCAGCCGTGGTGCAGGCACTGCGAGCCGCCCTCGGCGAAGGTGACGTAGGCGTGGTCGTAGCCGGGCTGCGGGTCGCCGTTGTTGAAGAAGGACCGGCGCAGGCCGCAGGTGCTGGAGGGGACGTTCACGGCGGTCGTGCAGACCGTGCCGGTGCCGCCGGTGCCGGACCAGAAGCAGACGTGGCCGGCCGGGCAGCCGCTCCAGGGCTGCGGGGACGCGCAGTTGCGGCTGGTGACGGAGGGCCACTCGGCCTGGGCGCCGCTGTACTCGACGCCGTCGAAGTGGACCGGCACGCGGTCGCGCTCGTCCGTGAAGCCGCCGGAGGCGCGGTAGCGCTGCTCGTAGTGGAGGTGGGCCCAGTTCCCGGAGTTCCGGCCGGTCTTGCCGACCGTGCCGATCAGCGTGGCGCCGGTGACGGCCTGCCCGGTGCGCACGTACGTGTCGGGGGCCTCCTGGAGGTGGTAGTAGGCGGTGAACCAGCCGTTGCCGTGGCTGATCTGGAGGGTGTTGCCCGAGCCCGCGTCCCAGTACGCCGCGGAGACGGTGCCGGGCGCGGAGGCGTACACGGGTCGGCCGTCCGAGCCGGGGTTGCCCTCGGCCATGATGTCGACGGCCGGATCGTGGCCCCAGGTGTCGAGCTGCCAGGTCGTCCCGCAGGCGAAGGGCAGCTGGAAGGCGGGTTTTCCGGCGGGCGGCGCGGCGGCGCGCGCGGTGCCCGCGGCGGTGCCGAGGCCGAGGACGAGGACGGCCGCGAGGGCGACGAGCGTCGCGAGGGCGGCGCGCAGCGGTGCGAAGGACATGCGTACGGTCACCTTCCTGGGTACGGAACGCGTACGGGGGCGGGTACGGGTACGGGTACGCGTGCGGCTGCGGGTGCCGTGCGCGGGGGCTGCCCGCACACGGGCCGGAGCCGGTCCACCGTCTCCGGAGCGGCCGCCCGGGGCGTACTCAGAGTTCCGAGGGTGCGGTGCAGTGCGAGGTCCACTCGTGGGAGCGGGGCCGCACGGGGCTCTTGAAGTCGAGCCGCGTGCCCTGGGGCAGACAGCCCATGAGCCCCTGGCGGTGGGTCCCCGCGTAGTACTCCAGGTCCGGCAGGAGGGTGCCCTCCGCCGGTCCGAAGCCGTTGTTGAACACCGAGCTGACCGTCCCGGAGGTCACGGCGGAGCACCGGTAGGCCTGGGTGGCCCAGTCCATGGCGCCGCCCTGCCAGACGCACATGTCGCCCTTGCCGCCCGGCTGGGTGAAGAAGCAGACGGCGCCGGGCGTGCAGCGCTCGTAGCCCGGGTCCGCGGGCCCGTTCCAGAACAGCAGCCCCGCGCCGAGGCCGAGCGCGGCACCCGCGGCGACCAGGGCCGCCCCGCGCGCCGCCGCGCGCCGGCGTCCGGGCCGCCGGGGCAGCCGCCCCTGGGCCGCCTGCCGCACCCGCTCCAGCAGGACGGTGGCGTCGTGCGGGATCCGGGACTCGTGGGTGCGGCTCAGGCAGTCGGTGACGATCCGCCGCCAGGGTTCGGGCAGGGCGGGGGAGAGGCGCAGGTCCTCGTCGCCGCGGGCGTAGCGGACGGCCGCGTCGCGCCGGGCCGCGGCGGTGCCGCCCGGGAGCGGGTGGGTGCCGGTGAGGACGAGGTGGACGAGGACGCCGTACGCCCAGATGTCGCTGCTCGGGCGGATCCGGATGCCGCGGGCGCCGGTCTCCGTCCAGAGCAGTTCCGGCGGCGTGTAGTCGGGGGTGGCGAAGCCGGGCGTGTAGGCGTGGGTGCCCTCCAGCTCGCCGGCGGTGCTGAAGTCGCCGAGCCGCACGCCGCCGTCCGCCATCAGCAGGACGTTGCCCGGCTTGAGGTCGCCGTGCACCCAGCCGGCGTCGTGCAGCTGGTGCAGCCCCTCGCAGATCTGGACGAGCAGGTCGGGGCCGTCGGCGGGCGGTTCGGGGCCGGCCAGCAGGGAGTGGAGGGAGCACTCGGCCCGTTCCAGGACGAGCACGGTCGCGCCGTCGAGCTCGGGCCTGGCGGGGTCGTCGACGGTGAGCGTCTCGTACAGCACGATCAGCCGCGGGGCGCGTAACCGGCTCAGCAGCTCCACCTCGCGCTCGACGAGGTCCTTGAGGTGGCGCAGGCCGCGCGGGGTGCAGGTGCCGGTCGGCAGGAACTTGAGCGCGACCCGGTCCGGCACCGTCCCGTCGCCGGGGGCGCCCCGGTCCTCGTGGTCGCCCCGGTCGTCCCGGTCCTCCGCGGCCTCCCGCCGCCCGGCGTACACGCTGGCGAACGAGCCCGAGCCCAGCGGGTGTTCGACCGTCCAGCCGCCGACCCGGTAGCCCGGGTCCACGGTCAGCGGGAACCCGGTCACCGGGACGCCGCCAGGGCCGTGAGGTCGTCCTCGCGGACCAGGTCGAAGCGGAGGGCCAGGGAGACCAGGGACTCCTTCTTGCCGTTGAGCCGGGGGCCGGCGGCCGCGCTCTCGGGGCCCGGCTTGAGGCGGAGCTTCACCGCCAGGTAGTCGATGTTCCACTGCACGGCGGCCCGGTTGGCGGCGGGCCAGACGGGCCGCAGCCGGTCGGTCACGGCGTCGACGGTGGGGAGCGGGGCGTGCGGGGTGCCGCGGAGCCGCGGTTCGCACAGCGCGACGAGGACGAGGAAGTAGCGCTTGGAGCGGTCGAGCGGGAAGGCGAGGACGGTCGGTTCGCCGCCCGCGCTGCCCGGCACGGATTCCACGTAGTCGTGGCGGGGCGCCCAGACCGCGAAGTCGATCAGGTCGCCGCCGGCCGGCAGCACGACCCGGGAGAACTCGAAGGGCACCGGCGCCGCGATCCGGCCGGGCGCGATCTTGATGTGTTCCCCCGCCCCCTCCGGGTTCTCGACGACGTAGGTGGCCGTGGGGCTGAAGTTGCTGAGCGTCCAGTGGCTGCCGGTCGCGCCGATCTCGCCGGCCGAGCGGGAGACACCGGGATGCGGGATGTCCAGGTGCCGGACCTGCCCCCTCTCCGGGTGCGGGGCGGCCCGCCCGAAGTGGAGCCGGTCCCCGGGGGCCATCCTGAGCTGGCCGTCCGGGCTCGTGCGGTCTGCGGGCACCACGATGATGCTGTACACGGCGCTTTCCTTCCCCGAGGTCTGCCTAGCGAGGAGAGGCTAGGAACCGCTGATAAACGAACGGCGAACGCGGCGGAGTGCCCGCCACGGGCTCCCGCCCGCGGCCCCGTCCGGCGGTCGGGGGACTCTGGTCTAATGGGTTGCTCTTTTGTCGGCGGCTGGTCCATGGGGGCGCGGTGCTGGATATGCAGAACGGATCCGTGGCGGAGGCCTCCGCCCCCGAGGCGCGCGGTGGGCCGCCGGGCGGTCTCGCGCCCGCGCCCCTGCGTCCGTACGCGATCATCGCGGGCGTGCTGGGCGCCCTGTACTTCCTGTACTCCTGGGTGCAGTACACGCAGTTCCGCAACCCGTCCTGGGACCTCGGGATCTTCGAGCAGTCGGTCCGGGCGTACGCCGAGCTGCGCGCCCCGATCGTCGACATCAAGGGCCCCGGCTTCCTCATACTCGGGGACCACTTCAGCCCGGTGACGGCGCTCCTCGCGCCGCTCTACTGGGTCTGGTCCTCCCCCCTCGCCCTCCTCTTCGCCCAGGCGGCGCTCTTCGCCGCCTCCGCGGCCGTCGTCGGGCGCACCGCCCAGCAGGTGCTCGGCAGCCGGGCGGCCGGCATCGGCCTCACCGTCGCGTACGGCCTCTCCTGGGGCCTCCAGGAGGCGGTCAAGTCCGACTTCCACGAGATAGCCTTCGCGGTCCCGCTGCTCGCCCTCGCCTGCCGGGCCCTGCTCCTCGGCCGCTGGACCGCCGCCGTCGCCTGGGCCGCGCCCCTGGTCCTCGTCAAGGAGGACATGGGGCTCACCGTCGCCATGGTCGGCGCGGTCCTCTTCGTGAAGGGGCAGAAGCGGCTCGGCGCCGCGGTGGCCGGATTCGGGGTGGCCTTCTTCGCCCTCACCGTCCTCGTCCTCATACCGGCCGCGAGCAAGGTGGGCCAGTACGACTACTGGGCCAAGATCGAGAAGACCGGCGAGGGCGCGGACGTCACCTTCCTCGACTCGGTCTTCGGCGCCTTCGGTCCCGGCGACAAGTGGGAGATGGTCTTCTTCCTCGTCGGCATCACCGGCTTCCTCGCCCTGCGCTCCCCGCTCATGCTGCTCGTCCTGCCGACGCTCGCCTGGCGCTTCCTCTCCCAGGACCCCAACCACTGGGGCATGATCTGGCACTACAGCGCCATCCTCATGCCCGTCGTCTTCCTCGCCCTGGTCGACGCGGTCCGCGCGGTGCGCAGCTCGCCGCGCCCCTGGCTCGTCGCGTACGGGAAGGTCGCCGTCCCCGTCGTCACCGCGATCGCCGTCGTGCACGCCCTGGACCTGCCGCTGCGCGAGCTGCTCCGCTCCGAGACGTACCGCACCGACGCCCGCACCCTGGACGCGCGCCGCGCGGTGGCCGCGGTGCCGGAGGGGTCCAGCGTCGAGACCAACGTGACGCTCATGGCGCACCTGACCGCGGACCACACGGTCTACTGGGTCGGCGGAGCGACCGGCGTGAGCCCCGACTACCTCGCCCTGGACCTCAACTCGGGCTGGTCCCAGCCGATCACCGACCCGGTCCAGCTGGCCTCCCAGCTCCACCCGGAGGCGCGCTACGAGGTGGCCGCCCAGGCGGGACAGTTCGTGGTCCTGAAGCGGGGCTAGGCCGCCGCGCGTACGACGAAGGGGCCCGGTTCCGTCCAGGAACCGGGCCCCTCCGTCGTACGGGGATCGCCGAGGATCAGTACTGCTGGCGCTGGCGGTTGAACCAGGCCGAGCCGTCGCCCTTGGCGCACATCACGATGATGATGACGCCCAGCGCCATGCTGACGACACCCAGCGGCAGCGAGAAGATGCTGAACAGCACGATGAACGACGCGTACACGATGGAGCAGATGCGCACGCCGTTGCCGCCGGACTTGAACTTGGCCGCGAGGACCATGCCGAGGACGGCGAAGATGATCGAGAAGATGCCGACGCCGATCATCAGGCCCTGGCCCAGGTTCGCGAAGGCCTCCGCGTCGGCCGAGGACGCGCCGGACTTCTCCAGCTCGCTGTCGAGCGCGAAGGAGAAGGCGATGGCGCCCAGGCCGCCCAGCAGGTTGAGGCCGCCGATGACCCACAGCATCACGCGGGCCGCCTTCACCCCGCCCGGCATCTCCGTCGGGCCGGCCGGGAAGCCGCCGTACTGGTTGACCGGCGGGGCGGCCGGGTAGCCGTAGCCCTGCTGCGGCGGGACGCCCTGGGGGGTCTGCTGCGGGTAGCCGTAGCCGGGCTGCTGGCCCTGGGGCTGCTGGCCGTAAGGGTTGTTCGGTTCGCCGTAGCTCATCGAGGGGTTCCTCCGTGGATTCTGTGCGGGGACGACGCGGTCCGCGCGGAGGAATTTTCACTATGTGTTTCACCACATTTGAGCGGTTTTGCCCCCCGGCACTGCCCGCGGCACTGCGCGGATCATCGTCGTCAATCCGGCGACTGCTTGTCCAGTCGATACGCAGCGGAGTTGTGCAAGTGCAACGTTCGGTTCCGAATTGGAAACAGGCGGGGGTCATCCGGGAGGATGGCCGCATGAGCGCCCAGATTCTCGACGGCAAGGCCACCGCAGCCGCGATCAAGTCCGATCTGACCGCCCGTGTGGCGGCCCTCAAGGAGCGGGGCGTCACGCCCGGTCTCGGCACCGTCCTGGTCGGCGACGACCCGGGCAGCCAGAAGTACGTCGCCGGCAAGCACCGCGACTGCGCCCAGGTCGGCATCGCCTCCATCCAGCGCGAACTGCCCGCCACCGCCACCCAGGAGGAGATCGAGGCCGTCGTCCGGGAGCTCAACGAGGACCCCGACTGCACCGGGTACATCGTCCAGCTGCCGCTGCCCAAGGGCATCGACGAGAACCGCATCCTGGAGCTGATGGACCCGGCCAAGGACGCCGACGGCCTGCACCCGACCAACCTCGGCCGGCTGGTCCTCAACGAGCCCGCCCCGCTGCCCTGCACCCCGTACGGCATCGTCCGGCTGCTGCGCGAGCACGGCGTGGAGATCAACGGCGCCGAGGTCGTGGTCGTCGGCCGCGGCGTCACCATCGGCCGCCCGATGCCGCTGCTGCTGACCCGCCGTTCCGAGAACGCGACGGTCACCCAGTGCCACACCGGCACCCGCGACCTCTCCGCGCACCTGCGCCGCGCCGACATCATCGTCGCCGCCGCCGGTGTGCCCCACCTGATCAAGCCGGAGGACGTGAAGCCGGGCGCCGCCGTGCTCGACGTCGGCGTCTCGCGCAACGGCGAGGGCAAGATCCTCGGCGACGTCGACCCCGGTGTCGCCGAGGTCGCCGGCTGGATCTCGCCGAACCCGGGCGGCGTCGGCCCGATGACCCGCGCCCAGCTCCTGGTCAACGTCGTCGAGGCCGCCGAGCGCGCGGCCGGGGTGCTCTGACCGTGCCCCCCTCCGGCACTTCGGAGGAGCCGACCGGGGCCGCGGCGGAGTCGGAGGCCGTGGTCCCGGCGGAGGCGCCCGCGTGGGCGGCCGCGGCGACCGGCGCGGCGCGGGGCGCCGCCGACGCGGACCCGGCGGACGCTCCGGCGACGGACGCGTCCCCCGCCGGCGCCCCGCGCCGCCACCCCCGCGCGACGCTCACCACCGGGACCGTGCGCCCCGAGGGCGGCGGCCGGGCGGCTCCCGGGGACGCCCCGGCGCCCGCGCGGCAGTGGCCGCTGCTGACCGTGCTCGGGACGGCCGCGCTCGGGCTGCTGATCGTGGGCACCGACCTGTTCCCGCAGGCGTTCCGGGTCGGCACGCTGCTGGTCGGCGTCGCGCTGCTGACCGGCGCGGTGCTGCGCCGGACGCTGCCGTCGGTGGGCATGCTCGCCGTGCGCTCGCGCTTCACCGACATGATCACGTACGGGGTGATGGGCGCCCTGATCGTGTTCCTCGCGCTCATGGTGCAGCCGCAGCCCTGGCTGAAGATCCCGTTCCTGGAGGACGTCCTCCACCTCACGGTGACGTAGCCGCCCGCACCCCGCACCCCGTACGTGCACGCGTACGTGCCACGGCGCCCGTCCTCTCCCCCGAGGGAGGACGGGCGCCGCTGCGATCAAGGGTCATGTACCCGCCAACGCCCGTTCAAGGGCTGCCGGACCCTTGTGGCACGGAGGTGACCGTTCCGGTACGCGGGTGGCAGTGAGCCGTCCCACAAGGGGTCGGGGATTCCCGGGGGCCCGGGTCGGATAGCCTGACCGACGGATATCTCTTCACATCGAGACAAGGATCGATCAAGAGGGGTATCCCGCACCCGGGGCAGGGACCCCCACCGCCAGCTGTCTTACGGAGATCGCCATGACCCGCACTCCCGTGAATGTCACCGTGACCGGCGCGGCCGGCCAGATCGGCTACGCGCTGCTCTTCCGCATCGCCTCCGGCCACCTGCTCGGCGCGGACGTGCCGGTCAAGCTCCGCCTCCTGGAGATCCCGCAGGGCGTCAAGGCCGCCGAGGGCACCGCGATGGAGCTCGACGACTGCGCCTTCCCGCTGCTCAAGGGCATCGACATCTTCGACAACCCGAACCAGGGCTTCGAGGGCGCCAACATCGGTCTGCTCGTGGGCGCCCGCCCGCGCGGCCCGGGCATGGAGCGCGGCGACCTGCTCGCCGCCAACGGCGGCATCTTCAAGCCGCAGGGCGAGGCCATCGCCGCGCACGCCGCCGACGACGTCAAGATCCTGGTCGTCGGCAACCCGGCCAACACCAACGCCCTGATCGCCCAGTCGGCCGCCAAGGGCGTCCCGGCCGAGCGCTTCACCGCGATGACCCGCCTGGACCACAACCGCGCCCTGACGCAGCTGGCCCAGAAGACCGGCTCCTCGGTCACGGACATCAAGCGCCTCACCATCTGGGGCAACCACTCCGCGACCCAGTACCCGGACATCTTCCACGCGGAGATCGCCGGCAAGAACGCCGCCGAGGTCGTGGGCGACCAGGCCTGGCTGGCCGACGAGTTCATCCCGACCGTCGCCAAGCGCGGCGCCGCGATCATCGACGCCCGTGGCGCGTCCTCCGCGGCCTCCGCCGCCAACGCCGCCATCGACCACGTCCACACCTGGGTCAACGGCACCGCCGAGGGCGACTGGACCTCCATGGGCGTTCCGTCGGACGGCTCCTACGGCGTCCCGGAGGGCCTGATCTCCTCCTTCCCCGTCACCTGCAAGGACGGCGCGTACGAGATCGTCCAGGGCCTGGAGATCAACGAGTTCTCCCGCGCCCGCATCGACGCCTCCGTCAAGGAGCTCTCCGAGGAGCGCGACGCGGTCCGCGAGCTCGGCCTGATCTGAATCTGATCAGCGACTGATCCGAGCCCACCCGCTCCTTCAGCGCACGGTGCCCCCGGCCCTTCGGCCGGGGGCACCGTGCGTTCTATGCTGTCCCCTCGCGCGGCCCGGACGGCAACTCGGCCGCGCGTTTGCACAGTTCGACACCATCGGGGGAGCCATGGCGCAGTCGTTCTTACCTCAGCAACCCGGACCACCACCGTCCCCGCCACCACAGCCGCCATCACCCGCCGGCGACCCGCGTCGCGCGCCCGCCGCCAGCGAGGCGACCCGGATGCTCTGCGCCGGCACCTACCTCGACGGCCGCTTCCGCGACGCCGTCATCGACGAGCTCTACCTCCACGAGGAGCGCGTCGCCGCGCCCTCCCTCGGCATCGACGCGGGCCGCGTCCTCGCCCACGCCCTGCGCGCCCGCCGGATCGAACTCGGCTGGGCCGCCGGGATCCTGGCCCTGTGGATCATCGCCTTCCCGGTGACCAAGGGCCTGGTCATGTTCTTCGTGCCGCCCTTCCTGCTGCTCGGGATCGCCCGCTGGGTCCGCGGCCGCTCGGCCCAGGCGCCCCCCTTCCGGACCGTCCCCGCCTTCCTCCTGCGCTGGTACGGGCGGCTCACCCTGCTCCAGACCGTCCTGCTCCTCCTCGTGCTGGCCCTCGCCGGCGAGGAGACCCGCTGGGAACTGCTCGGCGAGCTCGGCGACTGGGGCCAGTACCTCGGCCCCTCCCTCATCGGTGCGGGCCAGGAGCTGTGGGACGTCGGCCGCCTGGAGGTCTGGCTCACCCTCGCCGTCCCGCCGCTGCTCGCCTGGGCGGTGGCCACCCAGCGCGGCCAGTTCGCCCGCTCGCTCACCGAGGAGCTGGCGAAGGGGCGCTTCGACGACCACGCCGCGGACCCCGCGGAGCGGTTCCAGGGCGCCCGCTTCCGGCGGCTGCGCGAGCGGATCGGGATCGAACAGCACTCCCGGCTCGTGATGTACCGCTACGAAAATCCGTTCTGCGGCGCGGGCGAACCGTACGAGCCCTGGTCGCTCTCCGTCGAGCTGCGGCCCCGCGAGGACCTCGACGGACGCACGCCCGAACCGCTCGACAACAGCGCGATCATGCGGCACATCGTCCCGCTCGTGGAGGCCCTGCGGGTGCCCTCCCGGCACGGCTCCCCGCACCTCGCCGCCGCCGTCCGCGACCGGCTGCGCGAGCTGGAGATCGACGAGATCGTCTTCCTGCCCGCCGACGGGCTGCCGGCCCGCGCCGCCGCCCCGTACACCGCCGAGGGCTTCGAACTGCACCGCTCCGGCGCCATCGAGGAGGGCGGCGAGGTCCGCCGGCACTTCCTGCGGATCCGGGTCGGCGGCTGGGGCGAGGAGATCGTCACGACCGTCTTCGTCCGGGTCCACACCCAGGGCGGCATGCTCATGCTGGAGGTCGCCCCGCACGTCCTGCGGCCGGTCGCCCGGCTCTACCGCCACGCCGACCGGATCGCCCACCGCTACCGGCACAACCACCACTTCGGCAAGGCCGTCTGGGCGCTCGGCCAGGCCCCCGGCTCGGCCGGACAGGCCCTCGTCACGCTCGGCCGGGCCCTCGCCCACCTGTGGCGGCAGACCACCGGCGGGCACGCCGGGGCCCTGGCCGAAGGGCCGCGGGTCTCGGTCCGCGAACTCGGCTCCGACGACGAGGCCTCCCTCTTCCACGAGATGGACATCAGCCGCTACCTGAAGACCGTCCAGGACCGGGTGGTGAACGGCGTCACCGTCGCCCTGCGCCGGGCCGGTTACGAGACCGCCGAGTTCGAGCAGAAGATCGTGCACGTCGCCGAGGGCGGCACGTTCATCGAGAACACCAGGGGGAACGTCACCATCGGCGACCACAACACCGTCACCAGCAAGACCTTCCACACGACGAGGACCGGAGGCGACCGTGGCTGACCAGGGTCAGGACCAGGACCGGGGCCGGAGCGGGCCCGCGGCGGGCGGCATCAGCATCACCAACACCCACGGCAACGTCACCGTCGGCGACCACAACACCGTCGCGTACACCGTGCGGGGCGCGGGGCCCGAGCGCGACCCCGCGCAGGAGGAGCTGCTCCAGGCCGTCCGCCGGCTCCGCGCCGACCTCGGCGGAGTCGTCGCCTCGGAGCAGACGGCCGCCCTCGACGCCGAACTCTCCGACGCCGAGGACGAGATCGAGGGCACGGGCGCCGCGGGCCCGGGCCGGCTGACCCGGCTGCGCCAGGCCCTGACCGACGCCGGGGCCGTGACCGGCATCCTCGCCTCGGGGGTCGCCGTCGGCCAGGCCGTCGGCGCCCTGCTCGGAGGATGAGATGAGCGGGTACGGGGGAGGGGCCCGCTGGAACGACGCGACGCAGAGCTGGGAGCCGGTCCAGGAGACGCAGGCCCCCGGCGGCCCCGTGCCGCCCCAGCCGCCGTCGGCGTCGCTCCAGCCCTTGCCGCTGCGGCCGCCGCCGCCCCCGGCGCCCCCGTCGTACGACCCGACCGCGGTCCCGTCGCCGGGACCGGTGCCCGGCCCGGTGCCGGGGTCCGGCCGCTCGCGCCACGCCGTGGTCGCCGGGGTCGTGGCCGCGGTCCTGGCCGCCGGGGGCGTCGGCGGCTGGCTGGTGTGGGGCGGGGACGGCGACGGCAAGGGGACCGCCGGTCCGCCGGCGGTGACGAGCACGGCGACGGACGGACCGGGCCCGTCGTCCGGGCAGGACTCCGGCACGCCGTCCGATCCCGCGTCCCCGTCGGGCGGTCCGGCGGCCACGGACCGCGAGCCCCCGCCCGGCTTCCACACGGTCGAGGACCCGGAGGGCTTCACCATCGCCGTTCCGGTGAACTGGAACCGGACCTCCTCCGCCACCGAGGGCGTCTTCTACCACTCGCCCGACGGGAAGAGCCTGGTCCAGATCTTCACCCTCGCGGCCCCGGGCACCCCGCCGTACGAATCGCTGCGGCAGACGTCCGGCAACCTCGCCGCCAAGCCGGGCTACCAGGAGCTCAGCCTGGAGCGGACCGGCCCGGGGGACGCGGCCGAGCTGGTGTACGCGTACGACCGGGAGGAAGGGCGCCGCAAGGTGGTCGACCGGGCGTTCACCGGCACCGACGGGCGGCAGCACGCGATCCTGGTCGCGGGACCGGAGACCGACTGGCCCCAGCAGCGCGGGACGCTGACCACGGCCCTGGAGTTCTTCAGGCCGTGAGCAGTCCGGCCGCGATCTCCCTGGTCCCGGCGAGGGCGCGCAGGAGCAGGCCCTGCCCGAAGGTGATCCGGGTGGCGCCGAGCCGGCCCAGCTCGGCGAAGGACGGATCGCCGGGCCGGGCGAGGAAGTTGACCGGCCCCTCGATCCCGGCGGCCCGCAGCCGGGGCAGGTCCCCGGCCGGGGCGAGGATCGGGAAGACGCAGTCCGCGCCCGCCTCCGTGTAGAGGCGGGCGCGGGCGGCGGCCTCCTCGACGGTCCCTCCCTGGAGGTACGTGTCCACCCGGGCGTTGACGAAGAGCGCGGGTCCGGCCTCCGCGCGGACCGCGGCGAGCCGTTCGGCCTGTTCGCGGGGGTCGCGGAGGCCGTGCGTACGGTCGGAGTCCTCCAGGTTGAGGCCGGCCGCGCCGGTCTCCAGGACCCGGGCCACCAGCTCCTTCGGGGAGAGGCCGTAGCCGGCCTCCAGGTCGGCGGTGACCGGGACGGAGACGGCCCGGACGATCCGCGTCACGGCCGCGAACATCTCGTCGGCCGGGGTCCGCCCGTCCTCGTGGCCCAGCGCGGCGGCGATCCCCGCGCTCGGCGTGGCCAGGGCCGGGAACCCGGCCTCCTCGAAGACCCGCGCGGAGGCCGCGTCCCAGGGCCCCGGCAGGACCAGCGGCCGTCCGCCGGCCGGCCCGCCGGCGTGCAGCGCCCGCAACTCCTCGGCGCGGCTCACCGCTTGTACATCCCCGGGGTGTAGTGGCCCGGGGCCATCCGGGTGCTGACGCCGATCCGGTTCCAGGAGTTGATGACCGTGATGGCGCCGATGAGGTGGGCGAGCTCGGTCTCGTCGAAGTGCTCGGCGGCCCGTGCGTACACCTCGTCGGGCACGAAGCCGTCGGTGAGCACGGTGACGGCCTCGGTCAGGCCGAGGGCGGCCAGCTCGCGCTCCGTGTAGAAGTGCCGCGACTCGCGCCAGGCGGAGAGCTGGACGATCCGCTGCACGGTCTCGCCGGCCGCCAGGGCGTCCTTGGTGTGCATGTCCAGGCAGAAGCCGCAGTTGTTGATCTGCGAGGCGCGGATCTTGATCAGTTCGTAGAGGGTGGGGTCCACGTGCTTGGACGCGGCGATCTCCAGGCCGACCATGGCCTTGTAGAACTCGGGGTGGCGCTCGGCGAAGGCCAGGCGGGGGGCGTGCTCGTGGGCGTAGGCGGTCTGCTCGCCGTGCTGCGTCGTGGTCGTCATACAGATCACCGTACGAGCCGGATGGCTCCCGGGTATGGTCCATTTCCATGGCGAACGACTGGTCCACTTTCGGGTCCGACCTGCATCTGGAGCTGGGCGGGCAGGGCCTGCGCAGCGGGCTGATGGACGCCCTGCGCGAGGCGGTGCGCAGCGGGCGTCTGGAGGCGGGGGTGCGGCTGCCGTCCTCCCGCTCGCTCGCCGCCGACCTGGGGGTGGCCCGCAACACGGTCGCCGACGCGTACGCGGAGCTGGTCGCGGAGGGCTGGCTGACCGCGCGGCAGGGCTCGGGCACCCGGGTGGCCCGCCGCTCGGTGCCGCGCCGTCCGGCCCCGGCGCGCCCCGGCGCCCCCCTGCACTCCCCGACCGGGAAGCCCACCCACAACCTGCGCCCCGGCACCCCCGACCTGGCGTCCTTCCCGCGCGCCGACTGGCTCAAGGCCTCCCGCAAGGCGCTCATGGCCGCGCCCAACGAGGCCTTCGGCTACGGGGATCCGCGCGGCCGGATCGAGCTGCGCACGGTGCTCGCCGAGTACCTGGCCCGGGCGCGGGGCGTGTACGCGCGGCCGGAGCGGATCGTGGTCTGCTCCGGGTTCGTGCACGGGCTGATGCTCATGGGGCGGGTGCTGAGGGCGCGGCGGGCGAAGGAGGTGGCGGTCGAGGCGTACGGCCTCGACGTCCACTGGGACATCCTGGCCCGGGCGGGCCTGCGCATCCCGGCGCTCCCCTTCGACGAGCGGGGCACCCGCACCGAGGAGCTGGCCGCGATGACCGGGGTCGCGGCGGTCCTGATGACCCCCGCCCACCAGTTCCCCATGGGCGGGGCGCTCCAGCCGGACCGGCGGGCGGCGGCGGTCGACTGGGCGCGGGCGTCCGGCGGTCTGATCCTGGAGGACGACTACGACGGCGAGTTCCGCTACGACAGGCAACCGGTGGGCGCCCTGCAAGGACTGGACCCGGACCGCGTCGTCTACCTCGGCACCGCGAGCAAGTCCCTCGCGCCGGGGCTGCGGCTGGCCTGGATGGTGCTGCCGGAGCACCTGGTCGGCGAGGTGACGGAGGCGAAGGGGGCGGTCGACTGGGTGTCGAGCGTGACGGACCAGCTGACCTTCGCGGAGTTCCTGGGCTCGGGGGCGTACGACCGGCACGTGCGGGCGATGCGGCTGCGCTACCGGCGGCGCCGCGACCAGCTCGTGGCGGCGGTGGCCGCGTGCTCGCCCGGGACCCGGATCAGCGGGATCGCGGCCGGGCTCCACGCGGTCCTCGAACTCCCTCCGGGCTCCGAGGCCTCGGTCGCCCGTGCGGCCGCCTTCCAGGGCCTGGCCCTCCAGGGCATCGACCGCTTCCGCCACCCGGACACGCCCCCGGCGGCGGACGCGCTGATCGTGGGCTACGGCACCCCGACCGACAGCGGCTGGCCGAGCGCCCTGGAGGCCTTGTGCAGGGTGCTGCCGTAGGCCGTGCCTTTCGGAGCGGGCCCGGCCTGATCCGAAGGGCACGACCCAGGTCGTGTCCGGAAAGTCCCGCCCGGCCCTGCTTTCCGGACAGGGCCCAGGGGGCGCCGAGCTCCTCGCGCGTCAGCCCGCCGCCTCCGGTCGTGGTGCGGTGGTCGGGGCCTCGCCGAAGCGGGCGAGGGCGAGGGAGCCGGCGATCGCGACGGCGAAGCCGAGGAGGGCGAGCCAGCCGAGGCCCTCGCGCGTCTCGTCCCCGAGCCACGCCACCCCCACCACCGCCGGCCCGATCGTCTCGCCCAGCACGAGCCCCGCCGTCGCGGTGGTGACCGAGCCCCGGTGCAGCGCCGAGGTCAGCAGCAGGAACGCCGCCCCGCCCCCGACCAGCAGCGCGTACAGCGCCGGGTTCGTGAAGTCGACCGAGTCGATCAGCCGCACCGCGACCTCCACCACCCCGAAGCCGAAACCGGCCGCGAGGCCCAGCGTCAGGGCGCGCGGCCGCTCCGGCAGCCGCCCCGCCGCCGCGCCGACCGCCAGGACGGCGAAGGCCGCCACGAGCAGCCCCCACTGCAGCGCCGCCGAGCCGGTGCCCTCGTGGCCCTCCCGCCCGGCCGCGAGCGCCAGCATCGCGAGCCCGAGGCAGACCACGCCGACGGCCGCCCACTCGATCCGGCTGAGCCGCACCTCGAGCACCCGCGAGGCGATCACCGCCGTCACCGCGAGGCTGGCCGCGAGCGAGGCGCCCACCGCGTAGATCGGCAGCGTGCGCAGGGCGACGACCTGGAGGACGAAGCCGATCCCGTCCATGCCGAGCCCGGCCACGTACCGCCACTGCCGCAGCGCCCGCCACAGCAGTGCCACGTCGACCCCGCCGCCCGTGCCGGGCTCGGCGGCCCGGGCGCCGAGCGCCTGCAGCACCGACGCGGCCCCGAAACAGAAGGCGGACCCGAGCGCACACACCATCCCAAGAAGCACGAAAGGGACTCTAGTGCGACGGGCATCCGACGGCCGCGCATGCCGGGCCTACACTGTGCGGTCGCGACAGGCACAGGGGAGAGCAGGGGAGGACGGGACATGCGCAGGCTGAGGTCGGGCACGGTGGTACTCGGCGGAGTGAGCGTGCTCGCGGCGACTCTGACGGCGTGCGGCTCGGAACCCGACCGCCGCTGCATCGACCCGGTGACGTACAAGGAGCTGCCGGACTACACGTGCGAATCCGGCAGCGGCAGCGGCTCCAGCTCCAGCGGCCGCTACTACTACGGCGGCTCGGTCAGCAGCGGCAAGGTGAGCGGCGGCAGCTTCGACAAGGCGGCCGTGGACTCGGGCGGCTTCGGCGGCCACCACTCCGGCTCCGGCGGCGGCTGATCCCCGCATGGAGCGCCACAGCATCGAGCCCCGCCCCGACTGGCAGCGGACGGTCGAGGAGCAGGGCCTGATCTACCCCCTGACCCGCTACCCGGACGACTCCCTCCGCCCGTACTGGGACGAGAGCGCCTACTACTCCTTCAGCCTGCCCGAGGTGGAGGCCCTGGAGGAGGTCGTCGAGGAGCTGCACGCGATGTGCCTGGCCGCGGCGGCGCACATCGTCGAGAAGGACCGGTTCGCCGAGCTCGGCATCACCGACCCCCGGCTCGCCGCGCTGGTCGCCGAGTCCTGGCGCCGCCGGGACGAACTCCCCACCCTCTACGGCCGGTTCGACCTGCGCTACGACGGCACGGGCCCGGCGAAGATGCTGGAGTACAACGCGGACACCCCGACCTCCCTGGTGGAGGCGGCGAGCCCGCAGTGGTTCTGGATGGAGGAGCGCTTCCCCGGCGCCGACCAGTGGAACTCGCTGCACGAGCGCCTGGTCGACGCGTGGAGGAGGCAGGCCCCTCTCCTCCCGCCCGGCAGCCCGGTGCACTTCGTCCACTCCGAGGGTGACGAGCTCGGCGAGGACCTGATGACGGTCGCGTACCTGCGCGAGACCGCCCAGCAGGCGGGCCTCGACACCGCGGCGCTCTCCGTCGAGCGGATCGGCTGGGACCGGATCTCGGGCCGCTTCGTCGACGACCGGCTCCGCTTCATCCGCGCCTGCTTCAAGCTCTACCCGTGGGAGTGGCTGACCACGGACCGGTTCGGCCCGCACGTCCTCGACACCCTCGACAACGGCGGCGGCACCGGCACCACCTGCTGGATCGAGCCGGCGTGGAAGATGCTGCTCTCCAACAAGGCGCTCCTGGCGATCCTCTGGGAGCTCCACCCCGGCCACCCGAACCTGCTGGCCGCCCACCTCGACGGACCGCGTGAACTCGCCGCCGCCACCGGCCCCGGCTACGCGGCCAAGCCGCTGCTCGGCCGCGAGGGCGACGGCGTCACGCTCCACCAGCCGGGCGAGGCGCCCGTCGTACGGGACGAGCCCTGCTGCTACCAGGAGCTGGCCCCGCTGCCGGACTTCGACGGCAACCGGGTGGTGCTCGGCGCGTGGACGGTCGGCGACGAGGCGGCGGGCCTGGGCATCAGGGAGTCGGCGGGCCCGATCACCGACGGGTACGCCCGCTTCCTCCCCCACGTCATCCTCTGAGGGCCCCGCCCTACTCGGGCACGTACTCCCGCAGCGGCGCCGGCTTCAGCCCGGCCGCGTCGGCGAGGTCCAGGGCCCGCTTCAGGTCCTGCTCCAGCGTCTCGTTGAAGTGCAGCAGGATGATGTCGCCGGCCTTCAGCCGCGGCGTGGGCGGGGTCCACTGCCCCCAGGTGGTCAGGTCGTACGTCCACGTCACCACGGCCTTCGCCCCGCAGGCGCGGGCCGCGGTCCGGGTGGTGGCGTCGTACGCCCCGTACGGCGGGCGCAGCAGCCGCGGCCCGTCGCCGAACTGCGCGAGGTGCTGATCGCGCGCCCCGCACACCTCCGCCTTCTGCCCGGCGGCGTCCAGGGAGGTGAGGTCGGGGTGGTTCACGGTGTGGTTCTCGACGCGCGAGCGCCCCTGGTTCAGCAGGGTGTGGAAGTAGCCGGAGTCGTACGAGTACGCGCCCGGCAGCAGGAAGAGCGAGGCGGGCACCCGCCGGTCGAGCAGCAGCTTCGCGGCGGCGGGGTCGTGGTACCAGCCGTCGTCGATGGTGATGAAGACGACCGGGTCGCCGGTCTCCACGTGGGAGACGACCGGGACGGGCTCGGGCCAGGCCGCGACCGGGGCGGCCTGGGCGGGCCCGCTCAGGCCGCCGAGCAGCGCGACGGGGACGAGCGCGGCGAGCGCACCGCGCAGGGCGCGGCGCAAGCGTGGTCTAGACATGGCGGAATCATTGGCCTAGACCAACTACCGTGTCAATGGCCCGACTTGACCCGTTCGCCGACGGCCCCCGGCCCCGGCCCCGGCCCCGGCCCCGGCCCCGGCCCCGGCCCCCGGCCCCCGGCCCGGGCCCCCGGCGGACCTACCGCCGCGCCGTCACTCCGCCAGCACCCCCCGCAACTGCTCCAGCCCCCAGTCCAGATCCTCCTTTCCGATCACCAGCGGCGGCGCGATCCGGATCGTCGACCCGTGGGTGTCCTTCACCAGCACCCCCCGCTCCATCAACCGCTCCGAGATCTCCCGCCCCGTCCCCTTCTCCGGAACGATGTCGACCCCGGCCCACAGCCCGCGCCCGCGCACCGACTCCACCGCCCCGCCGCCCACGAGCAGCCCCAGCTCCGCGTGCAGGTGCTCGCCGAGCTCGGTCGCCCGCTGCTGGTACTCGCCGGTGCGCAGCATCGCGATCACCTCCAGGGCCACCGCGCAGGCCAGCGGGTTGCCGCCGAAGGTCGACCCGTGCTCACCGGGCCGGAACACCCCCAGCACGTCCCGGTCCGCGACCACCGCCGAGACCGGCACCACGCCGCCCCCGAGCGCCTTGCCCAGGATGTAGACGTCGGGCACGACGCCCTCGTGCTCGCAGGCGAAGGTCCGCCCCGTACGCCCCAGACCGGACTGGATCTCGTCGGCCATGAACAGCACGTTCCGCCGGGCCGTCAGCTCCCGCACCCCGCGCAGATAGCCGGCCGGCGGCACGAGCACCCCCGCCTCGCCCTGGATCGGCTCCATCAGGACGGCCACCGTGTTCTCCGTGACCGCCGCCTCCAGCGCGGTGAGGTCGCCGTACGGAACGATCTCGAACCCCGGCGTGTACGGACCGAAGTGGTCCCGCGCCTCGTGGTCCGTGGAGAAGCTGACGATCGTCGTGGTCCGGCCGTGGAAGTTGTTCGCCGCCACCACGATCTTCGCGTGCCCGTCCGGCACGCCCTTCACCTCGTACCCCCACTTCCGGGCCGTCTTCACCGCCGTCTCGACCGCCTCGGCGCCGGTGTTCATCGGCAGCACCGCCTCCTTGCCGCACAGCTCGGCCAGGCGCGTGCAGAACTCGGCGAACCGGTCGTGGTGGAAGGCCCGCGAGGTCAGCGTCACCCGCTCCAGCTGCGCCCGCGCCGCCTCCAGGAGGCGCGGGTTGCGGTGCCCGAAGTTGAGCGCCGAGTACCCGGCGAGCATGTCGAGGTAGCGGCGCCCCTCGACGTCGGTCACCCACGCCCCTTCGGCGGTGGCGACGACCACGGGCAGGGGGTGGTAGTTGTGGGCGCTGTGCGCGTCCGCGGCAGTGATCTCGTCTTGCGTTCTCGACACGGGATCTCCGATCGTCCTGCGGCCAGGGGCTGGTGTCCCCTTTTCTTATCGTCGCTCGGATGCCGGACGGAGAAACCTGCGTGACGGCGCGCCCGCTAGGCTGGAAACACGCACGGCGACTGGCGTACGGGGAAGCGACCCCGGGGGAGCCGCGCGGCAGACCACACGAGGTGCCGCCCGCCTGGGCATCACGGGAACCGACCGGGTCCCGTGTGGCGCCGAGGCGTCCCGGGACCGTCCCGCCGAAACCCGGAGCGACGCCATGACGACCCCCGCGCACCCCACGCACGGCACCACCGTCCCCACCCCCACCCCCACGCACCCCGCCCTCGCCGCCGCCGACCCCGAGCTCGCCGCCCTCGTCGGGGCGGAGGAGCGCCTCCAGGCCGAGACGCTGCGGCTGATCCCGAGCGAGAACTACGTCTCCGCCGCGGTCCTCGAAGCCTCCGGCACGGTGCTGCAGAACAAGTACAGCGAGGGCTACCCCGGCCGCCGCTACTACGAGGGCCAGCAGAACATCGACCAGGTCGAGACCCTGGCCGTCGAGCGGGCCAAGGCCCTGTTCGGCGTGGACCACGCCAACGTCCAGCCCTACTCCGGCTCCCCGGCCAACCTCGCCGTCTACCTCGCCTTCGCGCAGCCCGGCGACACGGTGATGGGCATGGCCCTGCCGATGGGCGGCCACCTCACCCACGGCTGGGGCGTCTCGGCGACGGGCACCTGGTTCCGGGGCGTGCAGTACGGCGTGCGCCACGAGGACGGGCTGATCGACTTCGACCAGGTACGGGAGCTCGCCCTCGAGGAGCGCCCGAAGGTGATCTTCTGCGGCGGCACCGCGCTGCCCCGCACGATCGACTTCGCGGCCTTCGGCGAGATCGCCCGGGAGGCCGGCGCGGTGCTGGTCGCCGACGTGGCCCACATCGCGGGCCTGATCGCGGGCGGCGCCCACCCGTCCCCGGTGCCGCACGTCGACGTGATCTCCACGACCACCCACAAGACCCTGCGCGGCCCGCGCGGCGCGATGCTGATGTCCCGCGAGGAGCACGCCAAGGCCCTCGACAAGGCGGTCTTCCCCGGCCTCCAGGGAGGCCCGCACAACCAGACCACCGCCGCCATCGCCGTGGCCCTGCGCGAGGCGGCGCAGCCGTCCTTCCGCAGCTACGCGCACGCGGTCGTCGCCAACGCCAAGGCGCTCGCCGAGGCGCTGCTGGCCCGCGGCTTCGACCTGGTCTCGGGCGGCACGGACAACCACCTGATCCTGATGGACCTGACCCCCAAGGAGGTCCCGGGCAAGATCGCCGCGAAGGCCCTCGACCGGGCCGGGATCGTCGTGAACTACAACACGGTCCCGTACGACACCCGGAAGCCCTTCGACCCCTCCGGCGTCCGCATCGGCACGCCGTCCCTCACCTCCCGCGGCCTGGACGTCACGCACATGCCGCTGGTCGCGGAGTGGATCGACCGGGGCGTGGCCGCGGCGGGCAAGGGCGACGAGGACGCCCTGGCGGCGGTCCGCGCCGAGGTCGCCGAGCTGATGGCCGCGTACCCGGCCCCGGGCCTGCCGGTCTGACCCGCCGGGGGTGCGCCGCCTCCGCCCCGGAGCGCGGCGCACCACCCCGGGCGCGCTCCGCTGTGTCCCACCTCTCACCGCCCACGAACCCCGGCAGCGAGGGCAGTCGGGGATCGCCTTCCGCACCTGAGAGAATGATGGGCATGGCCTCTGACAGTCCTCGTGTGCTCTCCGGAATCCAGCCCACCGCCGGCTCGTTCCACCTCGGCAACTACCTCGGCGCCGTGCGCCAGTGGGTCGCCCTGCAGGAGTCCCACGACGCCTTCTACATGGTGGTGGACCTGCACGCGATCACGGTCCCGCAGGACCCCGCCGCGCTGCGCGCCAACACCCGGCTCGCCGCGGCCCAGCTGCTCGCCGCGGGCCTCGACCCGGAGCGCTGCACCCTCTTCGTCCAGAGCCACGTGCCCGAGCACGCCCAGCTCGCCTGGCTGATGAACTGCCTCACCGGCTTCGGCGAGGCCTCCCGCATGACGCAGTTCAAGGACAAGTCCGCCAAGCAGGGCGCGGGCAACGCGAGCGTCGGCCTCTTCACGTACCCGATCCTCCAGGTCGCGGACATCCTGCTCTACCAGGCCCACCAGGTCCCGGTCGGCGAGGACCAGCGCCAGCACATCGAGCTGACCCGCGACCTCGCGGAGCGCTTCAACGGGCGCTTCGGCGAGACCTTCACGATCCCGGCTCCGTACATCCTCAAGGAGACGGCGAAGATCTACGACCTGCAGGACCCGGCGATCAAGATGAGCAAGTCGGCGTCGACCCCCAAGGGTCTGATCAACCTGCTCGACGACCCGAAGACGACGGCGAAGAAGGTCAAGAGCGCCGTCACGGACACCGACACGGTGATCCGCTTCGACCCGGAGAACAAGGCCGGCGTCTCCAACCTGCTCACCATCATGTCCGTGCTCACCGACACGTCGGTCGCCGACCTGGAGAAGAGCTACGAGGGCAAGATGTACGGCGCGCTGAAGACCGACCTGGCCGAGGTCATGGTGGACTTCGTCACGCCGTTCCGGACCCGGACGCAGGAATACCTGGACGACCCGGAGACGCTGGACTCGGTCCTGGCCAAGGGCGCGGAGAAGGCCCGCGCGGTCGCCGCGGAGACGCTGGCGCAGGCCTACGACCGGATGGGCTTCCTGCCCGCGAAGCACTGAGCCGAAGGGCCCTGGCCACGAGGGTGGTGCAGGCCGCACACTGGGCGCCTGCACCACTCGTGCACATTTCTCGACGGACGACGGAGGAGAACGACGTGGGGACCGTAACGCTCGGCGTTTCGATCGCGGTCCCGGAGCCTCACGGCAGCCGCCTCCAGGAGCTGCGCGCGGGCTTCGGGGATGCCGCCGCGCACGGCATCCCGACCCACGTCACCCTGCTCCCGCCGACCGAGGTGGCCGCGGAGCGGCTGCCGGAGATCGCGGCGCACCTCGCCGGGATCGCGGCCACCAGCGAGCCCTTCGCGATGCGGCTGGAGGGCACCGGCACGTTCCGGCCGCTCTCCCCGGTCGTCTTCGTCAAGCTGGTCGAGGGCGCGTCCGGCTGCGACCGGCTCCAGGAGCTGGTCCGCGACGAGACCGGCCCGGTCCCGCGCGAGCTGCAGTTCCCGTACCACCCGCACGTCACCGTCGCCCACGGCATCTCCGAGGAGGGGATGGACCGGGCGTTCGAGGAGCTCTCCGGCTACGAGGCGGACTGGATCTGCCGCTCCTTCGCGCTGTACGAGCAGGGCGCGGACGGGGTGTGGCGCAAGCTCTGCGACTACGAGTTCGGCAGCGGCCGCACCGTCTCGGCGGTCCCGGCCCAGTGCGGCAGCCCGGTCGAGTCCCCGGCGGCGACCCCGGCGGTCTGAGCCCCCCGCTCACGAGCGGCCGGGCCCGGGGCCGGGCCCGCCCGTACCGGCCGCGCCACCCGCCTCAGACCGGCAGTCGCCGGAACACCGCCCGCGGCACGTGCCGCAGCGCCGACATCACCACGCGCAGGCTGCCCGGCACCCACACCGTCTCCGAGCGCCGCCGCAGCCCCAGCTCGATCGCCGTGGCGACCGCCTCGGGCGTGGTCGCGAGCGGCGCCTCCGCCAGGCCCTCGGTCATCCTGGAGCGGACGAAGCCGGGCCGGACGACCATCACCTGCACCCCGGTGCCGTGCATCGCGTCCCCGAGCCCCTGCGCGAACGCGTCGAGCCCGGCCTTGGACGAGCCGTAGATGAAGTTGGCCCGCCGGGCCCGCTCCCCGGCGACCGACGAGAGCACCACCAGCGAGCCGTGCCCCTGCGCCTGGAGCGCCTGCGCGCAGACCAGGCCGGCCGAGACGGCGCCGGTGTAGTTGGTCTGGGCGACCCGGACGGCGGCCGACGGGTCGGACTCGTCGCGCGCCTGGTCGCCGAGGACGCCGAAGGCGAGCAGCACCATGTCGATGTCGCCCTCGGTGAACAGCTTGCCGAGTCGTTCCTCGTGGGACTCGGTGTCCAGCGCGTCGAAGGGCACGGTGTGCACGACGGCACCGAGCGCGCGCAGCGAGTCCGCGGCGGCGGTGAGGGCGGGGGAGGGGCGCCCGGCCAGCCAGACGACGCGGGTGCGGCGGGCGATCAGCCGGCGCGCGGTGGCGAGGCCGATCTCGGAGGCGCCGCCGAGAACGAGCAGGGACTGCGGGGCGCCGAAGGCGTCCTTCATGGCGTTCACGCTCCTCAGAGGGCGAGTCGGGGCGAAGGGGGACGGAGGCCGCGATCGGGGATCGGGGATCGGGGAACGGAGAGGGGGGATCGCGGAGGTGCCGGGGTCACAGCCCCAGCCGCCGGGACAGGTCGGACACGAAGACCCCCGCGGGGTCGAGCCGCCCGCGCAGCTCGCGGAAGTCGGCCAGCCTCGGGTACATCGCGGCGAGCAGCTCGGGCCGCAGCCGGGAGTCCTTGGCGAGGTAGACCCGGCCGCCCGCGGCGACGACCTCCTCGTCGAGCTCGTCGAGGAAGGCGCCGAGGCCGCTGAGCGAGGCCGGGATGTCGAGGGCGAGGGTCCAGCCGGGCAGGGGGAAGGAGAGCCAGCCGGGGTCGGACTCGCCGAAGCGCTTCAGTACGGCGAGGAAGGACGGGCAGCGGCGGCTGGCGATCCGCCGGACGACCCGGCGCAGGGTCTCCTCCTGCCCGTACCCGACGACGAACTGGTACTGCACGAAGCCGCCGCGCCCGTACACCCGGTTCCAGTGCGGGACCCCGTCGAGGGGGTGGAAGAAGGAGGTCAGCCGCTGGAGCCGGCCGGTGGAGCGGCGGGGGGCCCTGCGGTACCAGAGCTCGTTGAAGGCGCCCACGGTGTGCCGGCCGAGCAGCCCCTCGGGGACGTACGCGGGCGCGCCGGGCAGTCGTCCGGGCCGGAAGGCGAGCGGACCGCGGCGGGCCCGCAGGGGCAGGGCCTCGTACGGGGCGTGGTCGCCGCGGGTGAGGACGGCGCGGCCGGTCGCGGCGCCGCGGGCGAGCAGGTCGATCCAGGCGACCGAGTAGCGGTAGAGGTGGTCGGTGGAGGTGAGCCGGGCCATGAGGTCGTCGAGGTCGTCGGCGCGTTCGGTGTCGACGGTCATCAGCGAGCTCTCGACGGGCAGCAGCCGCAGGGTGACGGAGAGGATCACCCCGGTCAGGCCCATGCCGCCGGCGGTCGCGTCGAAGAGCGGCTCGCCGGGCGCGAGGGTGTGCACCCGGCCGTCGGCGGTGAGCAGGTCCAGGGAGACGACGTGCCGGGAGAAGGAGCCGGAGACGTGGTGGTTCTTGCCGTGGATGTCGGCGCCGACCGCCCCGCCGACGGTGACGTAGCGGGTGCCGGGGGAGACGGGCACGAACCAGCCGAGCGGCAGCAGCACCTCCATCAGGTGGTGCAGGCTGACGCCCGCGTCGCAGACGGCGAGCCCGGCCTCGGCGTCGATGGCGCGGATCCGGGCGAGGCCGGTCATGTCGAGGACGGAGCCGCCCGCGTTCTGGGCGGCGTCGCCGTAGGCCCGGCCGAGTCCGCGGGCGATCGACCCCCGGGCGCCGCAGGCGCGGACGGCGGCGGCGGCCTCCTCGTACGTACGGGGGCGGATCACGCGCGCGAGGGTGGGGGCGGTGCGGCCCCACCCGGTGAGGGTGTCGACATCGGTGGGGATGTCCGTCGCGACACCGGTCTCGAAGTCCGTCTCGGCAGCCATGGAGGTGACCGTATCGCCGTGAGTGTCGCTTATGCCGGGATTGGTGGGCGGTTCGTCGAAATGGGTGATTAAACGAGTGTCAGGAAAGCGTGCCGTCCCGTACGACACCTTCGCGCGTCAGAGTCGCCTCTGGCCGCGCCCGGCCGACGGGCACGACGCGCGACACGGGCACGACGGGCACGACGCGCGACACGGGCACGACGGGCGGCACGGCAGGACACGCGACACGGGCAGGGCGCCGCATCGGCGGACCGGGGAGGCGGGCGAGACGCATGCGACACGGGGACTGGGCCGAGGCCGATCACCGGATCCTGGCCGCCGCGCACGCCCACGGGCGCCGCCCCGCCGTGGCCGCGGCCGCCCGCGCGCTCTCGCTCGGCGGGGAGCACGGGGCCCTCTGGATCGCCGCCGGACTCGCCGGCGCCGCCCTGGACCCGCCGCACCGCACCGGCTGGCTGCGCGGCACGGCCCTGATCGGCGCCGCGCACCTCGCCAGCATGGGCGTCAAGCGGCTCGTGCGGCGCCCCCGGCCGCACCCCGGGGCGTACCCGCCGCTCGTCCGCACCGCGGGCCGGCACTCCTTCCCCAGTTCCCACGCCGCCTCCGCCGCCGCGGCCGCCGTCGCCTTCGCCGCGCTCCACCCGCCGACCCGGCCCGTCGCCGTGCCCGCCGCCGCCGCGATGTGCCTCTCCCGGCTGGTGGCCGGGGTCCACTACCCGACCGACGTCGCCGCCGGAGCCCTCCTGGGCGCCGCCACGGCCGCGGCGGGCCGGACCTGGCTGGCGAAGGCCCCGGGAGGCACCCGTGCCTGACCCCACGACCCCCACGACCGGCACCGGCGGCCCCGTCGGCGGCACCGGCACCGCCCTCCTCGCACGCCGCGCCCCCGCGCCCCGGCCCCCGGCCCGCCCCGGCGCCCTCGCCGGCACCCGCGGGCTCCTCGGCGGGCTCGTCCGCACCGCCCGGCCCCGCCAGTGGGTCAAGAACGCGCTCGTCGCCGCCGCGCCCGCCGCCGCCGGGCAGCTGGTCTCCTGGCCCACCGCCGCCCGACTCGCCCTGGTCTTCGCCCTGTTCACGGCCGCCGCCTCCGCCGTGTACCTGGTCAACGACGCCCGCGACGCCGGCGCCGACCGTGCCCACCCGGTGAAACGGCACCGCCCCGTCGCCGCCGGACTCGTCCCCGTACCCCTCGCGTACACGACGGGCGCCCTGCTCGGCCTCGGTGCGGCGGTCGCGAGCGCCCTGCTGTGCAACGCCATGACGGCGCTGCTCCTGACCGGGTACCTCGCCATGCAACTCGCCTACTGCGTCCGCCTCAAGCACGTCCTCGTCGTCGACCTCGCCGTCGTCGCCACCGGCTTCCTGATGCGGGCGATGATCGGCGGGATCGCGCTGGGCATCCCGCTCTCCCGCTGGTTCCTCATCACCACCGGCTTCGGCGCGCTGTTCATGGTCGCGGCCAAGCGCTACTCGGAAGCCGTGCAGATGGAGGACGCCCAGGGCGCCACCCGGGCCCTGCTCACCCAGTACACGACCGGCTACCTGCGCTTCGTCTGGCAGCTGGCCGCCGGGGTCGCCGTCCTCGGCTACTGCCTGTGGGCCCTGGAGAGCGGCGGCGCCGCCGACGGCTCGCTGCTGCCCTGGCGCCAGCTCTCCGTCGTCGCCTTCATCCTGGCCGTCCTGCGCTACGCGGTCTTCGCCGACCGCGGCACGGCCGGGGAGCCCGAGGACGTCGTCCTGCGCGACCGGCCGCTCGCCGTCATCGGCCTGGTCTGGGCGGCGATGTACGGGATGGCGGTCGTCGGCCTGTGAGCCGGGGGCCGGCGCGGGGCGGGGGCCGGGGCCACGAGCTGCTGGGCTTCGCCGTCTCCGGGGCCGCCGCCTACGCCGCCGACCTCGCCGTCTTCCTCGCCCTGCACGGCCCGCTCGGTCCCGTCGCGGCCAAGTCGGTCTCCTTCCTGGCCGGGTGCACGGTCGCGTACCTCGGCAACGCGCTCGGCACCTACCGTCGCCGCGCCGTCGCCGCCCGCGAGTACGCCGCGTTCTTCGGCGTGAACCTGGCCGGCGCCGCCGTCCAGCTGCTCTGCCTCGCCGTCTCCCACTACGGGCTCGGACTCACCTCCGCGCGGGCCGACACGGTGTCAGGACTCGGTGTCGGCATGGCACTCGCGACCTGTCTGCGATTCTGGGGGAACCGGACTCTGGTGTTCCGAGCCCCGCCCACCGAGGGAGAGACGCGCACGACATGGACTGGCTGACCAAGCTCCCCGTCGTCGGCCCCTGGGCCGTCCGCCTCATGAGGACGCACGCCTGGCACGCGTACGAGATCCTCGACGAGGTCCGCTGGAGCCGCCTCGCCGCGGCCATCACCTTCCTCAGCTTCCTCGCCCTCTTCCCGCTGATCACCGTCGCCGCCGCGATCGGCGCCGCCCTGCTCAGCACCGAACAGCTCGACAAGATCGAGAACAAGATCGCCGACCAGGTCCCCGGCATCTCCGACCAGCTCGACATCGGCGGGCTGGTCGACAACGCGGGCACCGTCGGACTCGTCGCCGGAGCCGTGCTGCTCTTCATGGGCATCGGCTGGGTCGGTTCGATGCGCGAGTGCCTGCGCGCCGTCTGGGGCCTCGACGGCGTCGACGAGGGCAACCCGTTCCTGCGCAAGGGCAAGGACACCCTCGTCCTGTTCGGCCTCGGCGGCGTCGGCCTCTGCTCGCTGGCCGCGTCCTGGCTGGGCTCCACCGCCGTCGGCTGGAGCGCCGACCGGCTCGGCATCTCCCACTCGGGCGCCGGCGGCACGTTCCTCCAGATCGCCGCCCTGCTGGTCGCGATCGGCGCCGACTTCCTGCTCCTGTCGTACGTCCTCACCCTGCTGCCGGGCGTCGAACCGAAGCGCCGCGACCTGGTGGTCGCGGCGCTCCTCGGGGCGGTCGGCTTCGAGCTGCTGAAACTGCTGCTCGGCGGCTATATGAAGGGCGTCGCGGCGAAGTCGATGTACGGGGCCTTCGGCGTGCCGGTGGCCCTGCTGCTGTGGATCAACTTCACCGCGAAGCTGCTGCTGTTCTGCTCGGCCTGGACGGCTACGGGGTCCCGCCCGGGTCGGCAGGGGCGGGCGGAGCCGCAGGACTCGCCGGAGTCGCGGGCGCGGCCGGAGTCCGGTCGGGACCGGGAGCCGGGTGCTGCCCCTTCCGACGGCCGGCCGACCCCGCCAGCGGCCAGCGCCGGTTGACCAGGAAGACGGCGCCCGCGAGGAGCACGAGCACCCCGCCCGCCACGGCGAGCGCGATCCCGATGCCGCCCGACTTCTCCTGGGCGGCCGCCCGCTCCGCGCCCGACGGGGCGTTCTTGCCGGGGGCGGGCACCGAGCCGTCGGCGGTCGAACCGGCCGAGGAACCGCCGGCCGACGAGCCCGTGTCCGTGCGGACCGACTTCGGCGGCACCAGCTCGCCCACCGGCGTCACCTTGCCGGAGGCCGCGAAGCCCCAGTCGAGCAGCCGGGCGGTCTCCTTGTAGACCGCGTGCTGCTCCTTGGAGGAGGGGTTCATCACCGTGACGAGCAGCACCTTGCCGTTGCGCTCGGCGACGCCCGTGAAGGTCGCGCCGGCGTGCGTGGTGTTGCCGTTCTTGACCCCGGCGATGCCCTGGTAGGCGGGCACGCCGATGTCACCGGTCAGCAGCCGGTTGGTGTTCTGGATCTCGAAGGTCTCGCGCTTCTTGCCGGGCTTCTGCTCGCCGGGGAAGGCGGCCCGGGGGGTGGCGGCGTACTCCCGGAAGTCGGCCTTCTGCATGCCGCTGCGGGCGATGAGCGTGAGGTCGTACGCGGAGGAGACCTGGCCCGGCGCGTCGTAGCCGTCCGGCGAGACGACGTGGGTGTCGAGCGCCTGGAGGTCCGCGGCGTGCTCGTTCATGTCCCGCACGGTCTGCGGGACCCCGTTGTTCATCGCGGCCAGCACGTGGACGGCGTCGTTGCCGGAGCGAAGGAAGACGCCGAGCCACAGGTCGTGGACGCTGTAGGTCTGCTTCTCCTTGATGCCGACCAGGCTGGAGCCCGCGCCCATGCCGGCCAGGTCCGCCGCCGTGACCGTGTGGTTCTCGGTCTTGGGGAACTTCGGCAGCACGGTGTCCGCGAAGAGCATCTTCAGCGTGGAGGCGGGGGCCAGCGGCCAGTGCGCGTTGTGCGCGGCGAGCACCTGCCCGCTCTCCGCGTCCGCGACCACCCAGGACCGCGCGCTGAGCTCCTTCGGCAGCACCGGGGCCCCCGGCCCCAGCTGCACCTGCGTGCCCGGCCGGGACAGCAGGGTGCCGCCGACGCTGGACATCGCGTTGGGCGGTTTGGGCTGCTTGTCCTTTTCATCCGCATGCGCGGGTGCCGAGGCGAGGAGGGGGAGCAGCACGCTGGCGGCGGTCACCGTCAGGGCGGCCTTCACGGTCATCTTCGAAGCGGACACGATCGAGAACGTACATGCCCGGAAGCGGCTTCCGAACACCGCATGGCGGTTCGCCCAGGCTCGTCCACCCGTCCGCAGGCCGTGCGGGGCGGCCGGTGATACTGGGACCATGAAGCTCAGTCGGCCCGCCTCCTGGTTCCTGCTCGCCTTCGGCGTGTGGAGCTGGTTCATCTGGATCACTTTCGTCAAGAACTTGTGGAACGACGGGAGCGGTCTCGCGTTCGACGACGCGGGCGATCCGACGGCCTACTTCTGGGTGCACCTGCTGCTGGCCATCACGTCCTTTGTTCTGGGGACGGTCGTCGGAGGCATCGGGTTGCGTGGCGTGCGCGCACTTCGGCGCGAGCGCGGATAAGCGGTAGCGGACAAGGGGTACGTGGGGCGTGGTCGTCGTCTTCCTGCTGGTGCTGGTCGTGGTCCTCGCCCTGCTCGGCGCGGTCCACTGGTACGTGTGGCGGCGCCTGGTGCGCGACCTGACGGCCCCGGGCGGGCGCGCCCGCCGGGCCGGCACGGCCGCGGCCGTCGCGCTGCCGCTGCTCTCCCTCGCCGCCCTGGTCTCGGGCCGGGCGGGCGCCCCCTTCCGCCTCCAGCAGGCCGTCGCCTGGCCGGGCTTCCTCTGGCTGGCGCTGCTCCTGTACGTGACGCTCGCCCTGGCGGTGACGGAGCCGCTGCGGCCGCTGCTGCGGCGGGCGCTGGCGCGGCGGGCGGCGCCCGCGGTGGCCCCGGAGGCCGTGGGGGCGGCCGCGCGGGCGGGGGGCCCGGGGGCGCCCGCCGGGGCGGAGGCCCCGGAAGCCCCGGAGGGCCGGGACGTCGTGGTGGCCCCGGAGGGCCCGGACGCCGTGGTGGCCCCGGAAGCCCCGGAGGCCGGCGGGATCTCCGCCGCGGCCCCCGCGGCCCCGACCCCCGACCTCTCCCGCCGGCTCTTCGTCAACCGTCTCGTCTCCGGCACCGCCGCGGCCGTCGCGGTCGGGACCGTCGGGGCCGGGACGTACGGGGTGCTGCGCGGCCCGCGGGTGAAGCGGGTCACCGTGCCCTTGGCGAAGCTGCCGCGCGGGGCGCACGGGTACCGGATCGCCGTCGTCTCGGACATCCACCTCGGGCCGATCCTGGGGCGGGCCCACACGCAGCGGATCGTCGACACGATCAACGCCACCCAGCCCGATCTCGTGGCCGTCGTCGGCGACCTGGTCGACGGCACCGTGCAGGACCTCGGGCCCGCCGCCGAGCCCCTCGCCCGGCTGCGCGCCCGCGACGGGTCGTTCTTCGTGACGGGCAACCACGAGTACTTCTCGGGCGCCGACGCCTGGGTCGACCACGTCCGCGAGCTCGGCATGCACCCGCTGCGCAACGCCCGCGTCGAGATCGGGGCCGGCTTCGACCTCGCGGGGGTGGACGACGTCGCGGGGGAGAGCGAGGGGCACGGGCCCGACTTCGGCAAGGCGCTCGGGGACCGGGACCGGGCGCGTACCGCCGTCCTGCTCGCGCACCAGCCGATCGTCATCGACGACGCCGTCCGGCACGGCGTCGACCTCCAGCTCTCCGGGCACACCCACGGCGGCCAGCTCTGGCCGGGGAACTACCTCGCCGAGCTCGCCAATCCGACCGTCGCGGGGCTCGAACGCTACGGCGACACCCAGCTGTACGTGTCGCGCGGCGCGGGCGCGTGGGGGCCGCCGGTGCGGGTCGGGGCGCCCTCGGACATCACGGTCGTGGAGCTGGCGTCCCGTCAGGCCTGAGGGCGGACGGGACGGGTGACGGAGCGTACGGCGTGACGCGTGGGGCGCGCGGGGCGCGAATGGCGCAGATGTGACAGCGCGCTCCGTTACGGATACGTACCGCTCCGTCCCTTACTTCCCTCATCTCGGACATATGCGTGCCGTGTGAATGTTTCCTCTTCCGCTTGTGAAATCCGTGTGATTGGCTGAATCCATCGCGGCTGGTTGGGAGCCGTCGCGACAGGGGTGGGAACAAAAAAAGGAAGCACGTCTCATGCGGTCGTCAGTCCGTTTGCGGATTCTGATCACTTGTGGAGTTCTGGTGGCCGCCGGGATCGGAGGGTGGCAACTTCTGCCCTCCGACGACGTGCGGACCGAGCCGATCACCGTCGGCACCACCGACAAGGTGACCTCACTGGACCCGGCCGGCGCCTACGACGCCGGTTCCTGGGCGATGTACAGCAACGTCTTCCAGTCGCTGCTGACCTTCAAGCCCGGCTTCACGACGCCGGTCCCGGACGCGGCCGAGAGCTGCAAGTTCGTCGGCACGACGCTGACCACGTATCAGTGCACGCTCCGCGACGACCTCACGTTCTCCAACGGGCGCAAGGTCACGGGCGAGGACGTCGAGTTCTCCTTCGAGCGGATGCTGGGCATCAAGACGGACGTCGGTCCGCAGCCCCTCTTCCCGACGCTCGAGAGCGTGGTGGCGGACGGGCGGAAGGTCACCTTCAACCTGAGCGGCCGGGACGCCACCTTCCCGCTCAAGCTGGCGACCGGCGCGGGCTCGATCGTCGACCGCACCGCGTACCCCGGGAAGACGCTGCGCACCGGGACCACGGTGGACGGCTCGGGGCCGTACGTCCTCAAGGAGTACAAGCCGGGGGAGAGCGCCCGGCTGGAGCCCAACCCGAACTACCGGGGCGCCGTCACCAAGACCGGCCGCACGGTGGTCGTGAAGTACTTCAAGGAGTCCGAGGGGCTCGCGGCCGCCTGGAAGGACGGGCAGGTCGAGGTGACGCACCGGCAGATGCCGCCGGCCTTCATCAACTCGTTGAAGGACGCGTCGAAGGACGGCACCCGGATCACCGAGGCGGCCAGCGCCGAGATCCGCAACCTGAACTTCAACGTCCGGCCCGGCTCGCCGATGGCGAAGAAGGCGGTGCGGCAGGCCGTCGCCGCGGTCGTCGACCGCCCGGCCATCACCACCGGCACCTACCAGAGCACGGTCGAGCCGCTCTACTCCCTGATCCCGCAGGGCTTCGTCGGCCACAGCACGGCCTTCTACGACCTCACCCCCGAGCCGGACAAGGCCAAGGCCAAGCGCCTGCTGAAGGCCGCGGACGTCGACATCCCGGTGAGGTTCACCCTCGGCCACAGCAAGGACTCCACCTACGACGCCGAGGCCGCCGAGCTGAAGAAGCAGCTGGAGGAGACCGGCCTGTTCGAGGTCGACGTCGTCGCGGCCGACTGGCCGTCCTTCCAGAAGGGGTACGCGAAGGGCGCCTACGACGCGTACACCGTGGGCTGGCTCCCCGACTTCCCCGACTCGGACAGCTTCACCGCTCCGCTCGTCGGCACCGACAACACCCTCCACAACGGCTTCTCCAACAAGCGGATCGACGCGCTGATCGCCGCCACGCAGCAGTTCAGCGACCGCTCCCGGGCCACCAACGACTTCCGCGACATCCAGTCCGAGGTCGCCAAGGACGTACCGCTGGTGCCGCTGTGGCAGAAGAAGGACTACGTGCTGTCCACGGAGGACGTGGCCGGATCGCAGTTCCTCTCCGACGGCACGGGCATCTGGCGCCTGTGGGAGCTCAGCTGGATCTAGCCGGACCCGAACCACGCAGGGCCTGTCCGTCTCCCCGGGCAGGCCCTGAGCCGTTCCCGGAGAAAGATTCCCGATCCGCACGACATCCCGCCGTCCCGCGTAGTCAAGAGGGATATGCACGGGGAACACGGAACAAGGGGAACGGGCGGGAAACGAGTGACATCAGCACAGGAGGACGCGTACCTGGAGTTCGTGGCCGAGCGGGCGCGGGCGCTGTACCGCTCGGCGTACGTCCTCGCGGCCGGTGACACCCACCTCGCCGAGGACCTGGTCCAGGAGACGCTGGGACGGGTGTACGCGCACTGGAAGCGGGTGGCCCGGGCGGACAGCCCGGCGGCCTACGCCCAGACGGTCCTGGTCCGCGCGTTCCTCAGTCTGCGGCGCCGGCGCAGCACCGGCGAGCGCCCCGTCGGAGACCTGCCCGACCGGGCGGCGTCCGGTCCGGACACCGCCCTGCGGCTCACCCTGCTGGACGCGATCGGGCGCCTCCCGCCCCGCGACCGGGCCGTGCTCCTGCTGCGCTACTGGGAGGACCGCAGCATCGAGGAGACCGGCCGGATGCTCCGGATGAGCAACAGCGCGGTCCGCTCCCAGGGGACCCGGGCGCTCGTGCGGGTGCGCGCGCTGCTCGGCGACAGCCTGACCGATCTCGTTCCGCGCTGAGCCCCGCCCGTACCGGGCGCGCGAGCGCACCGGGACCGCCGCACAGCCTCCATCGACGACAGACGTCGACGCAGAAGTCGACGACACGAAAGGTGACTTCAGCATGCCCTTCGAAGCAGATCTCGCCCAGGCGCTGGACCGTACGACCGACTCCCTCGACCCCGATCTCACCGCACTCCTGGACGGAGCCGTCGAGCGGGGCCGCCGCCGTCGGCGCCGGCGCACCGCCGGGATCGTCGCCGGGGCGGGTGCCTGCGCCGCGATCGCTGCGGCCGGCCTGGTGCTCCCCGGCGTGCTCGCCGGGACCGGCTCGGGGGGAGCCGGGATCGAGACGGTGGCGCTGGCGATGCCGCGGTCCGCGGTCAGTGGGACGCAGATGATCCACGCCCTGGAGGCGACGTTCCCCGGGGGCCGGTACAGCCAGGTGACCGGGCAGGGCAACAACCCCTCGGATCCCTCCGCCGGCTACGTCGCCAACGCCGGCCTGGTCGTCGACGACGGGCACGGCGCCGCCCGGGTCGGCGTCTCGGCGGTCCGGCTCAAGCTGCCGCTCGCCGACGGCGACGGGCTGAGCTGCGAGCGGACGCCCGCGCGGGCCGAGGGGGACACCTGCGCGCTCAGCGAGCTGCCGAGCAGCGCCGCGCTGCCCGGCGGGGCCGTGGTGATGTCGGAGCGGACCGCGGCCGAGCGGCCGGCCGGCGCCGGCACCGCCCACCGCTGGACGGTGACGGTGACGGTGAAGTCGACCGGCGCGCAGGTCCAGTTGACGCAGTGGAACAGCCTCGGCGGCGGTACCGGCGCCGACGTGCCGGAGCCGACCCGTACCGCGCCCCCGCTCTCCGAGGAGCAGGCGGTGGCCGCGCTCACCGGCGCGACCTGGGCGCCGGTCCTCGGCGCCGTCGGCTGACGGGCCCGCCGGGACCCGGACCGTCGGGACCGGGGCCGCCCGTGCGGGCTACCCGGACTTGGCGGCCCGCCTCGGCTTGCCCGAGGCGGCCATCCCGGCCGCCGTCGGCATCATGTCGGCGAGCAGTTCGTGGGTCTCCTTCACCAGCGGGCGCAGGATCCGGAAGCGGGAGAGCTGGATGGCGCGGGCGGTGACGGGGGAGAGGCGTTCGACGAGGCGGCGGCTGTTGGCGGCGTTCTCGGAGCGGTCGTAGACCCAGAACAGCACCAGGCCCATCTGCTGGAGCCACAGCAACTGCGGCAGCGCCTCGGACAGTTCGGGGTCGACCTTGACCGAGGCCCCGGAGATGACCCGCCGGTGCACCTCGATCGCCGCCTCGCGCGGGCCCTCGGACTCGGGGGAGAAGGGGCTGAGCGGGCTGTCCGGGTCGGCGGCGTTCTTGAAGAACTGGGACGCGAACTCCTGGTACGGGGCGGCGATGTCCAGCCAGGCGAGCAGCACCCCGCGGATCCGGGCCGTGAGGTCCTTCTCGCCGCTCTCCAGGATGGGTTCGACGGCTGCCTGGTGCTCCTCGGCGATCCGGTCGTAGAAGCCCTGGACCAGGTGCTCCTTGGAGGAGAAGTAGTAGTACGCGTTGCCGACGGAGACCCCGGCCTCCTGGGCGATGGCCCGCATCGTGGTCTTGTCGTACCCGCGCTCCTTGAACAGCCGGAGCGCCGTCTCCAGGATGAGTGCGCGGGTCTGCTCGCTCTTGGGCGCCTTGGCGGGCTTCTCCGCCGGCCGCCCGCCCGCGGACGGGCCCTGCTGCTCTTCACTCGCGTCCGTCACAGGGCCTGAGCCTAGTCGGCCGTACGGGGTGTCCCGCACCCCCGTCCGGGGGCCGGAGGGGAGCGGCGGCGGGGCACGCGCCGACCGGGTTCCTCAGCCGTTCCCGAAGCGGCGCACCCCCGGCACGAGTCCCGTCCCGAGGCAGCAGCCGCCCACGATCACGGCGGCGGCCAGCAGCGGGACGTCGGGCCCCCAGGCGGAGGCGGCGAGCGGCGCCAGCGCGTAGCCGAGGGGCATCGCGGCGAGCGAGAGCAGCCAGTCGTACGAGGTGACGCGGGCCAGCGCGTGGGCGGGGACGGCCCGCTGGACCGCCGTCTCCCACACCGGGCTGAGGAAGCCGAGGCCCGCCTGGGCGAGCCCGTACGCGGCGATGGTGAGGGGTGCGGGCGCCGCCACCGCGAGCAGGACCAGGGGCAACGCGTACGTGGCGAGGCCGAGGTTGGCGACGAGGATCGGGCGGCGGGGCCGGATCCGGTCGGCGGCGAGCGAGCCGAGCAGCAGGCCGACGGCGCCGACCTGGAGGAACAGCACCCAGGTCGCCTTGCCGCCGAGCCGGTCGAGGGCGATGGCCGGGCCGAGGGTCATCAGGACGGCGGCGGCGCCGTTCCAGGCGCTGTGGCCGATGAGGCTGGTCCAGTACCAGTCGCGGGTGCGGACCTCCCGCCAGCCCTCCTTCAGGTCGTCGAGGAAGGCGCTGCGGGGGGGTGCTCACCCGCTCGACCCGTACGGCGCAGAGCAGCGCGGCGCTGACCGCGAAGCTCGCCGCGTCCAGGACGAACGCCCAGCCGGGGCCCACGGTCCAGATCAGCGCCCCGGCGAGGGCGGGGCCGCCGACGCGGCTGGCGCTGTGGGCGATGCCCATGGCCGCGTTGGCCCGCTGGAGCCCGTCGGGGGACACCGTGCCCTTCACGAGCGGCGCGCCGGTCGGCATCGCGAACGCCCCGGCCGCGCCGCCGGCCACCTCGACGGCGGCGATCAGCCAGAGCGTGGGCGAGCCGCTCAGCAGCTCGATGCCGACGGTGAGCTGGGAGGCGCAGCGGACGAGGTCCATGGCGAGGGCGACGGTCCGGGCGTCGAAGCGGTCGCCCACCACGCCGCCGAGCGGCAGCAGGAGCAGCTTCGGCACCATCGAGCAGGCCAGCACCAGCGCGAGCGCGGAGGTGGAGCCGGTCGCCTCCAGGACGGCGAGGGCGAGCGCGGCGGGGACGGCGGCGTCACCGAGGAGGGAGAGCGCGCGGCCGGTGAAGAGCAGCCGGAAGGAACGGGTGCGCAGCGGATGGGGGGTCGGGGGGTGCGTGGGCGCGGCGGTGCTGGGCAGGGGCATGCCGAGCAGAGTATTTCGGTGCCGAATAATTCGTCAACGAAATACTTTTCCGGCCGAGCGCCCCGCCCGGACGTACGATCACCCCATGGCACCCACCGAGGAACCGCGCGACTGGACCGACGAGCACGTGGCCCGCTGGCAGCCCGTGCTGCCCGACCTCGACCCGGTCGTCGAGGGCGCCGTCACCCGGATGAAGAAGCTCTCCGTCCACCTGCGCCGGGTGCGCGAACAGTCCCTCGCCGACTTCGACCTGGAACGCCACGAGTTCGACACCCTGCACAAGCTGGCCGGCCGCGGCGGCAGCGCCGCGCCCTCCGAGCTCGCCCGGGACCTCGACCTCGCCCCCGCCTCCGTCACCGGCCGCCTGGACGCCCTGGAGAAGCGGGGCCTGGTCCACCGCACCCCGTCCACGACCGACCGCCGCCGGGTGGTCGTCGAACTCACCCCCGCGGGCCACGAGACCTGGCTCGGCGCCATGGACGTCCTCGGCCACGAGGAGTACCGCATCCTCGGCACCCTCAGCGCGGAGGAACGCACCCAGCTCAACGACCTGCTCCGCCGGATCATGCTGGTCGCGGAGGAGAACACGGGCGTCGAGCCCTGGCACGGCTAGGCCGTGCCTCTCGTCAGATGCTCAGCGAGCGCGCGTAGTTCAGCTGGCCCATGACCCACTGGAGGGTCTCCGGGGCGGTCGCCGGGATCATCGTCGAGTGGTAGCGGCCGCCGCTGGTGACGGTGACCTGGATGAAGCCGGTCGTCTTCTTCTCCTTCATCAGCAGGAACAGCAGCCCCAGGAAGCAGAAGACGAAGAACACGACCGCCAGGACGATGCCCGTCGTCGAGATCTTCTCCTCGGTCCGCGACATGTCCATCACGTTCCACGCGGCGCCCTTGAGCGGCATCGGCCCGGCCGGCGTGATGATCTGGTCCCCGACGACGGTGATGTCGCCCAGGGCGAGCTGCGGGCCCGGCGCGTGCTGCGGCGGCACCGGCACTCCCGCCGGGATCGTCGGCTGGTGCGGGTACCCGTACGCCGGCGTCCCGGGCTGCTGACCGGGCCCCCACTCGTACTCCCCCGACTTGTAAGGGTTCGGCTCGCTCATCAGTCCCCGTCCTCCGCACACGAAAAAGCCCGCTCCTGCACGTCGCAGCGTACAGAAGCGGGCTTCGCCGCAGGGCGGTGGCCAGGGATCAGAAACGACGCGTGATCAGCGCGCGCTTCACTTCCTGGATCGCCTTCGTGACCTCGATGCCACGCGGGCAGGCGTCCGTGCAGTTGAACGTCGTGCGGCAGCGCCACACGCCGTCCTTGTCGTTCAGGATCTCCAGGCGCTGCTCGCCCGCCTCGTCACGCGAGTCGAAGATGAAGCGGTGCGCGTTGACGATCGCGGCCGGACCGAAGTACTGGCCGTCGTTCCAGAAGACCGGGCAGGACGACGTGCACGCGGCGCACAGGATGCACTTGGTGGTGTCGTCGAAGCGCTCGCGGTCCTCGGCGGACTGCAGGCGCTCGCGGGTCGGCTCGTTGCCCTTGGTGACCAGGAACGGCATGACGTCCCGGTACGCCTGGAAGAAGGGCTCCATGTCGACGACGAGGTCCTTCAGCACCGTCAGGCCCTTGATGGCCTCGACCGTGATCGGCTTCTCGGGGTTGATGTCCTTGATCAGCGTCTTGCAGGCGAGCCTGTTCTTGCCGTTGATCCGCATCGCGTCCGAACCGCAGATGCCGTGGGCGCACGAGCGGCGGAAGGTCAGCGTGCCGTCGACGTCCCACTTGATCTTGTGAAGGGCGTCGAGCACACGCTCCTTCGGGTCGATCTCGATCTGGAAGTCCTCCCAGACCGCGGCGTCCGACACCTCGGGGTTGAAGCGGCGGATCCGCATCGTGACCGTGATGTACGGGGAGGCGGCGGACTCCGCCTCGACCTTGTCCAGTACGGGGGTAGCCATCAGTACTTACGCTCCATCGGCTGGTAGCGGGTCTGGACGACCGGCTTGTAGTCGAGACGGACGGTCTCGGAGCCGTCCTCGCCGACCTCGCGGTACGCCATGGTGTGGCGCATGAAGTTGACGTCGTCGCGGTTCGGGTAGTCCTCGCGGTAGTGACCGCCGCGGGACTCCTTGCGCGCCAGCGCCGAGACGGCCATGACCTCGGCCAGCTCGAGCAGGTTGCCCAGCTCGATGGCCTCCAGCAGGTCCGTGTTGAAGCGCTTGCCCTTGTCCTGGATGGACACGTTCTTGTAGCGCTCGCGCAGCTCGGCGATCTTCTCGACGGCCGTCTTGATGGTCTGCTCCGTACGGAACACCATCACGTTGGCGTCCATCGTCTCCTGGAGCTCACGGCGCAGGTCGGCGACCCGCTCGTTGCCCGTGGAGTTGCGCAGGTTCTCGATCTGCTCGACGACGAAGGCCTCGGGGTTCTCCGGCAGCTCGACGAAGTCGGCCTTGGCGGAGTACTCGGCGGCGGCGATGCCGGAGCGCTTGCCGAAGACGTTGATGTCGAGCAGCGAGTTGGTGCCGAGACGGTTGGCGCCGTGCACGGAGACACAGGCGACCTCGCCGGCCGCGTACAGGCCCGGGACGACGGTGGTGTTGTCCGAGAGGACCTCACCCTCGACGTTGGTCGGGATGCCGCCCATGGCGTAGTGCGCGGTGGGCTGGATCGGGATCGGGTCCGTGTAGGGCTCGATGCCGAGGTAGGTGCGCGCGAACTCCGTGATGTCGGGCAGCTTGGCGTCCAGCTGCTCCGGCGGGAGGTGCGTCAGGTCCAGGTAGACGTGGTCGCCCTCGGGACCGCAGCCGCGGCCCTCGCGGATCTCCGTGTAGATGGAGCGGGAGACGACGTCACGGGACGCGAGGTCCTTCATGACCGGCGCGTACTTCTCCATGAAGCGCTCGCCGTCCTTGTTGCGCAGGATGCCGCCCTCACCGCGGGCGCCCTCCGTGAGCAGGATGCCCATGCGCCAGATGCCCGTCGGGTGGAACTGGAAGAACTCCATGTCCTCCAGCGGCAGCCCGCGGCGGTAGCACGCGGCCTGGCCGTCACCGGTCAGGGTGTGGGCGTTGGACGTCACCTTGAAGAACTTGCCGGTGCCGCCGGACGCGTAGATCACGGCCTTCGCCTGGAAGACGTGGATCTCGCCGGTGGCCAGCTCGTAGGCGATCACGCCGGCGGAGTGCTTGACCCCGTCGACCTCGGTGATCAGCTGGTCCAGGACGTAGAACTCGTTGAAGAACTCCACGCCCTCCTTGACGCAGTTCTGGTACAGCGTCTGGAGGATCATGTGGCCGGTGCGGTCCGCGGCGTAGCAGGACCGGCGGACCGGGGCCTCGCCGTGGTTGCGCGAGTGACCGCCGAAGCGGCGCTGGTCGATGGTGCCGTTCGGGGTGCGGTTGAACGGCAGGCCCATCTTCTCCAGGTCGAGGACGGCGTCGATGGCCTCCTTCGCCAGGATCTCGGCGGCGTCCTGGTCGACCAGGTAGTCACCGCCCTTGACCGTGTCGAAGGTGTGCCACTCCCAGTTGTCCTCCTCCACGTTGGCCAGCGCGGCGGCCATGCCGCCCTGCGCGGCGCCCGTGTGGGAGCGGGTGGGGTACAGCTTCGTCAGCACGGCGGTGCGGCTGCGCTTCGTCGCCTCGATGGCGGCGCGCATGCCGGCGCCGCCGGCGCCGACGATGACGGTGTCGTACTTGTGGATCTTCATGACGTGGTTACCTCAGCCCCGTGCCTAGCGGATGTTCGGGTCGAAGGTGAAGATCACCAGCGTGCCCAGAAGGATGGTGAACACCGTGGCGGTGTACAGCAGGCCCTTCAGCCACAGACGCGTGTTGGCGCGCTCCGCGTAGTCGTTGATGACCGTGCGGAGGCCGTTGGCGCCGTGCAGCATCGCGAGCCACAGCATCAGCAGGTCCCAGACCTGCCAGAACGGGGACGCCCAGCGGCCGGCCACGAAGGCGAAGCCGATCTTGGAGACGCCGCCGTCCAGGAAGAGCTGGATCAGCAGGTGGCCGAGGACCAGGACGACGAGGACCACGCCCGAGAGGCGCATGAAGAGCCACGCGGCCATCTCGAAGTTGCCGCGCGTCGCCCGCGGGGTCTTGCCCGTGCGCTTGCGGGGGGCCTCGATGTACGGGGCCGGGTTGTCCACGCCGTAGGCAGCGCCCTCGACGGGACCGATGGCGGAAGTGGTGTCAGCAGACATGTCTGGCGTCAGCTCCCGAACAGTTCACGTGCGGCGTGGCCGAGGACGGGGTAGAGCGAGCCCGCCATCAGCACGACCCAGATGCCCACGACGGTCCAGAGCATCTGCTTCTGGTAGCGCGGGCCCTTGGACCAGAAGTCCACGGCGATGACACGGAGACCGTTCAGCGCGTGGAAGAGGATGGCGGCGACGAGGCCGTACTCGAGGAGTGCGACGATCGGCGTCTTGTACGTCGCCACGACATCGTCGTACGCCTCGGGGGAGACGCGGACGAGAGCGGTGTCCAGCACGTGTACGAACAGGAAGAAGAAGATGAGGACGCCGGTGACTCGATGAGCCACCCAGGACCACATTCCTTCCCGGCCGCGGTACAGCGTTCCAGCCGGCACGGAAAAACCCTCCGGGAGCGGGGATCGGGGCCGGCCGGCTTCTCTGTCGGTCTGGCCCGGCCGGGTACGGTCCACCGGCCCCGGTCATCGTAGCGACGACTTGTCGGTTCGCTCGCGCGGGGTCCATAGGTGTGATCAAACAGGCACGGACGGACTATCAGCGGAGCCCGAATCGCCGCATTTCGGGTGCTTGTGGAGGAGTCCCGCGGGAATCGCGGACGAACTCAGCCTCCTGCGACCGAACGGGTGAGCCGGGTCCGGGCGAGCCGGCGCAGTTCCTCGGCGGCGACGGCCCGCTCCTCCTCCCTTTCGTTGCCGAGACGTGACCGGATGCCGAAGAGGACCCGGTCCAGCCGCTCGCCCGCCGGGACCCCGTCCAGGCTGATCACGAAGGCGTGTCCGAAGCCGCTCTCGTACGCGGCGTGCGCGGCCCGCAGCGCCGTCCGCGCGGCCGGCGGGGCGTCCGGGTGCGGCAGCGCCGCGGTCTCGCGGGAGAGCGCCTCGTCCAGATCGGCCCCCGACAGGTCGTACCCTGCCTCGTCGGCCGCCGCGAGCAGCGCGTCGAGGGTCGGGTACGGGCGGTGTGCCGCCACCCGTTCGGCCCAGCGCCGGCTGCCGCAGCAGCGCAGCAGCAGGGACTCGGCGAGGGCGTGCGGGGCCGCGTTGAAACCGGCGAGGCCCTTGGGGTGCCAGTGGCGCGCCGCCTGGGCAGGCATGGCGGGGGAGTCCGGGGTCCGGGAGGGTGCGCGAGTGTCGCCGGTGCTGGTGCTGGTCAGCGGTGACTCCGGGAGGGACGCAGGGGTGCCAGGGCAAGCTGTGGGGTGGATGTGACGCCACGCTATCGGCGGGACGGGGGAAGTGTCCGACGGATGCGCGAATTTCACCTGGACGAGTGGTTTCGGTCGAGGCGTCGACAGAAGGCCCGGGATGCCGTGAATCGCGCGGTGAGAGAGGATTCCGAGTGATGCGGTACTCCATACGAGGGCCCCTCCGGGGCCCCGCACTCGTGGCGGCCGCGGTGGCACTGGCCACCGTGGCGGCCTGCTCGACCGGTTCCGGCGACGGCCCGCCCGCCGCCTCCGGCACGGGCACCACGGCCACCGCCCCCGGCACGGCCACGACGCCGCCGCCGAGCCCGACGCCCACCCGGACCTACCCGCTCTCCACGGCCCCGCGGACGATCCCGGCCGTCGGCTCCCACCGGGCGGCCCGCGGCCCCGGCTGGAAGCCGGGACCGGACACCGGGGTCGTGGTCGCCGCGAAGGACGAGGCCGCCCTCGCCGACGAGGCCCGGCTGATCGCGGGCGAGCTGCGCGTCCCGTACCGCGGCACCGCCGCCGCCCGGCCCGGCGACGTCTCCCTCGCCCTCGGCGGCCAGGGCTCCGCCGAGTCGTACACCCTCGCCGTCCAGGGCGGCGGGGTCCGGATCACCGGCCCCGGCCAGGCCGGCGTCTTCTACGGGACCCGCACCCTCAAGCAGTCCGTCAGGTCCACCGGGGCGATACCCGAGGGCGTGGTCGAGGACGCCCCGGCCAAGCCCCAGCGCGGGCTGATGGTCGACATCGCCCGCAAGTACTTCGACGCGGCCTGGATCGAGGCCCGGGTCCGCGAGATGGCCGACCTCAAGCTCAACCAGCTCGGTCTGCACTTCTCCGACGACCAGGGCTTCCGCATCGCCTCCGACAGTCACCCCGAGGTGGTCTCCGCCCGGCACCTGAGCAAGGCCGAGGTCCGGCGGATCGTGGACCTGGCGGCGAGCCTGCACATCACCGTGGTCCCCGAGATCGACTCGCCCGGACACCTGGGCGCGGTCATCGCCGCCCACCCGGAACTCCAGCTCGTCAGCGCCACCGGCCGCACCCCGCGCGGCGCCGTCGACATCTCCAAGCCGGCCTCCGCGCGGATCGTCGACGAGCTGCTCCGCGAGTACACCGGCCTCTTCCCCGGCGCCTACTGGCACCTGGGCGGCGACGAGTACGTGGCCCTGATGGCGAGGAACCCCGAGGCGACCTACCCCCAGCTCGCCCGCGCGGCCACCGCGAGGTACGGCGCCTCGGGCCGGGTCCAGGACCTCGCCACCGGCTGGCTGAACGACCGCGCGGCGGTGGTCCGGCCGACCGGCAAGGCCCTGCGCGCCTGGAACGACGGCTTCTACCCGGGCGGGGTGGCCGTCGCGGCCCAGGACCTCCAGGTCGCCTACTGGACCGGCAAGGAGATCGGCGCCCGGCCGCCCGTCGCGTACCTGAGCGCGGGCCGCAAGGTGCTCAACTACAACGACGAGTACCTCTACTACGTGCTCGGCCAGCCCAACGACTTCGCGTACCCCACCGGCCGGCGCATCTACGAGCAGTGGACCCCCCTGGTTCTGCGCGGCACCACGCCCGTGCCCGCCCGCTACGACCCGCAGATCCTCGGCGGCAGCTTCGCGGTCTGGTGCGACCTGGCGGGCGCGCAGACGCAGGCGCAGGTGGCCGACGGCATCCGGATGCCGCTGACGGCGACGGCGCAGAAGCTGTGGGACGCCCGGAGACCGGCCCTGACCTGGGACCGCTTCAAGGCGCTCGCCGGACAGGTGCGCTGAGGTACTCAGGCCCGACTGAGTGCTTTCCCCGTGGACGCCGGTCTTCCGCGTCACGTACGGTCCTCCCCGCTGCGGCCGTCCGGCCGCGTCGGCGCCTCGGGGAGGGGCGCCGTACTCCCTGGGGGGATCCGCCCGACCATGCTCCGCAATCCCAACGGCCTGTCCTACGCCGTCGTGTCCCTGCTCGGCGCCACCGCGGCGGCCGACGTCGTCAGCCTGATCGCCACCTCCGGCGTCCGCTCCGAGCTCACCGGCCCGCTGGCGGACCACCCCGACCCGGAGGGGTACGCGGGCACCCTGGCCTCGACCGTGGCCTGGTCGGCGCAGGGCCTGCTGCTGCTCGCGACCGCGGTGCTCTTCATCGTCTGGATGTTCCGGCTGCGCGGCAACGCCGACGTCTGGGCGCCGGACCTCCAGCGCCGGGCGAAGGGCTGGATGATCGCGGGCTGGGTCGTCCCGATCGTCGCGTTCTGGTTCCCGCGCGGGCAGATCGTGGACATCTGGCGGGCGAGCCGCCCCGAGCCGTACGGGCCCGACCGCGGGGGCGAGTTCGTCCTGGTCAACTGCTGGTGGCTGTTCTTCCTCGTCTCCCGGATCACCGGCGAGGTCGGCAGCCGGGTCTTCGACCGTGCCATGACCGTGGACGAGCTCGTCGCCGGCACCCAGTGGATGCTCGCGGCCGACGCCCTCGACGTCCTCGCGGCCGTCCTGGCGATCCTGCTCGTCCGGCGTCTGACCTCTATGCAGCACCTGAAGGCGACTGGCATGATTCCGGCCGCGTAGTGACGGAAACACGCCGCGCGACGCAGTAGTGGAAGTACTGCGTCCGCATCGGGTGGCGAGGAGGCGTCCATGACGTCGGCGACGAGCACGAGCCTGCTGGAACTGATCGACCGGGCCGACGAGCGGGGCCTGGCCGCCGCCGGGCTCGCCTGCCTGGACCGCTGCCTGCCGCTGCTCGCCCCCGAGGGCGCCGAGGTGCTGCGGCCCGTGTGGGCCGCGGTCGCGCGCGGCGACGGCGGGGTCTGGGGCGAGGCGGTCGGCAAGGCGCGGGCCGAGCTGGACGGCGCGGGCGGCGGCGCGGACGAGGCCGCCGGGCTCGTCCGGGGGATGCTCGACGGCCTTCCCGCCGAGTGGGCGGAGGGCCCGCTGCGGGAGTGGGCCGGGCGCTGCTCGGTGATCGCCCTGGCCGTGCACCGCCTGCACGACGCGAACGACGACGGCCCGCTCCAGGCGGGCGAACTCCGACGCCAGCAGGCCGTCCTCGAATCCGCCGCCCACGGCCCGACGGGGCTGCGCCGGGCGCGCGAGCTGTCGACCGAGGGCGGCCGGGTGCTCCGCGCGGTGGTCTCGCGCCGGGCGCGTACCGCCTGACGAAGCCGACCGAGAGGGCGGCCGGGACCCCCCCGTGGTCCCGGCCGCCCTCTCCGTGCGTCAGGCCTCCGGCTCCGGCTCCTGGATCTGCAGCGACGCGAGGGCCTCGGCGATCTGCCGCTCGGCCACCGCCTTGTGGAGGCCGAGGCCGGCGAGCGGGCCCTTGCCGTCCTCGAACTCCATGAGGGCCAGCAGGATGTGCTCGGTGCCGACGTAGGTGTGGCCCAGCCGCAGGGCTTCCCGGAAGGTGAGCTCCAGGACCTTCTTGGCGTCCGCGTCGAAGGGGATGAGCGCGGGCACCTCCTCCGCCGCCGGCGGCAGCGCCGGGGTGAGGGCCTCGCGGAGCGCGTCGAGGGTGACGCCCTGGCGGGTGATCCAGACGGCGGCGATGCCCTGGGGCTCGGCGAGCAGGCCGAGCGCGAGGTGGACGGGGGCCGTCCTGTCGTTGCGGGCGGCGGCGGCCTCGTTCTGCGCGGCCACCACGACGTTCCGGGCCCGGGGGGTGAACCGGCTGAAGCCGGCGTTCGGGTCGAGGGCGGCCGCGTCGCCGTCCTTGTCCCCCTTCGGTACGAAGCGCTTCTGGGCGGCCTGCCGGGTGACGCCCATGCTCCGGCCGATGTCGGTCCAGGAGGCGCCGGCGCGCCGGGCCTGGTCCACGAAGTGGCCGATCAGGTGGTCGGCGACCTCGCCGAGGTGGTCCGCCGCGATGACCGCGCCGGAGAGCTGGTCGAGGGCGTCCGGGTGGGACTTCTTGATCGCGTCGATCAGGTCGTCGAGTCGCACGGGGTTGCTCACGCCGAGTGGATTCGTCATGAGTGCAACCCTAGGTTGACAGTCTCTCGGTGTCAACGGCCGGTTGACAGTTGAGGGGGGAGGGCGGGCGAAAGGAAAAGGGCGCCCCGAAGAGGCGCCCGAAAAGGAAGACGACCGGGGCCGCCACCCCCCACAGGAGAGGCCCCGGTCGTCGTCCGCGGAGCCGCAGCACGGCCCCGTACTCCTAACAGCGCCGGGTCCGCGATTTGTGTCACACCCCCGCCGCGCACTCCCCGCGACTCCGCCGCATCCCGGTCACACCCCGCCGTCCCCGACAGAAGTTGCACGTTGTACAAAGAGCGGACCCGCGTGGACGCGGCGCCCGAAAAGGACGTAGCGTTCTGCTGCGCCCAGGGCGGCGTGGCGGTGCCGACCAGCCGCGATGGCGCGACGACGAACAGGTGTGGGGAGTGCTGGGGGACGACGCGGAGCTGACCGCCGCAGTGCTCGCCGCGCAGAACGGCGACGAGGACGCCTTCCGCACCGTCTACCGCGCGGTGCAGCCCCGGCTCCTCGGCTACATACGCACCCTGGTCGGCGAGGCCGACGCGGAGGACGTCGCCTCCGAGAGCTGGCTCCAGATAGCCCGCGACCTCGACCGCTTCGACGGCGACGCCGACCGCTTCCGCGGCTGGGCCGCCCGCATCGCCCGCAACCGCGCCCTCGACCACATCCGGATGCGCGGCCGCCGCCCCGCGGTCGGCGGCGACGAGACCGAACTGACCGACAAGCCCGCCGACTCCGACACCGCCGGCGAGGCACTGGAAGCCCTGGCCACCGGCCGCACCATGCACCTCATCGCCCAGCTTCCGCAGGACCAGGCCGAGGCCGTCGTCCTGCGGGTCGTCGTCGGCCTGGACGCCAAGAGCGCCGCCGACACCCTCGGCAAGCGCCCCGGCGCCGTCCGCACCGCCGCGCACCGCGGCCTCAAGAAACTCGCCGAACTCCTCGGCGCGGCCGGCGCCACGGGCCCCGAGGACCCCGAGGCCGACCCCGCCGCCCCGCTGGACGGCGTCCCTCCGCAGCGCGGCCGGCGCCCGGGGGCCACCGCCCCCGGCGGTGTGACGCAATCGCGCGCGCGGACGCAGAAGGACATGTGATGGCCGACGAGCGGTACCAGTGGCTCGACCAGGAGGCCGCGGAGCGGTTGCTGCGCGGCGAGCCGGTCGACCCCGTCGGCCTCCCCGACGAGGCGTCCCGCGCGCAGGCGGAACTCCTCGCGCGCACCCTCGGCGCGGCCCGCACCCCCGCCGCCGCCCTCGGCCCGGACGGCGAACTCCCCGGCGAGGCCGCGGCCCTGGCCGCCTTCCGCAAGGTCTCCGCCGAGCGTGCCGCCGAAGCCGCCGCGGCCGCGTACGCGGTGTCCGCCGCGCCCGCCGCCACGCCTCCCGCCGCGCCCGAACTCGGCACCGTACGGATCGCACCCGCCCCCGCGGGCCACCGCTGGGGCCGCTCCCTGCGCTACGGCCTGGCCGCCGCGCTCGCCGCCGTCACCGTCGGCGGGGTCGCCGTCGCCGCCGGTACGGGCATGCTGCCGCTCACCCGGGAGCCCGCGCCCCGCTCCGTCACCGCCGCCGGCACCCCCGACGGCTCCGGCTCCAGCGGGCCCGCCGTCCTCGGATCGCCGAGCGGCGGCACGGGCCCGGCGATCCCGTCCGTGCCCCTGGACCGCGAGAGCGGCACCCCCACCCCCGGCACCAGCGGCGGCCCGCCGACCGCCACCGGCGGAACCGGCGGCCACGACGGCACCGGCGCGTCGCCGACCCCGGGCGAGTCGGGCAAGACCGGGGGCGAGGACGCCGAGCGCAGGAAGACGCTGAAGGCCTGCCGCGAGTACCAGGACGGCACGCTGGCCGACAGCGGCCGGCAGCGGCTCCTCGGCGCGCTCAGGAACGGCGAGACCGTCAAGCGCTACTGCACCCGCGTCCTCTCCGGCACTCCCGGCACCGGCTCGACCGCCACCGGCCGCACCCCCTCGGGCGACGGCAAGGGCAACGGCGGCTCCAACGGCGGCTCCGGCTCGGGCGGCTCGGGCGGCTCCGACGACGACAAGGGCGACCGAGGCGGCGACAAGCACCACCCCGACGCGCCAGGGAAGCCCGGCGCGAAGCCCGGCAAGGGCGACGACAAAGGTGGCGGAAAGGGTCACGAGAAGCCCGGCCGGGACCGGTCTCCCACCCAGGTGTGACACTTTTCGACCCGCCGGCGCTGTACTGAATGAGCCGACTGGTCATCGGCGAGCGCAACGAGCCGGGGTTCCCCCCGTACCTTCGGCTCAGCGCAACGGCGCGGGTGGGACACGTTCCCCCGGTCCCACCCGCGCCACTTCTTCCCTCAGGTCACACGGGCCGCGCGGCCCGCACCGCTACCAGTGCACGACGACCTTGTCGCCCACCTGCACCTGGTCGAACAGATCCGACAGCTTCGACTTGTCCCGGACGTTCACGCAGCCGTGCGAGGCCCCCGCGTAGCCGCGCGCCGCGAAGTCCGCCGAGTAGTGCACCGCCTGGCCCCGGCTGAAGAACATCGCGTACGGCATGGGCGTGTGGTAGATCGTCGACGTCCACTTCCGCGCCTTCCACTCGACCTTGAACAGGCCCTCGCGGGTCGGCGTGTTCTCCGAGCCGAAGCGCACGTCCATCGACGAGACCACCTTGCCGTCGATCATCCAGGCCAGCGTCCGGCTCTCCTTGCTGATGCACAGCACCCGCCCGGTCATGCAGCGCGGGTCCGGGGTGTCCAGCTTGTTGGTGGTGGACGGCTTCAGCTCGTCGGCGGTCGGCCGGTGCGTCATGGCGACCAGCTTCTGCCAGGTCACCTCGTCGACCGAGCCCGTCTCCGGCAGCTCCCGCTTCTTCTGGAAGGACTTCACCGCGCCCGCGGTCATCGTCCCGTAGAAGCCGGTGGGCGCCCGGTCGAAGTAGCCGACCTGCCGCAGCCGCGCCTGCAGCTCGCGCACCTGCTCGGTCTCGTCGCCGTCGCCCATCAGCGCCTTGGGCGCCGTCGTCCCGTCGGACGCGGAGGGCGCGGCCGAGGACGGCTTGTCGTCCGAGCCCGGGGTCGCCGGGGGAGTGCCCGTGGTCGCGGCGGGCGGCGCCGTCGTCGCGCTCCCGCCCCCGCCCGTACCGCCGGAACCCACGGCCTGCGGCCCGCAGCCGGCGACCAGGGCGATGGCCGCCGCGCCCAGGACCACTCTGCGTATGACGGACGATCGCTTCATGAAATGCCCCCCGAAATTGCGTGTGTACCCAAGGGATGTTTCCCGGCCGCGCGCGGTTGCGCACGTGACCGAATCGAGACGGGCATGCTGGGAGCGAGGTCCCAGCGGACTGCTCTCCTCCCCGCCGCACGGCCGGGGCCGCAGTCCGTCGCGTCGGGGCCGTACCGCCGAGTAACAGGCTGATCGGGAGGCACAACACATGGCGCGCGAGTCGGAGTCGGGGCTGCCCATCGAACCGGTCTACGGACCGGAGGCCCTGGACGGATGGGACCCCGCCGAGAAGCTGGGCGAGCCGGGGGCCTACCCCTTCACCCGCGGTGTCTACCCCTCGATGTACACCGGGCGGCCCTGGACCATGCGCCAGTACGCCGGCTTCGGCACCGCCGTCGAGTCCAACGCCCGCTACCAGCAGCTCATCGCCAACGGCACCACCGGCCTGTCCGTCGCCTTCGACCTGCCCACCCAGATGGGCCACGACTCCGACGCGCCCCTCGCGCACGGCGAGGTCGGCAAGGTCGGCGTCGCCATCGACTCGATCGACGACATGCGGGTCCTCTTCGACGGCATCCCGCTCGACAAGGTCTCCACGTCGATGACGATCAACGCCCCCGCCGCCCTGCTGCTCCTGCTCTACCAGCTCGTCGGCGAGGAGCAGGGCGTCCCGGCCGACCGGCTCACCGGCACCATCCAGAACGACGTGCTCAAGGAGTACATCGCCCGCGGCACGTACATCTTCCCGCCCAAGCCCTCGCTGCGGCTGATCGCGGACATCTTCCAGTACTGCAGGGCCGAGATCCCGAAGTGGAACACCATCTCGATCTCCGGCTACCACATGGCCGAGGCCGGTGCCTCGCCCGCGCAGGAGATCGCGTTCACGCTCGCCGACGGCATCGAGTACGTCCGCACCGCCGTCGCCGCCGGCATGGACGTGGACGACTTCGCGCCCCGGCTCTCCTTCTTCTTCGTCGCCCGCACGACGATCCTGGAGGAGGTCGCCAAGTTCCGCGCCGCCCGCCGGATCTGGGCCCGGGTGATGAAGGAGGAGTTCGGCGCGGAGAACCCCAAGTCGCTGATGCTCCGCTTCCACACCCAGACCGCGGGCGTCCAGCTGACCGCGCAGCAGCCCGAGGTCAACCTGGTCCGGGTCGCCGTCCAGGGCCTGGCCGCCGTCCTCGGCGGCACCCAGTCCCTCCACACCAACTCCTTCGACGAGGCCATCGCCCTGCCGACCGACAAGTCGGCCCGCCTGGCCCTGCGCACCCAGCAGGTCCTCGCGTACGAGACCGACGTCACCGCCACCGTCGACCCCTTCGCCGGCTCCTATGTCGTCGAGCGGATGACGGACGACGTCGAGGCCGCGGCCCTGGAGCTGATGGCGAAGGTGGAGGACCTCGGCGGTGCGGTCGACGCGATCGAACGCGGCTTCCAGAAGGCCGAGATCGAGCGCTCCGCGTACCGGATCGCGCAGGAGACCGACTCCGGTGAGCGGGTCGTCGTCGGCGTCAACCGCTACACCGTGGACGTCGAGGAGCCCTACGAGCCGCTGCGGGTCGACCCGGCGATCGAGGCCCAGCAGGCCGCCCGCCTCGCCCGGCTCCGCGCCGAACGCGACCAGGCGGCCGTGGACGCGGCCCTGACCGGGCTGCGGAAGGCCGCGGAGGGGACGGACAACGTCCTCTACCCGATGAAGACCGCCCTGAAGGCACGGGCGACGGTCGGCGAGGTCTGCGACGCGCTGCGCGCGGTCTGGGGGACGTACGTCCCGACCGACGCGTTCTAGCGGCGGGCGGGGGCCCGCCGGCCGGGGCGGACCCCCGCCGACGGGCCCCGCAACGGCCTGCCGCTCACGGCGGCCCCGGTGTCCTGCCGGCGGCCGGGGCGGGAGACGGCCGCGGACCTGCCGCGATCCGGCGAAGGGAAGGGTTCCGCAGAGTGAAACCCACAAGCGGAATGTCGTACTCACATGCGACACTCCGCCTCATGCTGGGTGTCACCGATCTGCCGACCTATCTCGCGGGGCTCGTCCTCATCATCCTCCTGCCGGGGCCGAACTCGCTGTACGTGCTGTCCGTCGCCGCCCGCAAGGGCACCCGGACCGGCTACCGGGCCGCCGCCGGCGTCTTCACCGGCGACGCGGTCCTGATGACCCTGGCCGCCCTCGGCGCGGCCTCGCTCCTCCAGACCACGCCGCTGCTCTTCATGATCGTGAAGTACGCGGGCGCCGGCTACCTGGCGTGGATGGCGTACGGGATGCTGCGCTCCGCCCTCGCGATGTGGCGCGCCCGGCACGAGACCGCCGTCGAGGCCGCGGCGGAGCCGGACGCGGGTCCGTCGGAGCACCCGTACCGGAGGGCGCTGGTCATCAGCCTCCTCAACCCCAAGGCGATCCTCTTCCTGATCTCCTTCTTCGTGCAGTTCGTCGACCCGGGCTACGCCTACCCGGCCCTGTCCTTCCTGGTCCTGGGCACCCTGCTGCAGATCGGCAGCTTCCTCTACCTGACCACCCTCATATTCGGCGGCACCCGCCTGGCCGCCGCCTTCCGCCGCCGCAAGCGCCTCTCGGCCGGCGCCACGACCGCCGCGGGCGCCCTGTTCCTCGGCTTCGCGGTGAAGCTCTCGACGGCCGGGGCCTGACCGCCGCTTGACCCTCACACCGTGTGAGGCCGTTCCGTAGGGGGCGTCATGTTCACCATCGGAGACTTCGCCCGGCACGGGCGGGTGTCGGTCCGGATGCTGCGCCACTACGACGCGATCGGACTGCTGCGCCCGGCCCGGGTCGACCCGCACAGCGGCTACCGCTTCTACGAGGCGGGGCAGCTCGCGCGGCTCAACCGTGTCATCGCGCTCAAGGACCTCGGCTTCACGCTCGACCAGGTGCAGTCGATCCTCGACGAGCAGGTGGGCGCGGAGGAGCTGCGCGGGATGCTGCGGTTGCGGCAGGCCGAGCTGGAGGCGGCCCTCGAAGCGTCGAGGGCCCGGCTCGCCCAGGTCGGTGCGCGGCTCCGAGCCATCGAGAGCGAGGGACGCATGTCCACGCAGGACGTCGTCGTCAAGAAGGTCCCCGCCGTGCGGATCGCGGAGCTGAGCGGGATCGCCGCGAGCTTCGGGCCGGAGCACATCACGCCCGTCATCGGGCCGCTGTACGAGGAGCTGTGCGGCCGGCTGGAGGGGGCCGGGGTCACCGGTTTCGGGCCGGGCATCGCGTACTACGAGGACGCCGGGCGGGGGGACGGCTCGGTCGTGGTGCACGCCGGGATGACGGTGCCCGAGGGCACCGCCGTCGAGGGCCTGGAGGTGCTGGTGCTGCCCGGCATCGAGGAGGCGGCGACGGTCGTGCACCGGGGGCCGATGGAGACCCTGCTGCCGACCGTCCAGACCCTCGCCACCTGGATCGACACCAACGGCTACGCCTCCACCGGCTACGCCCGGGAGCTGTATCTGGAGTGCCCGGAGGACCGGACCAAGTGGGTGACCGAGTTCCAGGAGCCGGTCGCCCGGGTCTGAGCGGCTAACTCCCCAGGGCCCGTCGCTTGAGCTTGAGGGCGCGGCGGGCCAGGCGGCGGATCTTCGGGTGGCGGGGGACCGGGAGGCCGCCGGGGAGGCCCAGGGAGGTGAGGCGGCGGCGGGTGAAGTGGTGCCGGGTGCGGGCCGCGAGCGGCCCGGACAGGTGCCGCACTGCCGTCTCCCGCAGGTCCGGCCGGACCTTCGGCTGCATCGCGAAGCCGATCGCGGCGACCAGGCCGGCCAGCTCCTCCGTCCTCAGGGGGGCGGTCGCCTCCCCGTCCTCCAGGGCGGGGACGAGCGCGTCGACCAGGGCCAGCGGGATCCGGTTGCTGTTCTGGTACGGGGTGAGCCCGGCCAGCAGGGAGCGGGTGCCGACCCGGGCGGTGCCGATCCCGTAGAAGGCGCTCGCGGTGAGCAGCGCCGTGGAGAAGCAGCCCACCACGAGCGCGGGCCGCAGCTCGCGGTAGAGCACCTCGGCGAGCACCGGCCGGTCCAGGACGGTCAGCTCGGCGCCGAGCGCCTCCGCCTCCCGGACCAGGGCCCGCGACCAGGCGTCGGGGGCCGTCGGGTGCGGTTTGAAGACGAGCCGGCGGTGGCCGCGGGCGACGGCGCCGCGCACCATCCGCAGGTGCAGCTCGCCCTCCTCGGCGGGGGTGAGCAGCGCGAGCGCCGACAGGTACTGGCCCAGCAGCAGCGCGGGGCCCTCCTGGCCGGCGGCGGGTCCGGCCAGTTCCTCGACGACCTTGGTGAAGGCCTCGGTCGGCACGGTCTCGGCGACGGCGCCGAACTCGGCGAGCAGCAGCGGGTCGAGGCCGGGCACCAGGTCGAGGTGGAGCAGCCGGCGCACCCGCTCGCCGACCAGCGGGTCGATCTTGTTGCGGGTCGGGCCGTAGCTCATCAGCCCGTCCGCGTACACGTCGACGGGGGCGTCCGGGAAGAGCTGGGCGATGGTCAGCGCGGGTGCCACCTGGAGTGATTCCACGGTGAGTTCGACCCGGTCGGTGCCGAGTCCCCACAGCAGCCGCAGGTGGCGCTGGAGCATCGGCAGGTCGTCGGGGCGGGGGGTCCAGCCGCCGGGGTGCAGCGGCTCGATCGTCGCGTTCCAGTCGAGGACGCCGTCGAAGCGGCCGCGCAGTCGCTCGAAGCCGGGCATCCGGTCGAGCGGGGTGGCGGTCTCCGGGACGGCGGCGTTGGTGGAGACGAGCAGCAGGCGCCGGTCGGCGGGGCGGAAGCAGCCGCTGTCCAGGGCGGCGGCGAGGGTGGCGGCGCCGTAGAGGGTGGAGGCGTAGAAGATCTGGGTGGTGGTGCTCACGCGGCGCCCGCCTTCCGGACGGTGGAGGTCGAGGGAGCGGGGGCCGGGGCGGGCCGGCGGCGCTTCAGGCGGCGCAGGGCGCCGGCCCGCTCGTCGCCCATCGCGGTGAGTGCCTCGCCGAGGACGTCCTGCGGCATCCGGCGCAGCGCCCCCGCACTCATCGCCCGCAATTTCCGCGCCACTTCGGGTTCGAATTTGGCCATGTTCCCGATGTGGTGGGAAATCACCGCGCAATAGGTGCGGACGGCCTTCGGGAGAAGTCGGTCCGCGTCCGGATCGCTCATTGTTTCTTCGATCACCTGGTCGAATGCGCGAATGAAATCGAGCTGCCGTACGTCGCCGATCTGCGTGAGCGAGGTGGCCACCCCGCGCCGGTAGAAGATTCCCAGCTCACCGGTGACGGCGAAGGATTCCGCCTCCCGGTGCAGCCGCCAGATCCACGGCCGGTCCTCGGCCGTCCGCAGCCCGTGCGGGAAGTGCAGCAGCCCCCGGTCGAGCAGCCGCCGGTGGTAGAGCCCGGCCCAGGCGTACGGGTAGTCCACCGAGGTCGTCCGGTCGGCCGGCAGGATCGCGTCGCGCGGCCGCAGCACCTCGCCGCGCCGCCCCACCGGCACCCGCCGGACCGACCGGCTGCGCCCGGTCACCCGGACGTGATCGGTGCGCAGGAAGTCGCAGCCGAGCCCGTCGAGGGCGGCGACCAGCCGCTCGTAACAGCCGGGCGCCAGCCAGTCGTCCCCGTCCAGGAAGGCCAGGTACTCGCCGCGTGCGGCGTCGAGCCCGGTGTTCCGGGCGGTGGCGAGACCCTCGTTGCGCGCGTGCCGGATCAGCACCGCCCCCGGGATCTCGCGCTCGGCCCGCTCCAGGAGCTCCGCGGTCCCGTCGGTCGAACAGTCGTCGACCAGCAGGAATTCGAAGTCCTCGCGGGCGTTGGCGCGCAGGCTTCTGAGGGCGTCGGGGGCATATGTCTGCACGTTGTAGAACGGCACGACGACGGAGAGCTTGACCACGCGGCCGACGCTATGCGCCGCCCCGGCATTCGTCCTGACCGACAGAGGGATGCCCGGTGAACACAAAGCGGCGGGCCCCTTAACCACCCCGTACCCGAACCCCTTTCTGTCCGTTTCCCGCAATGCGTCATGGTGCTGTTAACCATTTGTTGCGGCCCAGTTGGGCCGCGAATCCCCCGGCCCTCCTAGCGTCCTCGACGTGCCATCACGTACCGATCGAGCGGCGCGCGTCGCCGTACTCGCCGACTCCGACACCCGGTGGAAATGGGGCGTGCTCACCGCCCGCAGAATCACCACCGAAAGCGCCGGGAGCGCCGGAAGCACCGGATCCGGAGGTCCCACCGGGTTCGTCCTGCGCGGCCGGGCCACCCCCACCGCGCGGCAGCTCGCCGAGACCGGGGTGTCGGACGTCCCGCCCCGCGAGGTGACGGGCGCGGAGTTCCTGCGGGAGGTACGCGACGGCGACTACGACGTGATCGTCCTCGCCCTCGTCGGCGGCACCGTCCGGGCCGTGCTCCAGGGCCTCGCCGAACTCGCGCAGGAACGGCGCCCGGTGATCGTCACCGGCTACGTCGGCGTCGTCTACGAGAAGCTCGCCGACGGACTGCTGCTGCGCCACGGCGCCGACGTCGTCCTCGCCAACTCCCGCCACGACGCCGAGCGTTTCCGCGCCGTCTACGAGGGCGTCGGCGCCGACGCGGAGTGCGTCGTCGAGGCCGCCCTGCCCTTCCTGGGCGGCGCCCCGCACACCCCCGAGCCCGGCCGCGACACGCTGGTCTTCGCGGCCCAGCCCTCCGTGCCCGCCACCAAGGCCGAACGCGCCTACGTGCTGCGCCGGCTCGTCGAGCACGCCCGGCTGCACCCGGACCGCGAGGTGCTGCTGAAGCTGCGCTCCAAGCCCGGCGAACACACCACGCACCTGGAGGAGTTCCCGTACCAGAAGCTGGTGCGCGAGCTGCCCGTGCCACCGAACTTCCGCCTCGTGTACGGGCACATGGGCGAGGTCCTGGACCGCACCGACCTGCTGGTCACCGTCTCCTCGACGGCCGCCCTGGAAGCCCTGCACCGGCGGATCCCCACCGCGGTCCTCACCGACCTCGGCGTGCGCGAGGCGCTCGGCAACCACCACTTCATCGGCTCCGGCCTGCTCACCTCCTTCGACCGCCTCGACGCGCGGTCCGTGCCGCGCCCCGACGAGGAGTGGCTGGCCCGCCAGGGCGTCGCCGCCGACCTGCCGTACGAGAAGGCCTTCGACGCCGCCCGCGAGCGGGTCGCCGAGCTGCTGGACGGGCCCCCGCCGCCGCCGATCGCCCCGTACTACACGCAGGGGACCGCCGGCGGCTACCTGCCGACCGTCCTCGCCCGCCACCGCCTCGACCTCACCGCGCCCGAGCCCCGCGAGAGCGGGGTGCGCCGGATCGTCCGCGAGGCGGCGCGCGGCGCCTACCGCCACGGCGTGCAGCGGGTGGCCCCCGTCATCCGCCGGCTGGGAGAGATCTGATGACACCGCCGACGCCGACCGTCCTCGCCGTGATCCCCGCCCGGGGCGGCTCCAAGGGCGTCCCCGGCAAGAACCTGGCCACCGTCGCCGGCCTGCCGCTGGTGGCCCGCGCCGTGCGGGCCTGTCTCGCCGCGCCCATCGTCACCGACGTCGTCGTCTCCACCGACGACCCGGACATCGCCGCGGCCGCCCGCTCCTTCGGCGCGGAGGCGGTGCGGCGCCCCGCCGCCCTCTCCGGCGACGCCGCCACCAGCGAGTCGGCCGTCCTGCACGCCATGGACGCCTTCGAGGCCACCACGGGCCGCCGCCCCGACGTGGTCCTGCTGGTCCAGTGCACCAGCCCCTTCCTCACCCCGGACGAGGTCGACGGCACGGCCGCCAGGATCACCTCGGGCGCGGCCGACACCGCCTTCACCGCCGCCCCCTCGCACGGCTTCCTGTGGCGGGACGCCCCCGAGGGCGCGACCGGCGCCACCGGCGTCAACCACGACAAGGCGCACCGCCCGCGCCGTCAGGACCGCGAGCCCGAGTACCTGGAGACCGGCGCCGTCTACGCCATGGCCGCCGAGGGCTTCCGCACCCACCGGCACCGCTTCTTCGGCCGCACCGCCCTCGTCGTCACCGACCCCGCCCGGGTCCTGGAGATCGACGACCCGCACGACCTCGCCCGGGCCCGCGCCCTCGCCCCGCTGCTCGACACGGCGGCCGCCCCCTCCCTCGACGACGTGGACGCGGTGGTCCTCGACTTCGACGGCACCCAGACCGACGACCGCGTCCACATCGACGCCGACGGGCGCGAGTTCGTCTCCGTCCACCGCGGCGACGGCCTCGGCATCGCCGCCCTGCGCCGGGCCGGCGTCCCGCTGCTGATCCTCTCCAGCGAGCAGAACCCCGTCGTCGCCGCCCGCGCCCGCAAGCTGCGCATCCCCGTGCTGCACGGCGTGGACCGCAAGGACCTCGCCCTCAAGCAGTGGTGCGACGAGCAGGGCGTCGACCCGCAGCGGGTGCTCTACGCCGGCAACGACGTCAACGACCTGCCCTGCTTCCACCTCGTCGGCTGGCCCGTCGCGGTGGGCAGCGCCCACGACTCCGTACGGGCCGCCGCCCGCGCGGTCACCGAGACCCCGGGCGGCTTCGGAGCGATCCGCGAGATCGCCGCCTGGCTCCTCGGACCCGAGCTCAGCCTCCCCGACACCCCTGTCACCCCCGCTCGCTGATCCTCCGATCCCCCCGGATCCACCGATCTCCCGATCTCCCGAAGGAAACCCTCATGAGCACCCGCCTCCGCACCCTCGGCAGCAAGACCGCAGGCCCGGGCCGGTCCGTCTACATCACGGGCGAGATCGGCATCAACCACAACGGCGACCTGAACAACGCCTTCGCCCTCATCGACGCGGCCGCCGAGGCCGGCTGCGACGCCGTCAAGTTCCAGAAGCGCACCCCCGAGATCTGCACCCCGCGCGACCAGTGGGACATCGAGCGGGACACCCCCTGGGGCCGGATGACCTACATCGACTACCGCCACCGCGTGGAGTTCGGCGAGGACGAGTACCGCGCCATCGACGAGCACTGCGCGAAGCGCGGCATCGACTGGTTCGCCTCCCCGTGGGACACCGAGGCCGTCGCCTTCCTGGAGAAGTTCGACGTCCCCGCCCACAAGGTGGCCTCCGCCTCCCTCACCGACGACGAGCTGCTGCGCGAACTGCGCGCCACCGGTCGCACCGTGATCCTCTCCACCGGCATGTCCACCCCGAAGCAGATCCGGCACGCCGTCGAGGTCCTGGGCAGCGACAACATCCTGCTCTGCCACGCCACCTCGACCTACCCGGCCAAGGCCGAGGAGCTCAACCTGCGCGTGATCCAGACGCTCCAGGAGGAGTACCCGAACGTCCCGATCGGCTACTCCGGCCACGAGACCGGCCTCCAGACCACGCTGGCCGCGGTCGCCCTGGGCGCCACCTTCGTCGAGCGCCACATCACCCTCGACCGCGCCATGTGGGGCTCCGACCAGGCCGCCTCCGTCGAGCCGCAGGGCCTGCAGCGCCTGGTCCGCGACATCCGCACCATCGAGGCCGCCCTCGGCGACGGCGTCAAGAAGGTCTACGAGTCGGAGCTCGGCCCGATGAAGAAGCTCCGCCGGGTCCAGGGGCTCGTCGCCGCATGACCGGGCAGCTGGCGTTCGTCGAGAGCCCGGTCCAGCTTCTGAACGTCCTGGAATGGGCCCACACGGCCGCCCACCGGGACCCGCCCCGCCTCCGGGCGGTCCCGCCCCAGCCGACCCGCCGCGCACCCGTGGCGGCGGCCGGCGGACGGCCCGACGGCCCCTCCGGGCGGGGCGGCACGCCCGCCCTGGCGGACGGACCGGGTCGTCCCGACTCCGGCCTCCCCGCCCGTACCGCCCCCGGAGAGGGCACCGCCCCGGCCGACCTCACGGTGGTCGTCCTCTCGCCCACCGACCCGATGTCCCGCGGCCAGCTGCGCCGCATGGCCCAGCTGGCCAGGGACGAGGGCATCACGGTGAAGTGGCAGGACGCCCGCCAGGGGCGGGGGGCCGTGGTGCGCACGCTCCGGGAGCTCGCCCGGCCGCTGCGCACGGCGGAGCGGGTGATCGTGGGCGACCCCTTCTCGCGCTACGTCCAGCTGCTGCTCACCCTGTTCGGCCCCCGCCGGGTCACCGTCGTCGACGACGGCACCGCCACCATGGAGTTCGCCGCCCAACTGGCGCGCGGCGAACGCCTGGTGCGCTGGCACCGGCGGGGCAGCCGGGGCCCGCGCGAACTGGTGCTCGCCCCGGTGACCTCGATGGCCCGCCGCAAGCTGGCCCCGGGCCGGCACCGCGCGGTGGAGATCTTCACCTCGCTGCCGGTCGAGCCGCCGCCGGGCACCACGGTGCTCGTCAACGACTTCTCCTGGACCCGGTCCCGCTTCGGCCCGCCCCGGCTGACCCGCGGCGCCGACCTGGTCGGCACCTCGCTGGTGGAGACCGGCGTCGTCGACCCCGACGAGTACCTGCGGGCCGTGACGGTGCTGGCCCGCACCCACGGCGCCACCCGCTACTTCGCGCACCGCCGCGAGAGCGCCGAGAAGCTGCACCGGATCGCGGTGGAGACCGGCCTGGAGGTGGTCCGCCCCGATCTGCCGCTGGAGCTGATCGCCCGCCGCGGCCCCATCGGGCGCACGGTCGTCAGCTTCCCGTCGACCGTCGTGCACACCCTGCCGCTGGCCCTCGCCGGCACGGGGGTGAAGGTGGCCGTCTGCGAGATCGCCCCCGAGTGGCTGCGGGAGAACGCCTCACCGCGCGCGCAGGGCTTCCTGGCGGGCGTCGCCGGCACCGCGACCCTCACCGAAAGGCTCGAATTCGGGTAAGCGTACCCACAGAGGGTGACCGTCATGCCTGCGGAACCGGATTTCTTTCCCCTAACGGGCTGAACTTTTCGTGATCAACGGGCAGTTGACCTCTCTTGGGGCCTACCCTTCAAAAGGTGAACCAGTTGAAGTCCCGTGAGCCCGGCTCCGACGCGGCGCCCGCAACGCTGCCCGGAACGCTGTCCGACACCCTGCGCGGCGAACTGATCGCGTTCCGCAGGGACTTGCACATGCACCCCGAGCTCGGCAACCAGGAGTTCCGCACCACCGCCGCGCTCAAGGAGCGGCTGGAGGCGGCGGGCCTGGCGCCGAAGGTGCTCGCCACCGGCACCGGTCTGATGTGCGACATCGGCACCTGGGACCGGCGGCGGCCCATGCTGGCGATCCGCGCCGACATCGACGCGCTCCCCATTCCGGACACCAAGTCCGTGGCGTACCGCTCCACCCTCCCCGACCGCGCCCACGCCTGCGGCCACGACGTGCACACCACCGCCGTTCTGGGCGCCGGGCTCGTGCTCGCCGAGCTGGACCGGCAGGGCCGCCTCCCGGCCGCCGTCCGGCTGATCTTCCAGCCCGCCGAGGAGGTGCTGCCCGGCGGCGCCGCCGACGCCATCGAGTGCGGCGTGCTGGACGGCGTCGGCCGCATCATCGCGGTGCACTGCGACCCGCGGGTCGACGCCGGCCGGATCGGGCTGCGCCCCGGGCCCATCACCTCCGCCTGCGACCGCCTGGAGGTCACCCTCGACGGCCCCGGCGGCCACACCGCCCGCCCGCACCTGACCACCGACCTGGTCACCGCGGCCGCCCGGGTCGCCGTGGACGTCTCCGCGGTGCTCGCCCGCCGGGTGGACGCCCGCTCGGGCCTCTCGGTCACCTGGGGCCGGATCGAGGCCGGGCATGCCTGCAACGTCATCCCGCAGCACGCCGAGCTCTCCGGCACCGTCCGCTGCCTGGACCTGCCGACCTGGCGGGAGGCCCCGGACCTGGTGCACGCGGCGATCGACGAGATCGCCGCCCTGCACCGGGCCAAGTCGACCGTCGACTACGTCCGCGGCGTCCCCCCGGTCGTCAACGACCCGGTCGTCACCGAGCTGCTCCGCGACGCGATGGCGGCCCGGCGCGGCCCGTACGCGATCGAGGACACCGAGCAGTCGCTCGGCGGCGAGGACTTCTCCTGGTACCTGGAGCACGTCCCCGGCGCCATGGCCCGGCTCGGCGTCCGGACCCCCGGCGACACCCGGGTGCGCGACCTGCACGCCGGCGACTTCGACGTGGACGAGCAGGCCATCACCGTCGGGGTGGAGCTCTTCACCGCGGCGGCCCTCCTCGACGCCGCCGCGGGGAGCTGACACCCGGCGTTCACAGAAACGCCGAATACCGGACTTTAAGTACGACTTAATGGCGGGCCGGTTCTCGTTCCTCCGTCCGGCCCAGCCCCCGGCGTGTCGGATCGGGGCCCGGCCCGTACCTCCGTACCAGCGTGTATGACGGGCCGTATCGGGCCGGACGCCGGGGGTTGCCAGTTGGCCGGTTCGCGTCGATCCGATAACGACTCATGAACGGGTCTTTAACTGACATCTACGCGCGTTACGATCGCCGCGAAACCAGCGCCGGAAGAGGCGCTTTCGGTCAGTCTCGAAGGGACCCTCCTCTTGCGCCGGATCACCAGGATCACCACGGTAGGCATCGCCTCCGCGGCCCTCGCCCTGTCCGCCACCGCCTGTGGCAAGTCGTCGACGGACGCCGGTTCGAGCCCCAGCTCCTCCACCGGCGCCACCAAGGCCGCCATCGCGTACGACATCGGCGGCCGCGGCGACCAGTCCTTCAACGACGCCGCCTACGAGGGCCTGAAGAAGGCCGAGGACGAGCTCGGCGTCAAGGGTGCCGAGGCCGAGCCCTCCGAGGGTGAGGGCGACGCCGACAAGGTGCAGCGCCTGACCGCTCTGGCCCGCGCCGGGAACAACCCGGTCATCGGCGTCGGCTTCGCCTACGCCCCGGCCATCGAGAAGGTCGCCAAGGCCTACCCGAAGACCACCTTCGGCCTCATCGACGACACGTCGAAGACCGGCCCGAACATCGCCAACCTCGTCTTCAACGAGGAGCAGGGCTCCTACCTGGCCGGCGTCGCCGCCGCCAAGGCGTCCAAGACCGGCAAGGTCGGCTTCATCGGCGGTGTCGAGGTTCCGCTGATCAAGAAGTTCGAGGCGGGCTTCGTCCAGGGCGTCAAGGCCACCAACCCCAAGGCCGAGGTGCTCACCCAGTACCTGACCCAGCCGCCGAACTTCGACGGCTTCTCCAAGCCCGACCTCGGCAAGGCCGCGGCCCAGGGCCAGCTCGACAAGGGCGCCGACGTGATCTACGCGGCCGCCGGTCTCGCCGGCTCCGGCGCGATCGAGGCCACCTCGAAGGCCGGCAAGTGGGCCATCGGCGTCGACTCCGACCAGTACAACCAGAAGGGTCTGGCCGCGTACAAGGCCAACATCCTCACCTCGGTCACCAAGGACGTCTCGGACTCCGTCTTCAACCTGATCAAGTCGGTCAAGGACGGCAAGCCGCAGACCGGTGAGATCCGCTACGGCCTCGCCACGGACGGCGTCGGCCTGGCCGACTCCAACCCCGAGTACAAGAAGATGACCGACCTCATCGCCGCCGTCGAGAAGGCGGAGAAGGACATCGTCGACGGCAAGATCACGGTCAAGACCACGCCGTAACGGCACTCGGGTCACGACCTGAGCCCGCGGGCCCGGTCCCAGTGGCACCCCCACTGGTACCGGGCCCCGGGCCCATTCCCGTACGGGTTTTCAATTTTCGGCAGCGCTACGCGTGTAGATAGCCCACCGGCACGATAACTTCGCCCCGCCCTGCCCCTCCGCCCCCGCTCCTTCCGGCCAAGGAGAGTGCGCCATCAACGCGTCCAGCCCCCCTGCCGTAGAACTCCACGGCATCACCAAGCGGTTCCCCGGCGTCGTCGCCAACAAGGACATCGCCATCACCGTCCGCAAGGGCACCGTGCATGCCCTCATCGGCGAGAACGGTGCCGGCAAGTCCACCCTGATGAAGATCCTCTACGGCATGCAGAAGCCGGACGAGGGCACGATCGCCATCGACGGCGAGCAGGTCTCGTTCTCGAGCCCCGGCGACGCCATCGCGCGCGGCATCGGCATGGTGCACCAGCACTTCATGCTCGCCGACAACCTGACGGTCCTGGAGAACGTCGTCCTCGGCGGCGAGAAGCTCTACGGCATCGGCGGCAAGGCCCGCCGGAAGATCCAGGAGATCTCCGACGCGTACGGCCTCGGGGTGCGCCCCGACGTGCTGGTCGAGGACCTCGGCGTCGCCGACCGGCAGCGCGTGGAGATCCTCAAGGTCCTCTACCGCGGTGCCAAGATCCTCATCCTCGACGAGCCGACCGCCGTGCTCGTCCCGCAGGAGGTCGACGCGCTCTTCGACAACCTGCGCGAGCTCAAGTCCGAGGGTCTGACCGTCATCTTCATCTCGCACAAGCTGGGCGAGGTCCTGAAGGTCGCGGACGACATCACCGTCATCCGCCGCGGCACCACGGTCGGCACCGCCGACCCGAAGACCGCCACGACCAAGCAGCTCGCCGAGCTGATGGTCGGCACCGAGCTGCCCTCGCCGGAGACCCGCGAGTCGACGGTGACGGACGTGCCGATGCTGCGGGTGCAGGGGCTGACCCTGGTCGAGGCCGGGGCCGCCGTCGGCGCCCCGCTGACCACCGCCGCGCCGGCCGACCCGTCCACCACCGTCGACGTGCACGACGAGGCCGTCGCCGGCCGCAAGCTGCTCGACGACGTCTCGCTCACCATCCACAAGGGCGAGATCCTGGGCATCGCCGGCGTCGAGGGCAACGGACAGACCGAGCTCATCGAGGCCCTGATGGGCATGAACAGCCCCGACGCGGGCGTCATCACCCTCGACGGCACGGACATCTCCAAGGTCTCGGTGCGCAAGCGCCGCGAGGGCGGCATCGGCTACATCCCCGAGGACCGGCACCGCCACGGCCTGCTCCTGGAGGCCCCGCTCTGGGAGAACCGCATCCTCGGCCACGTCACCGAGGCGCCCAACTCCAAGCGCGGCATCCTCGACCCGAAGGCCGCCCGCAAGGACACCGAGCGGATCGTGCGCGAGTACGACGTCCGCACCCCGGGCATCGACGTCACCGCGGCCTCGCTCTCCGGCGGCAACCAGCAGAAGCTGATCGTCGGCCGCGAGATGAGCCACAGCCCCAAGTTCCTGATCGCCGCCCACCCCACCCGTGGTGTGGACGTCGGCGCCCAGGCGCAGATCTGGGACGCGATCCGCGACGCCCGCCGCGAGGGCCTCGCGGTGCTGCTGATCTCCGCCGACCTCGACGAGCTGATCGGCCTGTCCGACACGCTCCGCGTCATGTACCGAGGCAAGCTGGTCGCCGACGCGGACCCCGCCACCATCACGCCCGAGGAGCTGGGCTCCGCCATGACCGGCGCGGCCACCGGCCACCTCGAAGGCGCCGAAGAGCACCCCGAAGACGGTGACGCCCGATGATGAAAATCGACAAGGACAAGCTGATCATCGGGGCCGCCGGCCCCGTGCTCGCCCTGGTCACCTCGTTCGTCCTCACCGTGCTGGTGCTGCTCGCCACGGGTCTCGACCCGATCGAGCCGATCCGGCTGATGATCGAGAACGCCGGGTACTCGGACATCCAGGTCCTGATCGTCAACCAGACCGGGATCTACTACCTGGCGGCCCTGGCCGTGGCCGTCGGCTTCCGGATGAACCTCTTCAACATCGGCGTCGACGGGCAGTACCGCCTCGCCGCGATGATCTCGGCCGTGGTCGGCGCCTCCGTCGAGCTCCCGGGCCCGCTGCACATCCTGCTGATCGTGCTGGTCGCGATGCTCACCGGTGCCCTCTGGGCCGGTGTCGCGGGCATCCTGAAGACCACCCGCGGGGTCTCCGAGGTCGTCTCGACGATCATGCTGAACGCCATCACCACCGCCCTGGTGGCCTGGCTGATCCTGCCGAAGAACTTCGGCGTGCAGCCGGCCGGCTCCAACAACCTCACCACCGGTGACATCGCCGAGTCCGGCTGGTTCCCGGGCGTGGACATGGGCGAGGGCAACGGCGAGATCTACGGCTTCACCTTCGTCGCGCTCGCGCTCGGCGTCGTCTACTGGTTCGCGCTCAACCGCACCAAGTTCGGCTTCGACCTGCGCGCCACCGGCGCCAGCGAGTCCGCCGCGCAGGCCAGCGGCGTCGACGCCAAGAAGATGATCCTCACCACGATGCTGATCTCGGGTGCGCTGGCCGGTCTGTCGGGCATGCCGACGCTGCTCGGCGAGACCCACACGTACAGCCTCGACTTCCCGGTCGGCGTCGGCTTCACCGCCATCGCCATCGCCCTGCTCGGCCGCAACCACCCGGTCGGCATCCTCTTCGCGGCCCTCCTCTTCGCGTTCCTGGACAAGGCGTCGAGCTCGCTCGACACCGCCGGGTACCCGAAGGAGATCACCCAGATCATGCAGGGCATCATCGTGATCGCCGTGGTCGTCTCCTACGAGCTCGTCCGCCGTTACGGCCTCCGTCGCCAGCAGCAGAAGGTCGGCGAGCAGCTCGCCGCCGGCGGCGCCATCAAGACCGACAAGGAGGTGGCGGCATGAGCACCGGCACCGTTGCCAAGCCGAGCGCCGCGCCCAAGAGCGCCGGGCGCCGCAAGCTGACCTGGCCCTGGATCCTGCTGATCGTCGCGGCCGGTCTCGTCCTCTTCTCGCTGGTCCGGGTCATCTCGGGAGCCTCCGACCTCACCTCCGTCGGCCAGGTCTCCGGAGCCCTCCAGCTCGCCGTGCCGATCGGCCTCGCCGGTCTCGGCGGTCTGTGGGCCGAGCGCGCGGGCGTCGTCAACATCGGTCTCGAAGGCATGATGATCCTGGGCACCTGGTTCGGTGCCTGGGCGGGCTACCAGTGGGGCCCCTGGACCGGCGTGCTCGTCGGTGTCCTCGGCGGCGCGCTGGGCGGCCTGCTGCACGCGGTCATCACCGTGACGTTCAACGTCAACCACATCGTCTCCGGTGTGGCGATCAACATCCTCGCGGTGGGCTTCACCCGCTACCTGTCGAACTTCACCTTCGCCGAGGCCGAGGGCGGCTCCTCCAAGCAGTCCCCGCGCATCGACCAGATCACCCAGATCACCGTCCCGGGGCTCTCGGACTGGCTGCAGGACCTCCAGCAGAAGCACTGGTTCCTGATCTCGGACCTCGCCGGCATCCTCGGCGGTCTGGTCACCAACCTGTCGCTGCTGACCGTGGTCGCGATCCTGCTGATCCCGGCCACCTGGTGGCTGCTGTGGCGCACCTCGTTCGGCCTGCGCCTGCGCTCCTGCGGTGAGAACCCGGTCGCGGCCGAGTCGCTGGGCGTCAACGTCTACAAGTACAAGTACATCGCCGTCACCGTCTCCGGCGGTCTGGCCGGCCTCGGCGGCGCGTTCCTCGCGATCGTCGCCACCGGCATCTACCAGGAGGGCCAGACCGGCGGCCGCGGCTACATCGGTCTCGCCGCGATGATCTTCGGCAACTGGATGCCGGGCGGCATGGCGATGGGTGCCGGCCTGTTCGGCTTCACCGACAGCCTCAAGCTGCGCGGCGGTGCCGAGAACGTCCACGCGCTGCTGCTGCTGGTCGCGCTGCTCCTGGTGATCGCCACGCTGTGGCAGCTGTACAAGAAGAAGTACGTGGTCGCGGGCGTCTCCGCCGCCTTCGCCGTCGGCTTCTTCCTCTGGTACGCGTTCACCGACGAGGTCCCGAGCCAGTTCGTCGACGCCGCGCCGTACGTCACCACGCTGCTCGTGCTGGCCCTGTCGGCGCAGCGGCTGCGGATGCCGAAGGCGGACGGCCTGCCCTACCGGAAGGGCCAGGGCAAGTGACGACGCCCGCCCCGAAGCCGGACTGGGAGGCCCTCCGGGCGGCGGCGCGCGAGGCGATGTCCCACGCGTACGCCCCCTACTCGGCCTTCCCGGTCGGCGCGGCGGCGCTCGTGGACGACGGACGGGTGGTCTCCGGCTGCAACGTGGAGAACGCCTCGTTCGGACTGGGCCTGTGCGCCGAGTGCGGCCTGGTGTCGCAGCTCCAGGCGACCGGCGGCGGCCGGCTGACGCACTTCGTGTGCGTGGACGGCCGGGGCGAGTCCCTGGTGCCGTGCGGCCGGTGCCGGCAGCTGCTGTACGAGTTCGGCGGCCCCGAGCTCGTCCTGGAGACGCCCGCCGGCCTGACCACGCTGGCGGAGATGCTGCCGCAGGCCTTCGGCCCGGAGCACCTGAGCAAGTAGCACGTCGGAGCGGCCCTTCCGCCACCATGGAAGGGCCGCTCCCGCCTTCCCACCCGTATCACCCTCTATGCGCGTAGAAAGAGGCTCCACCATGGACGTCATCTCCGTCATCCGCACCAAGCGGGACAAGGGCGAGCTGAGCCCCGAGCAGATCGACTGGGTCATCGACGCCTACACCCGCGGCGTGGTCGCCGACGAGCAGATGTCCGCCCTGGCCATGGCGATCCTGCTCAACGGCATGAACCGCGACGAGATCGCCCGCTGGACCGCGGCGATGATCGCGAGCGGCGAGCGCATGGACTTCTCCTCCCTCTCCCGCCCGACCGCCGACAAGCACTCCACCGGCGGCGTCGGCGACAAGATCACCCTGCCGCTGGCCCCGCTGGTCGCCGCCTGCGGCGCGGCCGTGCCGCAGCTCTCCGGCCGCGGTCTCGGCCACACCGGCGGCACCCTCGACAAGCTGGAGTCCATCCCCGGCTGGCGGGCGCTGCTCTCCAACGAGGAGATGCTGCACGTCCTGGACACCACCGGCGCGGTCATCTGCGCGGCGGGCGACGGCCTGGCCCCGGCGGACAAGAAGCTGTACGCGCTCCGCGACGTGACCGGCACGGTGGAGGCGATCCCGCTGATCGCCTCCTCGATCATGTCGAAGAAGATCGCCGAGGGCACCGGCTCCCTGGTCCTCGACGTGAAGGTCGGCACCGGCGCCTTCATGAAGAACATCGAGGACGCCCGTGAGCTCGCCTCCACGATGGTGCAGCTCGGCACCGACAGCGGCGTGAAGACCGTCGCGCTCCTCACCGACATGTCGACCCCGCTCGGCCTCACCGCGGGCAACGCCCTGGAGGTCCGCGAGTCCGTCGAGGTCCTCGCGGGCGGCGGCCCGGCGGACGTCGTCGAGCTGACCATCGCCCTGGCGCGCGAGATGCTGACCGCGGCCGGCATCAAGGACGCCGACCCGGCGAAGGCCCTCGCGGACGGCTCGGCGATGGACGTCTGGCGCCGCATGATCCAGGCGCAGGGCGGCGACCCGGACGCGACCCTCCCGGTCGCCCGCGAGCAGCACGTCGTCACCGCCCCGTCGAGCGGCGTCCTGACCCGCCTCGACGCGTACGACATCGGCATCGCCGCCTGGCGCCTGGGCGCCGGCCGCGCCCGCAAGGAGGACCCGGTGCAGGCCGGCGCGGGCATCGAGCTGCACGCCAAGCCGGGCGACACGGTCACGGCGGGCCAGCCGCTGCTGACCCTGCACACGGACACCCCCGAGAAGTTCGACTACGCCCTGAAGTCGCTGGACGCGGCCTGGGACATCGCCCCGGAGGGCACGTCCTTCACGGCGAACCCGATCGTGCTGGACCGCATCGCGTGATCCTCTGATCGCCTCTGGCATGCGCCGGCGACACCTTCGGGCGAACGGGACCGGTGGACCCCCACCGGTCCCGTTCGGCATGCTGGGATCGGTGCCGACCGATCGAGGAGCACGCCATGAGCGATCGGATCGAGAGGCTTCACGGGTACGCGACCGCCGAGTTCCCCGTCAGCTGACCAACAGGCCCACCAGCTCGCGCATGTCGTCGAAGACCACCGTGTCCGGGCCCATCAGCCGGTCCGCGCGGGTGAGGCCGCCGCAGTAGCCGAAGGCGCGCATGCCGGCCGCGCGGGCGGCCTGGACGCCGTACGGGCTGTCCTCGACGACGGCGCAGCGCTCGGGCGGGACGCCCATCGTGGCGGCGGCGTGCAGGAAGAGGTCGGGGGCGGGCTTCGGGTGCGGGACGTGACGGGCGCTGAAGACGCGGCCCTCGAAGCGGTCGAGCAGGCCGGTCCTGGTCAGGTTGGCGCGGATGCTCTCGGGGCTGCCGTTGGAGGCCAGGCAGAAGGGCACGTCGAGCGCGTCCAGGACCTCCGTGATGCCCTCGACCACCGTCAGCTCCGCGTCCAGTGCCTCCTCGTAGCGCGGCCGGAACGGGTGCTGCCAGTCCGGGGCGAGCCTGCGCCCGGCCCGCTCCTCGACGAGCGCGGTGAGGCGCGTGTGGGAGACGCCGACGAAGAGCTCCGCCATCTCCGCCTCGGTGAACTCCGCGCCCACCTCCGCGAAGACCTCCCGGTCCACCCGGCAGTAGACGCGCTCGCTGTCGACCAGAACACCGTCACAGTCGAAGATCACCAGTTCGACACGATCATGAGTCATGGGCCGAGCCTAAGGGGCGCCGGAAGCGCGGTGCGATGAGTTACGGGGGCGACGGCGGTCCCCCTTGGTGTGGACACCTCTCGCACCCTCGAACTGCGGCTCACCGGACGCCCCGCCCCGGACGAACTCGGCCGGCTCTGCGCGCTGCTCGACGCGGCCGAGCCCACCGACGTCGTCTGCGAGCTCGACGGCCTGGGCCGGGCCGATCTCGGCGTCGTCGACGCCCTGGCCCGGCTGCGACTGGCCGCCCGGCGGCGCGGGCACCGGCTCACCTTCCGGGGGGCCGGGCCCGAGCTGCGCTCCGTACTGGAACTCGTCGGGCTCGGCGGGCTGCTCTGACGGGCGGGCGGCTCAGGCGGGCAGCCGGTCCGGCAGGTCGAAGAGCGGGAACCAGCGCTTGGTGTCCAGGAAGAAGTCCATCCCGCCGACCTTCCCGTCGTGCACCTGGAGCACGATCAGCGCCCACGGGGCGAAGCCGCCCTCCGGGTCCGGGTGGTAGTGCGCGAAGGCCGGCGAGCCGTTCGCCACGGTCGGCAGCAGCTTCGAGCCCCGGCACACCTCGCCGACCCCGAGCATCCAGCCCACGATGTCCTCGTGGCCCCGCAGCCACAGGTCGTACGGCGGCATGGACATCGTCGCGTCCTCGTGGAGGAGGGCGGTCAGCGCCTGCATGTCGTAGCCCTCGAAGGCCGCCACGTAGCGGTCCAGGAGCGCCTTCTGCGCCTCGTCCAGCGGGTCCGCCGCGTCCGAGGCGGCCGGAGCCTGCTCGGCCAGCGTCGCCCGGGCCCGCTGCAGCGCGCTGTTGACCGAGGCGACCGTGGTGCCGAGCAGCTCGGCCACCTCGCTCGCCTTCCACGCGAGGACCTCGCGCAGGATCAGCACCGCCCGCTGCTTCGCCGGCAGGTGCTGGAGCGCCGCCACGAAGGCGAGCCGCACGGTCTCCCGGTGGACCGCCGTCTCCGCCGGGTCGGCCACCGACGGCAGCACCCGCCCGTCCGGCACCGGCTCCAGCCAGGTGATCTCGGGCCGCTCGTTGAGCCTGGCCTGCGCCACCGGCGTCGGGTCCGTCAGGTCCATCGGCCGGGCCCGGCGGTTGCCCGCGTTGAGCGAGTCCAGGCACACGTTGGTGGCGATGCGGTAGAGCCAGGAGCGCAGCGAGGAACGCCCCTCGAAGGAGTCGAGCGCGCGCCAGGCGCGCACCATCGTGTCCTGCACCGCGTCCTCCGCCTCGAAGGCGGAGCCCAGCATCCGGTAGCAGTAACCCGTCAGCTCCGTACGGTACTTCTCCAGGTCATCGGTCAGCACGTCCATCGAGTCCACCCCACTCGCCCCTCACCGGCACCGGGTATCGGGGCCGATGAGGGGAAGCTATCGCAGGGCACCGACAATCGCGGGCCGACCGGCCTCACGTGCCGGGCTTGCGCCCGTACACGAAGACGTCGTCGCCGTTCCTGAGCAGGTTCCAGTACGCCTTGGCGTCGGCCGAGCGCATGTTCACGCAGCCGCCCGAACCCGGCGGGTTCCACATGGACTTGGTCGTCGAGTGGAAGGCCTGGCCGCCGTCGAAGAACTGCGCGTACGGCATCGACACGTTGTACAGCGTCGACCAGTGGTTGATGTTGCGCCAGTAGATCTTCTTGGCGCCGGTCCGGGTCGGCGAGGCCGCCTTGCCCGTGCGCACCGGCACCGGGCCGTACTTCAGCCGGGAGCCGTCCTGGATCCAGCTGAGCTGCCGGGTCAGGTCGACGCAGGCGATCCGCCCCTTGTTCGTCGGGCACTTGCCGTCCCGGTTCGGGTTGGTCCCCGCCGCCCGCTGCGCCAGCATCGTCGACATCGTGCGCCAGGTGACCGTCCCCGCGTAGCCCGCGGACGGCGTGATGCCGTGCTTGAGCTGGAAGGACCGGATCGCCTTGCAGTCGGCGAGCGACTGGCGCCCGTCGACCGGCCGGCCCAGGAACTTCTCCACCTGCTTCTGGTACGGGCCGGTCGTCACGTTGCAGGACGCCGCGGCCGCCGGTGCGGTGCCGAGCGCCACCGTCGTCGGCACCGTCAGAGCCGTCACCGCGAGGCCGATGACGGCTCTCCTCCGTATCGCGTTCATGATCGTCAACTCCCCCTTGAGTCCTGCTGATTACGACGCTCGGGGGAGCCGGACAGTTGCAGCGGATCAGCAGGCGACCCGCAGCCGGCGGGCCTCGGCCCGCGCGCTGTGCGTGCCGTAGAGGGTGACCGACACGACGCCGAGCACCGCCACCAGGCCGATCAGGACCGTCCCGGCCCAGCCGCCCGCGTGGAAGGCGACCGCGCCGAGCGTGCCGCCCGCGCTGCTGCCGAGGTAGTAGGCGGACTGGTAGAGCGCCGAGGCCTGCGCGCGGCCGGTCTTCGCGGTGCGGCTCACCGAGGAGGAGGCGACCGCGTGTCCGGCGAAGAAGCCGGCCGTGATCAGCACCAGGCCCGCGAGGACGGCGGGCAGCGCGTCGGCGAGCGAGAGCAGCAGGCCCGCCGCCGTCGTGGAGACGGCCAGGTAGAGCGCCCCGCGGCGGCCGAGCCGGCCGACCAGCCTTCCGGCGGCGGCCGAGGAGACTGTGCCGACCAGGTAGACCAGGAAGATCGAGCCGATCACGCCCTGGGGGAGCGAGAACGGCGCCTCGACCAGCCGGTAGCCGATCACCGTGTACACGGCGCCGAACACCGTCATGAACAGCGCGCCGATCGCGTACAGCCGCATCAGCAGCGGGTCCGCCAGATGCTCCCGCACGGTCCGGCCGAGCGCCCTCGGGTTCAGCGGGCCGGGCGTGAAGTGCCGGGCCTTGGGCAGCAGCGCCCGGAAGGCGACCGCGCAGACCACGGCCATCAGGCCGACGGCCGCCAGGCCCGCCCGCCAGCCCCACAGCTGGGCGACCCAGCCGGTGACGATCCGTCCGCTCATCCCGCCGATGGAGTTGCCCGCCACGAACAGGCCGATCGCGGCGATCAGCGCCTTCGGCCGGACCTCCTCGGCGAGGAAGGCCATCGCCGAGGCGGGCACGCCGGCCAGCGCCGCGCCCTGCACCGCGCGCAGCGCGATCAGGACCTCCAGGCTGGGGGCGAGCGGGACGAGGAGTCCGACCAGAACGGCGACCGCGAGCGAGGCCGTCATCATCGAGCGCCGCCCGAAGCGCTCGGACAGGGCGCTGAGGGGGATCACGCACAGGGCGAGCGCGCCGGTCGCGGCGGAGACCGTCCAGGAGGCCGCCGACGCGGTGGCGCCGAACTCGGCCGAGACGGCGGGGAGGAGGGCCTGGGTGGAGTAGAGGAGGGCGAAGGTGGCCACTCCTGCGGCGAACAGCGCGAGGCTCATCCGGCGGTAGCCGGGGGCACCGGGGGAGAGGCGGGAGTCGGCGGCCGGGCTGGTGACGGCCGCCTTGGTACTGGCGGAAGGCATGCCTCGAACGTAGGACGGCCCGGTTCATGCGTCCAATGCACGGACCTGCTGTAATCGTTCCCATGCTGCATGAGTACAGGTCACAGCCTCGCCTGTCACCGAACAGTAACGAAGAAGACATGGGACTGCTGCTCGCGCCGCGGCTCGCCTACTTCGCGGCCGTCGCCCGGCACGAGCACGTGACCCGGGCCGCCGCCGAGATGGGCGTCCCCCAGTCGACCCTCTCGCGGGCCGTGGTCCGGCTGGAGGAGGACCTCGGCGTCGCCCTGTTCGCCCGCCGCGGCCGCACGGTCTCGCTCACCCCGGCCGGCCGCCGTTTCCTGGCCTCCGCCGAGCGGGCGCTCGCCGAGGTCGAGAAGGCCGCCGACTCGGTCCGGGCCGACGCCGACCCCACCGCCGGCCGGGTCGCCTTCGGCTTCCTGCACACCATGGGCTCCGAGACCGTGCCCGGACTCCTCCGCGCCTTCCGTGCCGACCACCCCAGGGTCCGCTTCACCCTGGTGCAGAACTACGGCGAGGCGATGATCGAACGGCTCCGGGCCGGCGAGCTCGACCTCTGCCTGACCTCCCCCGTGCCGGACGCCCCCGACCTGGTCGCCCGCCGCCTCGACGAGCAGCGGCTCCGCCTCGTCGTCCCCGACGACCACCGCCTCGCGGGCCGCAAGCGCATCCGGCTGGCCGAGGCCGCCGACGAGACCTTCGTGACCCTGGAACCCGGCTACGGGCTGCGCCGCATCACCGACGACCTGTGCGCCCAGGCCGGGTTCAAGCCCCGGATCGCCTTCGAGGGCGAGGAGGCCGAGACCCTGCGCGGCCTGGTCGCCGCGGGCCTCGGCGTCGCCCTGCTGCCCCCGCCGGCCGTCGCCCGCCCGGGCGTCGTCGAGCTGGGCGTGACCTCCCCGCGGGCGGTCCGCGAGATCGGAGTGGCCTGGCTCGACGGACACCCGGACACGCCTCCGGTGGCCGCCTTCAAGAAGTTCCTCCTCGGCAAGCGGGGCAGCCTGCTGCCGGAGTGACCCGGGCGTACGGGACGGTCCGCGCCCGGCGGGCCGCCGCCGGACGCGCCGTCGCGGGACGGGCCACCCCGCCGGACCCGCGGCCCGCAGGCCGGGCGCCGCCGGACCGCTACCGCAGCGAGCGCCCGAACCCGGCCGCCAGCGGCATCCGCAGCCCCAGCGGCGGCGGCGCGGCCATGGCGTCCGCGAGCGGCCGGCTCGGCGCGTGCGAGAAGAGCGCGGACAGTACGAAGTCGGCGGCCAGGGCTCCGACTTCCTCGTGGTACTGGCGCAGCGCGTGCCCGTCCGCGTGCACCTCGAAGCGGCAGGTGTCCCGGTTGGACTTCTTGGCCCGCTCGGCGAAGCGGTAGGACAGCTCGGGGTCGGTCCGGGCGTCGTTCGTCCCGTGGACGATCAGCACCCGCCGCCCGACGAGCTGCCGCACCGGCTCCGGCTCGGCCGCCCGGTCCTCCTCGGGCAGCCAGGGCGCGAGCGCCAGCACCGCCGACACCGCCGGGTGGCCGGCCGCCCGCAGCGCCGCCCGTCCGCCCATCCCGCGGCCCAGCAGGCAGACCGGGACGTCGCCGTAGCGCCGTACCGCCTCGGAGACCGCCCAGGAGGCGTCCTCGGCGAGTTGGGCGTCCGTGCCGTTCCAGCCGCGCCCCCGGTAGCGGACCACGTGCGCGACCAGTCCGTCGGCCCGGCCCGCGCGGGCCAGCCGGCGGGCCAGCGGCAGGGCCGTTGCGTGGGCGAGGGGGGAGGGGCCCCGCGCGGAGGAGGGCTCGCCGTCCGGGAGCAGCAGGACCACCCCGCCCGCCTCGGTGACCGGGTTCGTCGCTCCTGCGGGCCGCCCGAGCCGGGGTCTCCGGGAGCCGGCCGTCCCTACGAGTGCGTAGTGCGCCATGGCAGAACAGTCTCAGAAGCCGAGGTGTACGCCATCCGTACGCGCGGTCACTGTTACGTATCGCCCGGCGCGTCCCGTCGGCCGAACGGCCGCCTCCCTCACGTCCGTTCGAAGCAGTGCACGCTGCCGACGGTGACGAAGCCGCGCCGTTCGTACCAGTGCCGGGGCCAGTCGTCGGCCAGGGCCGTCAGGAAGCGGGTGGTGCAGCCGGCCTCGGCGGCGGTGCGCAGGGCGGTGTCCAGGACGACGCCCGCGTGGCCCTGTCCGAGGTGGGAGGCGGCCGTGACGAGGTCCTCGATCTGGGCGACGCCCTCGGTCCGGTCCAGGTACAGGTCGGCCCAGGAGGCCGGCTCGCCCCACGCGTCGTGCGAGGCGAGGAAGCGGACGTCGTCGGCGCCGCGCCGGCGGGCCGTCCGCCGCTCCACGAGGGCGCGGATCACCTCCTCGGGGGCGTCCGGCAGGAAGCGCCGCTGGCTCTCGGTGAGCGGCCCGCGGAGCGCCGGCAGGTCCACCTCGCGGGCCCCGCCGCGCTCGGGCACCGGGCCGGTGTGGCGCATCACGAGGACGGTCGTGAGGGTGTAGCCGGCCCGGGCCAGCGGCCCCGCGCAGGCCTCGCCGGTCGCCGCGTCCAGCACCCACACGGCCCGGTGCGCCAGCGGGGCCATGGCCGCGTCCACGTGGCCGGGCAGCGCATCGGGGTCGGTCGGTCCGTCGATCAGGACGTAGTTGTTCCCGTAGGACAGCGCGTACGTGTCGTCCAGCGCGGCGAAGCCGCCCGGGACCGGGACCGTCCGCTCCGCCTGCCGCCGGGTGAAGGCGGCGAGGAAGGCGTGGATCCGGCGCAGTTCGGCGTCGGCGCCGGCTTCGGCACGGGGGCCGGCGGGATCCGGGGACGGGGCGGGCGCGGCTGCGGTCATACCGCCAGGCTAGGGCGCCCGGCCACCCGGGCGCACCGGAATTCGGGCCGTGGGATGTGGTGCCGAAGAGGCGCGCTCTACGCGCGTAGGCGCTAGAGTGCCGAAATGACGAGCCAGATCCCCAGCACCCCCGCCGCGGACCAGATCCGCCGTGCCCCGAAGGTGCTCCTCCACGACCACCTCGACGGTGGGCTGCGCCCCGGCACGATCATCGAACTCGCCCGTGCCCAGGGCTACGAGAACCTTCCCGAGACCGAGCCCGACAAGCTCGGCGTCTGGTTCCGGGAGGCCGCCGACTCCGGCTCCCTGGAGCGCTACCTGGAGACCTTCGCGCACACCTGCGCCGTCATGCAGACCCGCGAGGCCCTGTTCCGGGTCGCCGCCGAGTGCGCGATCGACCTGGCCGAGGACGGCGTCGTCTACGCCGAGGTCCGCTACGCCCCCGAACAGCACCTGGAGGGCGGCCTGACCCTCGAAGAGGTCGTCGAGGCGGTCAACGAGGGCTTCCGCGAGGGCGAGCGCCAGGCCAGGGCGAACGGCCACCGCATCCGGGTCGGCGCCCTGCTCACCGCGATGCGGCACGCCGCCCGCGCCCTGGAGATCGCCGAACTCGCCAACCGCTACCGCGACACCGGGGTCGTCGGCTTCGACATCGCGGGCGCCGAGGCGGGCTTCCCGCCCACCCGCCACCTCGACGCCTTCGAGTACCTGAAGCGCGAGAACAACCACTTCACCATCCACGCCGGCGAGGCCTTCGGCCTGCCCTCGATCTGGCAGGCCCTCCAGTGGTGCGGCGCCGACCGGCTCGGCCACGGGGTGCGGATCATCGACGACATCGAGGTCGCCGACGACGGCTCGGTCACCCTGGGCCGGCTCGCCGCGTACGTGCGGGACAAGCGCATCCCGCTGGAGATGTGCCCCACCTCCAACCTGCAGACCGGCGCCGCCGACTCGTACAAGGAGCACCCCATCGGGCTGCTCCGCAAGCTGCACTTCCGGGCCACCGTCAACACCGACAACCGGCTGATGAGCGGCACCAGCATGAGCCGGGAATTCGAATTCCTGGTCGAGGCATTCGACTACACGCTCGACGACATGCAGTGGTTCACGGTCAATGCGATGAAATCAGCGTTCATTCCTTTCGATGAACGCCTCGCGATGATCAACGATGTGATCAAGCCCGGATATGCCGAGCTGAAGTCCGAATGGCTGTTCCAGCAGACGGCCACGACCAGCGAGTCTTCCCGCCAGACGAGCTGAACTCCCTCTCGGAAGGGGCACGGAATGCGGCCGGCCGCACGGCGACCGGCCGCATTTCGGTATTTGCGGACGGAGGTTTCGATGATTAGTTTGCGTAGCCACTCTGCATTCCCCGAGATTCCTGAGGACGATTTTCTGATGAAGCAGTCTGCCGCCAAGACGCTCGGTGTCGCCGCTCTCGGTGCCGCTTTCGCCGCTGCCGCCGCCGGCACGGCCTCCGCCACCGCGCTGCCGCTCGGCCCCGACGCGCTCGGCACGGTCACCAGCATCGTGCCGCTCGGCGAAGACGTGACCGACCTCCCCTCCGGCGTCGCCGAGACCCTCGGGGCCGGCCAGGGCGCCCTCAACCTCGGCGCCGAGCAGGGCATCGGGACGCTCCCGCAGATCACCGACCAGGCGACCAAGGCCCTCCCGCCGGTCACCGAGCAGGCCACCAAGGTCCCGATGGACGGCGTGCAGAACGGCCTCGCCCACACCCCGGCCGGTCAGCTCACCGGCCTCCTCGGCGGCCTCCCGGTCGGCGGCCTCACCGGCGGTCTGCCCACCGGCGGCCTGCCCACCGGCGGCCTCGGCCTGCCGGTCTGACGCACCCGCGCTCCCGCACCAGACGCCCGAGGGCGCCCCTCCCGGACCGGGAGGGGCGCCCTCGGGCGTGCGTACGGAAGACGGACCGGCTACCAGGCCGTGCTCGGCGCCTTCTCCGCCGGCAGCAGCACCCACAGCGCCAGGTAGAGCAGGAACTGCGGGCCGGGCAGCAGACACGACACCAGGAAGATCAGTCGCATCGTCCCCGCGGAGATGCCGAAGCGCCGTGCCAGCGCCGCGCACACTCCACCGATCATGCGTCCGTCACGGGGGCGGGCAAGTGCGGCCATGGTGGGCTCCTTCGGAGTCTCGCGGAGGCCGCTTCGTCGGGCCCCCGATGTGACTCCATCCTCGCCCGGGCCCCCGGGACAAAGCGTCGGTCTACGGGGCGATCCCGACCCTGGGAATCGTCGGGGTCACCCCCTGCGGGGAACGCCCCCGTCTCCTCCCCGAGGAGGACCCCACCCCCGACCTGCGGCGCAGCCGCGCCCGCCCGGCCGGCACCACCAACAGATGGGCGAGGGCCACGCCCGCGGTGTTCAGCAGCACCGAGTCCACGTCCACGACCTGCCCCGGCACCGCCGTCTGCAGCATCTCGATCGTCACCGACAACAGCGCCCCCGCCGCCGTCGTACGGGCCAGCGACGCCCACGGCGAGACGGAGAGCCGCCCGTCGGCCATCGGCAGCAGCACCCCGAGCGGGGCGAGGAGCAGCAGCCCCCCGGCGATCCGCCGGGCCGCCTCGGCCGCGCCGAGCGCCAGATCGCCCCTGATCCCGGCCAGCGGGGTCAGGTTCGGCGCGGTCACCCAGGCCACGTCGCGCGGGCGGAGCGCCACCCAGGCGACCAGCAGCAGATGGGCGAGGAGGAGGACGAACCCCGCCACGCGCACGACCATGGCGGCACTGCCGCCCGAACCGCCGGAATCACCCGAACCTTGACGCTGCACGACCCCCAAGACGCGCGCCCCGCCGGAATCGGTTCCGCCGCCCCGGAGACCGAGGTCAGGGGCGCGCCGGGACGGCATGAGGAAGCCGGTTCAGGGGGCCGGCGGCGCCGAGACCGGGGCCGAGGCCACCGGCACCGTCGGCACCGTCGAGTCCGGGCGCTCCTTCAGCTCCTGCGTGCACCGGTAGCGCCGGGGTTCGTACGCGCCCGGGCCGCCGAGCACCACCGTGTCGTCGCCCGCGCCCGCCGCGCTCTCCGCGAACGTGCAGACCACCTGCGCGAGCGCGGTCGGCGGCAGGTCCTCCGGCTGACGGCTCAGCCGCAGCGTGTCCTTCGGGTCGCCCCGGTGGCCGGCGGTCACCGCCAGCGGCCCCTTCACGGCCGTGGCGAACCCCGCCTGCCGCTCCTCCTCCGACGGCTCGCCCTCCAGCTGCGCGAGCAGCGCCGAGGCCGTGCGCACGGGATCGCCGACGGCCTTCTCCTCCGGCAGCGGCGAGCGGCGGTCCACCCGCTCCAGCTGCGCCCCGCACAGCAGGTACACGCGCAGCTGGACGCCCTGCGCCGCGGGCTCGGAGGACCCGGTCACGTTGCAGGGCACCCGGGTGGGCGCGGCGCCCGCGTCCACCGGTACCGAGGTCGTCCTGATCCCGCAGCCGGAGACCAGGCCGGCGGCCAGGGCCACGCCCGTCACGAGCAGCGCACCCGTACGGCGACGTCTCAACTCTCCTCCACCTCGCCCTGGCTGCTGCGGGTCTGCAGCTCGCGCGCGATCCCGGAGGCGTCCCTGGGGAACCGCAGCACGAACACCGCGCCGTCCACCCGGCCCTGCTCGTCCGTCGAATTGGCGGCGGTGATCGAACCGCCGTGGATCACCGCGTTCTCCATCGCGATCGACAGTCCGAGGCCGCTGCCGTCGGACCGCGGCCGGGAGGCGCTCGCCTTGTAGAAGCGGTCGAACACGTGCGGCAGGACCTCCTCGGGGATGCCGGGCCCGTGGTCGCGCACGGCGATCACCAGGTCCTCCCCGAGGCCGGCGCCCTCCTCGCCGTCCTCGGCGGGCTCGGCGGGCTCGGTCCGCACCGAGACCCGCACCGGCGAACCGCCGTGCTTGAGCGCGTTGCCGATCAGGTTCGCCAGGATCACGTCCAGCCGGCGCGGATCGAGGCGCGCCACGATCCCGCGTTCGGCGTCCAGGTCCACCGCGTCCAGCCAGGCGCGCGCGTCGATGCACGCGGTGATCTGGTCGGCGATGTCGACGTCGTCGAGGACCAGCCGGGCGGTGCCCGCGTCGAAGCGGGTCACCTCCATCAGGTTCTCCACCAGGTCGTTGAGCCGCCGGGTCTCGCTCACCACCAGCGCGACCGCCGGGGCGATCATCGGGTCGAGCGAGTCCTGCTCGTCCTCCAGGACCTCCGTGACGGCGGTCAGCGCGGTCAGCGGGGTGCGCAGCTCGTGGGACATGTCGGCGACGAAGCGACGGCTCGCCTCGTCCCGGGCGCTCATGTCCGCGACCCGCTTCTGCAGCGATTCGGCGGCGCTGTTGAACGTACGGGAGAGATCGGCCAGTTCGTCGGTGCCGGAGACCTGCAGGCGGGTGTCCAGCTTGCCCTCGCCGAGCTGCCGGGCGGCCTCGCCGAGCCGCTGCACCGGGCGCAGCACGGTCGACGAGGCGACCTGCGCGAGCAGCACCGAGCCGATCACCGCGAGCCCGGTGGCGATCCCGAGGGACCAGGACAGGGAGTTGAGGTCGGCCTTCTCCGCGGCGAGCGACTTGAACATGTAGCCGGTCGGCCCGCCGCCGTCGATCTTCGTCCCGCCGACCAGGTACGGCGTCGAACCGCGCTGGGTCCGCTGCCAGAACAGGTGGTACGGGAAGGGGTTGGCGTCCGTCACCGGCCGCTCGGTCTCCACCGCGGTCTGCAGCGAGCGCGGCACGTCCGCGAGCGTGAACGCGTCCGGGTCGGAGGCGCCGACGATCGGCTTGCCCGCGTCGCGCTCGCCGATGAGCAGCACGCTGTAGCCGGCGCTGCCGCTCGCCATCTGCTCGGCGGTGCGGCGCAGCTCCTCCTCGGTGGGCCGCGGCGGCAGCGACGCCGCCCGGTTCTGCATCTCCTGCCGGAAGTCGTTCAGCGCCCCGTTCTGGGTACGGGTGAGCACCGCCTCGCGGTTCAGCCAGTACGCGATGCCGGAGGCGGCGGCGGCAGCGGTGAGCGCGACGAGGGCGAACACGACGACTAGGCGGAGCCGCAGGCTGGTGAGCCGGAGCCCCGCGATGATCCCCTTGCTCACGCAGGGACGTCCAGCCGGTAGCCGACGCCGCGCACGGTGCGGATCAGGGTCGGCGAGGACGGCACGTCCTCGACCTTGGCCCGCAGCCGCTGCACGCAGGCGTCCACCAGGCGGGAGTCGCCCAGGTAGTCGTGCTCCCAGACGAGCCGCAGCAACTGCTGGCGCGACAGGGCCTGGCCGGGCCGCCGGCTCAGCTCCAGGAGCAGCCGCAGTTCGGTCGGCGTGAGCTGGAGGTCCTCGCCGTTCTTCGTGACGGTCATCGCGGAACGGTCGATGACCAGCGAGCCGAAGCTGGCCGAGTCGGTCGACTCCCGCTCGCCGCGGCGCAGCACGGCCCGGATCCGGGCGTCGAGCACCCGGCCCTGGACGGGCTTGACCACGTAGTCGTCGGCTCCGGACTCCAGGCCCACGACCACGTCGATGTCGTCGCTGCGGGCCGTGAGCAGGATGATCGGCAGCTGGTCCGTACGCCGGATCCGGCGGCAGACCTCGAAACCGTCGATGCCGGGCAGCATCACGTCCAGCACGACCAGGTCGGGCCGCTGCTCCTTGAGCAGCTTCAGGCCGTCCTCTCCCGTCGCCGCGGTGGCCACACGGTGGCCCTGGCGGGACAGGGAGAGTTCGAGGGCCGTGCGGATGGCGTCGTCGTCCTCGATCAGCAACAGGAAAGGCACGGCCTCATTCTGTCCCATCCGGCCGTCGGAGTTCGACCGTCCGGTCGGGACGCCGTGCGACCCCCCGCCTGTGACACGCCTGTGACAGTCGGCGGACACCGCCATGAAGTCGGCCGGGCAGGCTTTTCGACATCAAGGACCTACGGACTCCAACCGACGGGGGGCGCGGAATGAACGCACTGCACAGCACCACCTCAAGCGCAGTTGTCACGCGTCTCCACGACGTCACGCGGAGCACGGAGAAGTCCGGCGCGGTGAACGGACGGGGGTGCGTTCGCAGCGTCGGGCGTCAGCACAAGGCGCCGTACATGGTCGCCGTGGCTGACGGGGCAGCGGTGTACGGGGAGGTCACGGGGGAGCGCTCCGGGTGTTCGGAGGCCGAGTTCACGGCCTACGTCCAGGAGCGCCGGGCCTCCCTGTACGCCACCGCCTACCACCTGACCGGTGACCGGTTCGAGGCCGAGGACCTGCTGCAGAGCGCGCTGTTCTCGACCTACCGGGCCTGGGACCGGATCAGCGACAAGGCCGCGGTCGGCGGCTACCTGCGGCGCACCATGACCAACCTGCACATCAGTGCCTGGCGCCGGCGCAAGCTCAACGAGTACCCGACCGAGGAGCTGCCGGAGACGGTGGGCGAGACGGACGCGATGCGGGGCACCGAGCTGCGCGCGGTCCTGTGGCAGGCCCTGGCCCGGCTGCCCGAGCTCCAGCGCACGATGCTGGTGCTGCGCTACTACGAGGGCCGTACGGATCCGGAGATCGCGGAGATCCTGGACATCAGTGTCGGCACGGTGAAGTCGAGCATCTGGCGCTCCCTGCGGAGGCTCCGCGAGGACGAGGTGCTGAGCTTCGGCCGTGACGAGGAGGAGTCCTTCGGCGAGCTTGTCGCCTGAGGGCGGTACGGGGGATACGGGGGATACGGGGGAAGCGACGGGGGACCGTACGGGGGTACGGGGGACCACGGGGGAAACACGTCGAGGGCCGGACGGGGATCGGGGGATCCTGTCCGGCCCTCGACGCGTGTGCGGACGCCCGTGGGGGTCAGCGGGTCGCGGGGGTGCGGCAGCGGCCGGCCGCGGCGGCGGCGAGGCGGCCCAGGGCCTCGTCCTTGCCGCAGGGGTGGGCGCCCAGGGCGGTCTGGCGGGCGACGATCGAGCGTTCGGCGCGCATCAGGCGCCAGCCCCGGCGGAGCAGGAAGGGGACCGACTTGCGGCCCTCCTTCAGATCGCGGGCCAGCCGGCGGCGGAAGGTCGTGGACGGGCGGCCGCGCAGGCAGAGCGCGTCGGCGAGGACGCCGAGCTCACGGCAGCGCTCCACGATGTCGGCGGCGAAGATGCCCTCTGCCACGAACAGCGGGGTCCGCTCGATGTCGAGGGTCTCGTGGTCCACGCGCGAGCTGGTGGCGATGTCGTACACGGGCACGGCGGTCCGGCCGCTGCGGCACAGTTCGACGATCGCGGCGACGGCCGCGTCCCCGTCCCAGGAGACCGGGGAGTCCCAGTCGATGTCCGCGCTGCCCTCGACCAGCGGCAGCGAAGGGTCGTCGGCCTCCTTGTAGAAGTCGTCGAGGCGCAGCACCGGCAGTCCGGTGACGGCGGCGAGGGACGACTTGCCGGAGCCTGAGGGGCCCGAGAGCAGGACGACCCGGGTCGGGATCGGTTGGGAACTCACGGGACACCAGTGTGAACCATTACCCCGTAAAGGGGACCACCGAGGCGGCCCGTTGGTATCGAGCATCACACCTCCACTACTGTCCGTACCCGCCCGCTCACTCCTCGGAAGGATCTCCATGGCGCGTCACGCAGAATCCAGGAACCCCCGTCGCAGCGCCCTGCTGAAGGCCGGTCTCACGGTCACGGCGGCCGGCGCGGCCGTGTTCGGCGTGGGAGGCGCGGCGCAGGCCGCCGACGGCGTGGGGCTGCCGATGCCGACCGACTCGCTCACCCAGGTGGACGGCGCCGCGGCCCTGGAGGGCCTCGGGCACGGGGTGGCGCCGCTGACCCGGCTCCAGCTCGACCCGCTGGCCAACACCGGCGTCGACCCGCTCGACAACGGGCTCGGCACCCAGGTCGCCGACTTCAAGCCGGTCGGCACCAACCTGCTCACCGACCACGTCACCAAGGGCGGGGCGCTGGCCGACCTGCCCGTCGCGGGGCCGCTGACCCAGGGGCTGCTCCCGTAACGACCCCCGTCAGCCCGGCGCGGCCTCGGGGGCCGTGCGGGGGTGCGGGTACGGCGACGGCCCCCGGGAGCTCCCGGGGGCCGTCGCCGTGACGGACCTAGTAGGCGGAGCCGCTCGCGCCCAGCGAACCCGTGGGGTGCCAGACGGTCTTCGTCTCCAGGAACGCGGTCATGCGGTCCGTGCCCGGGGACGCGGTGAAGTCCTCGGCGCGCGGGCGCAGGACGCGCTTCAGGTTGTCCGCCGCCGCGATCTCCAGCTCGCGCGCCAGGTCGGCGTCCGCGCCGGTCAGGTCGATCGCGTTGACGTCCTGGTGGGCCGCCAGGTGCGGGCCCATCTCGGAGGCCTTGCCGGAGAGCAGGTTGACCACGCCGCCGGGCAGGTCGGAGGTGGCCAGCACCTCGCCCAGGGACAGCGCCGGGAGCGGGGCCTTCTCGCTGGTGACGACGACCGCCGTGTTGCCGGTCGCGATGACCGGGGCGATCACCGAGACCAGGCCCAGGAAGGACGAGTCCTGCGGGGCGATCACGGTGACGACACCGGTGGGCTCCGGGGTCGACAGGTTGAAGTACGGGCCCGCCACCGGGTTGGCCCCGCCGACGACCTGGGCGATCTTGTCGGTCCAGCCCGCGTACCAGACCCAGCGGTCGACGGCGGCGTCCACGACGGCGGCGGCCTTCGACTTGGACAGGCCCTCGGCCTCGCCGACCTCGCGCACGAACTGGTCGCGGCGGCCCTCCAGCATCTCGGCGACGCGGTAGAGGATCTGACCGCGGTTGTAGGCGGTCGCGCCCGCCCAGCCGCCGAAGGCCTTGCGCGCGGCGACGACCGCGTCACGGGCGTCCTTGCGGGACGAGAGGGGCGCGTTGGCCAGCCAGTTGCCCTTGGAGTCGGTCACCTCGTACACCCGGCCGCTCTCGGAACGCGGGAACTTCCCGCCCACGTACAGCTTGTAGGTCTTGAAGACGCCAAGACGGGTCGCGTCAGACATCGAGGTAGGCCTCCAGACCGTGGCGGCCGCCCTCGCGGCCGAAGCCCGACTCCTTGTAGCCGCCGAAGGGCGAGGTCGGGTCGAACTTGTTGAACGTGTTGGCCCAGACGACCCCGGCCCGGAGCTTGTTGGCGACGGCGAGGATCCGCGAGCCCTTCTCCGTCCAGATGCCCGCCGACAGGCCGTACTGGCTGTTGTTGGCCTTGGCGACGGCCTCGTCGGGCGTACGGAAGGTGAGCACCGACAGGACCGGGCCGAAGATCTCGTCGCGGGCCACGGTGTGCGCCTGGGTGACGCCGGTGAAGAGCGTCGGGGCGAACCAGTAGCCGGCCGAGGGGATCTCGCAGGCGGCCGACCAGCGCTCGGCGCCCTCCGCCACGCCCTGCTCGACGAGCGAGGTGATCCGGGCCAGCTGCTCCTCGGAGTTGATCGCGCCGATGTCGGTGTTCTTGTCGAGCGGGTCGCCCAGCCGCAGGGTGCCGAGGCGGCGCTTGAGGGAGTCCAGCAGCTCGTCGTGGATCGACTCCTGGACCAGCAGGCGGGAGCCCGCGCAGCAGACCTGGCCCTGGTTGAAGAAGATGCCGTTGACGATGCCCTCGACGGCCTGGTCGATCGGGGCGTCGTCGAAGACGATGTTGGCGCCCTTGCCGCCCAGCTCCAGGGTGAGCTTCTTGTCGGTGCCGGCCACCGACTTGGCGATGGCCCGGCCGACCGCGGTCGAGCCGGTGAAGGCGACCTTGTTCACGTCCGGGTGCTCGACCAGGGCCGCGCCCGTGTCGCCGTAACCGGGAAGGATGTTGACGACGCCCTTGGGCAGGCCGGCCTGGCGGCAGATGTCCGCGAAGAACAGCGCGGAGAGCGGGGTCGTCTCGGCCGGCTTCAGGACGACCGTGTTGCCGGTCGCGAGGGCCGGGGCGATCTTCCACGCCAGCATGAGCAGCGGGAAGTTCCACGGGATGACCTGGCCGGCCACGCCCAGCGGGCGCGGGTCCGCGCCGTAGCCCGCGTGGTCCAGCTTGTCGGCCCAGCCCGCGTAGTAGAAGAAGTGCGCGGCGACCAGCGGGAGGTCCGCGTCGCGGGTCTCCTTGATCGGCTTGCCGTTGTCCAGGGTCTCCAGGACGGCCAGCTCGCGGCTGCGCTCCTGGATGATCCGGGCGATCCGGAAGAGGTACTTGGCGCGCTCGGAGCCGGGCAGCGCCGACCACTTCTCGAAGGCCTTCCGGGCGGCCTTGACCGCGCGGTCCACGTCCTCGGCGCCCGCCTGGGCGATCTCGGACAGGACCTCCTCGGTGGACGGGGAGACGGTCTTGAAGACCTTGCCGTCGGCCGCGTCGACGAACTCGCCGTCGATGAACAGCCCGTAGGAGGGCGCGATGTCGACGACGGACCGGGACTCGGGCGCCGGCGCGTACTCGAATGCAGATGCCATGTTGATCAGTCCACCGTCACGTAATCGGGGCCGGAGTAACGGCCGGTCGCCAGCTTCTGACGCTGCATCAGCAGGTCGTTGAGCAGGCTGGAGGCACCGAAGCGGAACCAGTGGTTATCCAGCCAGTCCTCGCCGACGGTCTCGTTGACCAGGACCAGGAACTTGACGGCTTCCTTGGTGTTGCGGATGCCGCCCGCGGGCTTCACGCCGATCTGGACGCCGGTCTGGGCGCGGAAGTCGCGCACGGCCTCCAGCATCAGGAGGGTGTTGGCGGGGGTGGCGTTGACCGCGACCTTGCCGGTCGAGGTCTTGATGAAGTCCGCGCCGGCCATCATGCCGAGCCAGGAGGCGCGGCGGATGTTGTCGTACGTGGACAGCTCGCCCGTCTCGAAGATCACCTTGAGGCGCGCGCGGTCGCCGCACTCGGCCTTGACGGCGGCGATCTGCTCGAACACCTCCAGGTAGCGGCCGGCGAGGAAGGCGCCACGGTCGATGACCATGTCGATCTCGTCGGCGCCGGCGGCGATCGCGTCGGCGGTGTCGGCCAGCTTCACCGGCAGCGCGGCGCGCCCGGCCGGGAAGGCGGTGGCGACCGAGGCGACCTTGACGTCGGAGCCCTTCACGGCGGCCTTGGCGGTGGCCACCATGTCGGGGTAGACGCAGACGGCCGCGGTGGTCGGCGTGGTGCGGTCGGTCGGATCGGGGTTGACGGCCTTGGCGGCGAGCGCCCGGACCTTGCCCGGGGTGTCCGCGCCTTCGAGCGTCGTCAGGTCGATCATGGAGATGGCCAGGTCGATGGCGTATGCCTTGGCCGTGGTCTTGATCGAGCGGGTACCGAGGGACGCGGCGCGCGCCTCCAGGCCGACGGCGTCGACGCCGGGCAGCCCGTGGAGGAAGCGGCGCAGCGTGCTGTCGGACGCGGTCACGTCGGCGAAAGCGTGTGCTGCGGTTGCAGTGGTGGGCATGGTCACCAGTCGAGCATATCTACGCGCGTAGCGGCCTGTACAGGGGGCCGCTCGGACGAGCGTGCGAAAGCGCAGGTGGGTGCGGGAGGAGGCGGGGCCGGTGAGCTCTGTCACATGCCCGTGACACGGAGCGGACGCGTCCAGAACCCAAGATCCATAACGTTTCCTCCGCAGCCAGCCAGAACTCACCGGCCTCCACCGAACGAGACGTCAGCGGCATGCGGCTCTTCCACACCCGACCTTTCTGACTTCACGGGAGTCGTGATGCGCACCGCCCTCCGCACCGCCGTCGCCACCGCCCTCCTCACGGGCCTGGCACTCACGCCGGTCGTCGCCACCGCAACCGCCTTCGCGGCGGACGGGCCGGCGGCCACCGCGGAGAGCACCGGCACGCTCGTCAGGACCGAGACCCTCGCCGACGGCACCGTCGTGAAGGTCTACAAGCTGGGCAAGGCGTGGTTCCGCGCCGAGGGCTTCGTGCGCGGCGAGTCGATCGGCGCGATCGAGGCCAACGGGCGGCCCGCGGCGGGCAATGACAACGGGCGGTTCATGGTCCTCACCGAGGACGGCCGCATCTTCTCGTGGCAGGGCAACTACGCCCAGCCCACCCGCTCCGGCACCTACCGCCTCGCCGACGGCACGCTTGTGCAGCTGGACCGGCAGGACACGAGGACGGGCATCCAGCTGATCGACCGCGGCAAGGGGCTCGGCTACACGTACGTGACGCCGGGCGAGATCCGCAGGGTCTTCTACATGGCCAAGAGCGCCGTGGTCGTCATGGAGGCCGACGGCGGTCTCTCCGCCTACATCGCGGGCGGGGCGAAGCAGGCCACCCCCGAGTACCTGGGCCCCGGCATCGTCACGCCCAAGCCGACCCCGACCCCGACCCCGGCCCCGAAGCCCGCGCCCCCGGCGAAGGTCCTCAGCGGCCCGACCTCCCTCGGCCCGTGCACCGTCACCGAGGTCATCGAGTCGGGCTACGGCGGCGGCTGGACCGTCGTTCTCACCAACGACCTGGAGAAGGGCCCGAAGGCCGTCCTCAAGGACGCGAAGGGCAAGGTCCTCCAGTCGGTCGACCGCGCCCACCCCGGCCCGACCGGGCTCGGCATGAAGATCGACCGGCCGCGCACCTCCACCGCTCGCTTCGGACAGCACACCAACGGCGGCGACACCGCGCCGTACCAGTGGAACGACTTCCCGAAGCTGCCGAAGGACTGCGGCAGGAAGCCCGCCTCCACGGCCACCCCCGCGCCCGCCACCGGCACGGGCACCGGAACCGGCACCCAGGGCGGCCAGACCACCGTCGTGCCCAAGGGCGGGGTCGCCGCCGGGGCCGAGACCGGCACCGTCGAGCAGGGCAACGACACCGCGCTGACGGCCGCCGGCGCCGGCGCCGCCCTGGTCGTCGCCGGGCTCGGCCTCGCCACCCTGCGCCGTCGCGCCGCCGCCCGCGGCTGACGCCCTCCGCGCACCTCACACCCCACACGTCACACCCACACCCCTACGGCGGGCCGCCCCTCCTCCTCGGCGGCCCGCCGGACCCCTGTCCCGGAGCACGCCCATGAACCGCCGCCGCCCCCTCCTGCTCACCCTCGCCGTGGCCGCCGTCGCGCTCGCGGGCTGCGCGGCGCCCGCCGCCGAGGCGCCGAAGGGGCCCGGCGTCCCGGCCCCGCGGGTCACGGCGACCGCGGCCCCCGCTCCGGCCGCGCAGCTCGCCACCGCGCCGATGCCGCGCTCGAAGCCGGTCCGCGTGCGGGTGCCCTCCGCCGGCGTCGACGCCCGGCCGCTGCTGGACCTCGGCCTCAACCCGGACGGCACCGTCCAGGTGCCCTCGGTCGCCCAGGCCGGCCGGATCGGCTGGTACGACAAGGGCGTGACGCCCGGTGAGACCGGCCCCGCCGTCCTCATCGGCCACTACGACACCGCCGAGGGCCCCGCCGTGCTCAAGGACGTGGCGAGGATCCGCGTCGGCGACCGCATCACCGTCACCCGCGCCGACGGCACCGACGCCGTCTTCCGGGTGCGCGAGCTGGAGCAGGTCGACAAGAAGGCCTTCCCGACCCGGAAGGTGTACGGGGACACCCGGCGGCCCGAACTGCGGCTGATCACCTGCGGCGGCGAGCTGGTCGACGGCCACCGCCCCGACAACATCGTCGTGTACGCCGATCTGCTCACCCGAGCCGCGTGAGCCGAACGGGGAGCGCTGAGGCAGAATCGGCCCCATGACGACCCCCGAGCCGCCCTCCCAGCAGCCCTCCGAGCCCGCCCACGCCGACCGCGTCTTCCGGTCCTCCCTGGGCATCGCGGGCGGGGTCATCCTGCTCGTCCTCGCCGCGCTCCTCGGCGGCGACTCGCTGTTCCGGGGCGAGGGCCGGGTCCCGTGGATCACGCTCGCCGGGCTGGTCCTCGTGGTCCCGCTGATCGTCGCCTTCACGATCCGGCCGGCGGTCTTCGCCAACGACGAGCGGCTGCGGATCCGCAACCCCTTCCGCACCATCGTGCTGCCCTGGGGTTCGGTCGCCGACCTGCGGGCCGGCTACTCCAGCGAGGTCTTCACCCAGGACGGCGACAAGTACCAGCTGTGGGCGATCCCCGTCTCGCTGCGCCAGCGCAAGCGCGCGGCCCGCAACGCCGCCCGCGCCTCCCAGGACGACCCGCACGGCCGCTCCTCGGTCACCGCCGACGTCACCGACACCAAGGCCCGGGTCGCCCCCACCGACCAGACCGTCGCCGACCTGCGCGAGCTGGCCGAGCGCCTCGGCGGGCGCCCCGAGGCACAGGGCGCGCCGCAGATCCGCTGGGCGTACGAGATCCTCGCGCCCGCCGCGGCCGGCCTCGTGCTGCTCGTCGTGCTCTCCGTGACCGGCTGAGCCGACCCCTGAACGGCCGAGGGCCGGGCGCGCACCACGCGGTGCGCACCCGGCCCTCGGGCTTTACCCCGTGCGTGGCTCAGGGGCTGTAGTACCCGGCGACGTCGGCGAGGAGGTCGATGCTGCCGCCGCGGTTGTAGAAGGTGACCTTGCCGTCCTTGACGGGGACGACGACGAGGTTCGGGACGGTCTGTCCGGCGACCACGTTGAGGTTGGAGGCGCTGGTGCGGGTGGTGCCGTACGGGTAGACGGAGACGAACGTCGCCGTCGTGGGGTTCGTGGCGGTGACGTTGAGGACGACGGCGGTGACGCCCGTGGCCGGGACCCCGCCCTTGCCCGCGACCGTCAGCGAGACGGTCTGGTCGGCGCCGAGCTTGGCCTTGGGGACGCCGGTGCCGGAGCGGGTGTCCATCAGGCGGGTGGGCGTCACCGGCTCGTACAGCGAACCGGAGCTCCCGTCGGTGAAGTACCCGGCGACGTCCGCGAGCAGGTCGAGCGAGCCGCCGCGGTTGTAGAAGGTGACCTTGCCGTCCTTGACGGGGACGACGACGAGGTTCGGGACGGTCTGTCCGGCGACCACGTTGAGGTTGGAGGCGCTGGTGCGGGTGGTGCCGTACGGGTAGACGGAGACGAACGTCGTCGCCGTCGGGTTCGTCGCGGTGACGTTGAGGACGACGGCGGTGACGCCCGTGGCCGGGACCCCGCCCTTGCCCGCGACCGTCAGCGAGACGGTCTGGTCGGCGCCGAGCCTGGCCTTGGGGACGCCGGTGCCGGAGCGGGTGTCCATGAGACGCGTCGGCGTCACCGGCTCGTACAGCGAGCCCGTCGACGCCGGCCAGTAGTACCCGGCGACGTCGGCGAGGAGGTCGATGCTGCCGCCGCGGTTGTAGAAGGTGACCTTGCCGTCCTTGACGGGGACGACGACGAGGTTCGGGACGGTCTGCCCCGCGACCACGTTGAGGTTGGAGGCGCTGGTGCGGGTGGTGCCGTACGGGTAGACGGAGACGAAGGTCGCCGCCGTCGGGTTCGTCGCGGTGACGTTCAGGACCACGGCCGAGACGGCGCTCGACTCGGGGACCCCGCCGCGTCCGGCGACCTGGAGCGTGACCGTCCCGCCCGGGCCGACCTTCGCCTTGGGCACGCCGATGCCGGAGCGGGTGTCCATCACCCGGGCCGGAGCCACGGGCTGGTAGCGGCCCGAGGCGAGCGAGGTCAGGCGGGTCAGCGCCACCTCCCCGTACGTGTAAGTCGCCATGCCGAACTCGACCTCGGGCTCGGCGGTCAGGGTCCAGCGGTACAGGCCGTCGGCCATCGGCTGCCCGGCCGAGTCCGTGCCGTCCCAGTTCACCTCGAGCGCGCCCCGGACCTGGCTCCACCCCTGCAGGGTGCGCTGGTGGGCGCCCGAGTCGCTCACGAACGTGATGCTCCAGCGGCGCAGCGGGTTGGAGAACCACCACTTCCCCGACCACTTCTGAGGCGTGGCCGCCTTGCGGTCCAGGAGGGCGGTGGGCCGCTCGGAGTCGAGGACGGAGAAGTCCGCCGTCGAGACGCCGCTCGGCGTCACGTGGGTGCGCTGGAGCTCGTCGACCCAGGCCAGATGGCCGCCGAAGCGGTCCACCGCCCAGCCGAAGCCGGGCCGGATGTCGGCCGGCCGGCCGACGGTCCGGGTCGCCGTGTCGCCGCCCCGGAGCGGGGTCAGCGACAGGGTGCCGTCCTTGGCGGCGTGGGCCACGTAGCCGTCCCCGAGGAGCGCGGCGTCATGGCCGGGCAGGGTGCGGGTGGTCTTCGTGTTCAGGTCGGTGACGCCGGAGGCGGTGTCGCACTTCCAGTACGCGGAGCCGCCCCGTACCTGAAGGTCCGTCAGGGAGCAGTCGGCGACCTTCTCCGAGCGCAGGACCGCGCCGGTGCGGACGTCGAGGGCGTCGACGGTGCCGGCGGTCGTGCTCTCCGACCAGAGGGTGCCGCCGTCCAGCGCGGTCGCCCGTCCGGCGAGGCCGCCGCGGTCGAAGACGACCGTGCGGGCGTCGAGGTCCAGGACCTTCTGCGTGCCGTCGAGGGAGCGGAAGGAGACGTACCGGCCCGAGGCCTCGACGTCGCCGACGACGCCCCCGTCGACGACGGTGGTGCCGGGCAGCTGCTTGCCGGCGTCGAGGAGGACCAGGGCCTGGCGGGAGTTCCGGTAGACGACCCGTCCGTCGCCCGTCGGCACGAGCACGGGGCAGTCGGGCTCGTCCGCGCACTGGCGTCCGAAGTCGGGGCCGGTGCCCCGGTCCTGCGCCTGGTCGGCCAGGACCGGGTCGCCGAGGGTGAGCCGGGTGCTCCGCAGGCGGGGTGCCTCCCACGGGATCCGGTCCACGGTGCTCACCTCGCCCTGGGCGACCGCGATGCGCTGGCGGGCGGTGGGGACGAGCGGGATCTGGTGGACCGTGTCGACGCGGAGCGCGCCGCCGTTGATGTCGTTCCGCAGTGCCTGGACGGTGCGGATGTTCTCGGCGCCGAACTTGACGGCCAGCAGGCGCCCGTCCGGGGTGAGCCGGAGGTCACCGCGCACCTGGGAGAGGACGACGCGTCCCAGCCCTCCGCTGACGTGGTACGCCGTCAGCGTGGCCCCGTCGGGCCCGTCGGCCGAACGGGTGATCACGTTGCTGCCGACCATGCCGACCGGCTCCAGGCCCTCAGGCCAGTCCATCTCGTGGAAGGGGGTCTGGCCCCCGAAGAGGTCGGCGCTCCAGATCTGGAGCCGCTGCTCCTGGGTGACGACGAAGAGGTAGTCGCCCGCCGCGCTCACGCTCCGCGCGTTCTCCGGCGCCCACATGCCGAGCGACGCGGTCCGCACCCAGGCCGTCCGCTTCTGTCCGTCGAGCGTGTAGGAGACGAAGAAGCCCTTCGGGTTGTCCCCGCCCGCCACCGAGATGTCGGTGGTGCCGGGCCGGAATCCCCAGACCGTACGGTCCTTGGCCACCCCGTCCACGACGGTCAGGGCGTGTACGGCGACGACCGCGCCGTCCTCGTACTCCTCGGTGATGACCTCGGTCCCCGAGACCGCCGCGAACCTGTGGCCCGCGGGGATGGCGACGGTCGCCGTGGTCCCGCCGTAGGGGTCGGTGAAGTCGACCCTGTCCCGCGCGGCGCTCAGCCGGGCGATCAGGTCGCGTCCGGTGCCGAAGAGCCGCTCCCCGTCGGAGATCTTGTACGAGCCGACCGTTCCGCCGTTGTACGGGACCCACTTGAGCCCCGTCCCGCCGTCACCCCTGAGGAAGCCGGTGGCACCGGCCAGTTGCAGACGTCCGGCGTCCGGTGTCGCGTTGCGCTCGGACGGGATCACCAGTTCCGCCGGGGCCGACGGTGCCGCGACCGCCGTGCCCGCGCCGAGTGGCGACACCGTGGCCAGCGCCGCCGTGAGCGCGACGGCGGCCGCCGTCAGACGCGCACGGCGGCGCGTTCGTATCTGTCGCAAAGAAGGGTCCCTCCCCGTATGAGTACGTGTGTGGGAGGTGGTGGCGTTCCGCTGGTGGACCCCCCCGGTCCGCACCCCCACCTGCCGCAACTGCCCCGACAGTAACAGTGGTTCAGGTTCGAACGACCGAGGGCCGGTCGCGCGCCGTGTGGCGAGCGACCGGCCCTCGGGGTTCTCCCGCGGCCCCGTCGGTCAGGGGCCGTAGTACCCGGCGACGTCGGCGATGAGGTCGACGCTGCCGTTGCGGTTGTAGAAGGTGACCTTGCCGTCCTTGACGGGGACGACGACCAGGTTGGGGATCGTCTGGCCCGCGACGACGTTGAGGTTGGAGGCGCTGGTGCGGGTGGTGCCGTACGGGTAGACGGAGACGAAGGTCGCCGCCGTCGGGTTCGTCGCGGTCACGTTGAGGACCACGGCGGTGACGCCCTCGGCCGGGACGCCGCCCCTGTCCGCGACGGTCAGGGTGACCGTCTGGCCCGCGCCGACCTTCGCCTTGGTGACGCCGGTGCCGTTACGGGTGTCCATCAGGCGGGCCGGGGTCACCGGCTCGTAGAGGGAGCCCGTGGTGCCGCTGGTGTAGTACCCGGCGACGTCGGCGATGAGGTCGACGCTGCCGTTGCGGTTGTAGAAGGTGACCTTGCCGTCCCTGACCGGGACCACGACGAGGTTCGGGACCGTCTGGCCCGCGACCACGTTGAGGTTCGACGCGCTGGTGCGGGTCGTCCCGTACGGGTAGGCCGAGACGAACGTCGACGCCGTCGGGTTCGTGGCCGTGACGTTGAGGACGACGGCCGTGACGCCCGTGGCGGGGACGCCGCCCTGGCCCGCGACCGTCAGGGAGACCGTCCTGTCGGCGCCGAGCTTGGCCTTCGGCACGCCGATGCCGGAGCGCGTGTCCATCAGCCGGTTCGGCGTCACCGGCTCGTACAGCGAGCCCTTGCCCGACAGCGAGTAGTACCCGGCGACGTCGGCGATGAGGTCGACGCTGCCGTTGCGGTTGTAGAAGGTGACCTTGCCGTCCCTGACCGGGACCACGACGAGGTTCGGGACGGTCCGGCCGGCGACCACGTTGAGGTTCGACGCGCTGGTGCGGGTCGTCCCGTACGGGTACGCCGACACGAACGTCGACGCCGTCGCATGGGTCGCCGTCACGTTCAGGACCACGGCCGAGACGCCCTTCGCGGGCACCCCGCCCCGGCCCGCGACCGTCAGGGTGACCGTCTTGCCGGCGCCGATCTTCGCCTTGGCGACACCGACGCCGGAGCGAGTGTCCATCACGCGCGTCGGCGTCACCGGCTCGTACCGCCCGGTGGCCAGCGTGGACTGCCCGCGCACCAGCGCCACGTCGCCGGTCCGGGTGAGCGCGGGGCCCACGCCGTCCGCCGGGGCGGCCGTCAGGGTCCAGTCGTACAGCCCGTCCGGCAGTGCGTTCCCGGCCGCGTCCTTCCCGTCCCAGTCGGGCTTCACCAGGCCGCGGGCCTCGCCGCCCTCAAGGGTGCGCACGACGGTGCCCGCGCTGTCGCGGACGTCCATCCGCCAGGAGGCGGCGGGCTTGTTCAGCCACCACTTCGCGGCCCACGCCGGCTTCGCCGCCTTGCGGTCGAGGATCTTCTTTTCCTCGGCGTCGAGGAGACGCAGCGGCGAGGCGGGGACACCGGTGGGCACGACGTGGATGTTCTGGTCCGCGTCCACGAGGCTCACGTGGCCGCCGAAGCGGTCGACCGTCCAGCCGTAGTCCGGCCGGGAGTCGGCCACGGGCCCCACCGCACGGGTCGCGCCGCCGCCGCGCAGCGGGGTGACGGAGACCGTGCCGCCCTTCTCGTGGGCGAGGTAGCCGTCGCCGAGCAGCGCGTTGGTGTGCGCGGGCAGGGAGACGTTCGCGAGGGTGTCGAGGTTCTTCACGCCCGTGCTCGACGTGCACTTCCAGTACGCGAAGGAGCCCACGACCTGGAGCCCGGTGAGGTCGCAGCCGGCCAGCTTCACCGTGCGCCTCGTCGTGCCCGTGCGGACGTCGACCGCGTCGACGGTGCCGGTGGCGGTGGATTCGGTCCACAGGGTGCCGCCGTCGAGCGAGGTCTGCCGGGCGCCGAGGTCGCGGCGGAACACGACCGTGCGGCTGTCGAGGTCGAGGACCTCGCGGGTGACGGCCCGGCCCGAGCTGACGCGCGCGATGTACGACACGTAGCGGCCCGAGAGCAGGAAGTCCTCGCCGTACTTCTCGGGCTCGGCACCGGTCCAGTTGCGGTCGTCCAGGCCGCCGCCCGGGTTGACCACGTACAGGCTGCCCGGGTACGCCTGGAAGACCAGCCGCCCGTCGCCGGTGGGCTTCACGGGCACGCACCCCGGGAGGCAGCTGCCGGGGATGGCGGTCTCGTGCTCGTACCCCCGGTCGGTCTTCGGGCCCGCGGAGAGCTCGCCGGCGACGGTGACCTTCCGGCTGGTCACCCGGCCGTACATGTCGTCCAGGCCCTGGTGCTCCGCCGCGTGCAGCTCGCCCTGGGCGACGGCGAGCCGCCGGGTCTGGGCGACCGTGTCCGGGGTGTCGTAGAGCTTGGTGAGGACCGGCGCCGAGCCGGGCCCGGGGACGGTGACCTTGTGGACGGCGGGCTGCCCGTCCGCGCCCGTGGCCGTGGCGAGGACGCCGCCGTCGGCGGTGGGGACGACGTCGGCCGCGTCGAAGGCCGGCCGGGGCGCCCCGCCCGCCAGCGGGTACAGCACGTACGGGACGTCGCCCTGCCCGACCTTCGTCACCACCAGGACGTCCTGGCCCACCAGCGCCACCGGGTGCCCCTCGGACACCGGGATCTCCGCCGTGGGCCGGGTGAGGTCGCCGGTCAGGTCCCAGACCTTGAGCTGCTTGGTCCTCCGGTCCCAGCTGAAGGCGCGGGTCCCGGAGACGTCGGGGGCGTAGTCGGCGATGTCGAACGGGATCGCGGTGGGCTTGACGACCGGATCGGCGAAGGCGACCCAGCCGAGGAGCGTCTTGCCGTTCAGCGAGTAGGCGACGAAGAAGCCCTGCCCGTCGCCCTGCCGGCCGGAGTGCCGTGAAATCGTGGAGATCCAGGCCGATCCGGCCGGGGAGAGCACCTTCACGTCCTTCTGGACGCCGTTCTCGACCGACAGGATGTGGACGACCTTGTCCTCGCCGTTGGTGATGACCTTGCCGCCCTGGACGCTCGCGAAGTACTGCCGCTGCGGGATCGTCACCGTCCGCTCGGGGCCGGTGGGCCCGTCCTGGAGGACGACCCTGCCGTGGTACTGGCGCGCGATGACGTCACCGCCGCCGCCGTACAGCGCGTACGAGCGGTCGGGGGCGAACCGGGTGGTCTTCCCGCCCGCGTACGGCACCCAGGAGAAGCCGCGGGAGTCCTCGTGCAGGAAGCCGGTCGCCCCGGCGAATTGCAGCTTGCCCGGACTCGGGAAGTGCTCGGGCGCGATCGTCAGCGGTGCCTGGGCCTGTGCCTGTGCCGTGGGTGCCTCCGCCGCGACCGCCGTCCCCCCGGCGAGCGGTGCGAGCGAGGCGAGGGCCGCCGTCATGGCGACCGCGGTCGCGGTCATGCGTCTGCCGCGGGCGGCCTTCAGAGTCCCGCCCGATCGTGTGTCACGCAACGTGTCCCCCCTCAGAGTCACTAGTGGTTCACGTGTCAACCTCCCGAGGTTAAAACCTCCTCCTCTGTTCGAACCCCGAATCGATCGTCACAAGCTCGTCCCTGTTCGTCACAGTTCTGTGACAGAGGCATCCGCGGACCGGCAGGGGCCCACAGGGGTCTCTCACGGCGGCCCCGGCCACACCAGCAGCATGTAGCCCCCCAGCCACGCCGAGGACAGCGCCGCCCCGGCCAGCACCAGGACGGCCGCCGGGCGGCGCGCCCGGGCCAGCGCCAGGGCCACCGGCAGGAGCAGCGGGAAGCCCGGCAGAAGGAAGCGGGCGCGCGGGAAGTAGACACCGCCGCTCCCCAGGACGACCAGCAGCAGCACCCCCGTGAACACCAGCAGCGGCAGCGGCTGCCGGTCCGCCACACAGAGCAGGAACAGGCCCGCCGACACCACCAGGACCAGCGAGACCACCACCAGGAAGAGCTGCGGATGGCGGGCGTAGACCAGCAGGCCGCGCAGCTGCCGCAGGGTGTCCGCGCCGCCGTCCCACTCGTTGGTCCACAGCCGCTGCACCGCGAAGTAGCCGTCCCAGCGGCCCAGCCGCACCCCGACCCACCCGACGTAGCCGAGCCACCCCAGCGGGGCCGCGAGGGCGGCCCCGAGGGCCCGGCGCTCGCCGTGCCGGACGGCGAGCAGCGCGCCGGCCGCCACCGCCGCCGCGACCGCCACCCCGGTCGGCCGGGTCAGCCCCGCCGCCACCGCGAGGCCCGCCGCCCACGCCCAGCGGCCGCCCAGGACCGCGTACAGCGCCCACGCGGCGAGCGCCGTGAACAGCGATTCGGTGTAGCCCATCCACTGCACCACCGCGACCGGCAGCGCCCCCCACAGCACCGCCAGGACCGCGCCCGTGCGGCGCCCGTGCAGCCGGTCCCCGACGGCGAAGACCCCCCAGGCGGCGACCAGCGAGCACGCCCACGCGAGCACCAGGCCGACGGAGGCCCGCGAGCCCGGGGTGACCGCCGCGAAGGCCTTGACCAGCAGCGGGAACAGCGGGAAGAACGCCAGGTTGTTGTGGTTGGTGCGGGTGCCGAGCTCGTCGTCGTAGCCGTGGTCGGCGATCCCCAGGTACCAGGTGGAGTCCCAGGAGGCCGCCAGCGTCGGCCACACCCCGTGGCCCTTGAGGTGCGCCCAGCGGGCCAGCACCAGCAGGCCGAGCAGCCGTACCGCCAGATAGCCGAGCAGCGCCGGTGCCGCGCGCCGGGCCGCGTGCCGCAGCAGGCGGAGCAGCCGCCGGTCCGGCGGCGCGGGAGCGGGGCCGCGCGCGGCGGGGACGGTGCGGCGGGGGATCAGCTGGGACGGCACGGGGGACACCGGGTCACCCTTGCTCCGGCCCCGCCCCGGCCGCCCGGACGCGGGGCGCGCCTTAGGTCACCTGCCGTACCCGGTTCACCCGGAAGGGGAGTCGTCGGGAGCCCCCGGGGAACGCCGGAGGGCCCGTACGGAAACGATTCCGTACGGGCCCTCCCTCGGCCATGGCCGCCGCTACAGGCCGGCGGCCTCCGCCAGGTCCTTCTTGATCGCGGCCAGCACGTCGGCGCCGGTCGCGCGGGCCGTCGCCAGCTCGCTCGCGTCGGCGACCGGGACCACGACCTCCAGGTAGCACTTGATCTTCGGCTCGGTGCCGGACGGGCGGACGATCACCCGGGCCTTGTAGTCGCCCTCCAGGTGGTAGCGCAGGCCGTCGGTCGGCGGCAGCGACTCCGTGCCCTTCGTCAGGTCCTCGGCCGAGACGACCGTCAGGCCCGCGAGGCGCACCGGCGGCTTCGCGCGCAGCGCCGCCATGGCGTCGGCGATGACGCTCAGGTCCTCCACGCGCACCGACAGCTGGTCCGTGGCGTGCAGCCCGTGGGCCACCGCGAGGTCGTCCAGCAGGTCGCTCAGGGTGCGGTCCTGCTCCTTGAGCACCGAGGCCAGCTCGGCGACGAGCAGCGCCGCCGTGATGCCGTCCTTGTCGCGCACGCCCTCCGGGTCGACGCAGTAGCCCAGCGCCTCCTCGTAGCCGTACCGCAGGCCCTCGACGCGGGCGATCCACTTGAAGCCGGTCAGCGTCTCCTCGTAGCCGACGCCCGCCGCCTCGGCGATCCGGCCGAGCAGCGAGGAGGACACGATCGACTCGGCGAACACGCCCCGGGCGCCCTTGTGCACCAGGTGGGCCGCGAGCAGCGCGCCGACCTCGTCGCCGCGCAGCATCCGCCAGCCGCCCTCGACGGACGCGTCCGGCACGGCCACCGCGCAGCGGTCGGCGTCCGGGTCGTTGGCGATCACGATGTCGGGGTCCACGGCCCGGGCCGCCTCGAAGGCGAGGTCCATGGCACCCGGCTCCTCCGGGTTCGGGAACGCGACCGTCGGGAACGCCGGGTCCGGCTCCGCCTGCTCGGCGACCAGCGCCGGCGGCGGGAAGCCGTGCCGGCCGAAGGCCGCCGTCAGGACGTCCTTGCCGACGCCGTGCATGGCCGTGTAGACGGTCCGCACGGTGCGGGGGGAGCCGGGGGTCAGCACGGCGTCGGTTCGCGCCAGGTACGCCTCCAGGACCTCGTCGCCGAGGGTCTCCCAGCCGTCCTCCGGGCGGGGCACGTCGGCCAGCGCGCGCACCGCGTCGATCTCGGCGGCGATCTCCACGTCGGCGGGCGGCGTGATCTGCGAGCCGTCGCCCAGGTACACCTTGTAGCCGTTGTCGCGCGGCGGGTTGTGGCTCGCGGTCACCTCGACACCCGCGACGGCGCCCAGATGCCTTATCGCGTACGCGAGGACGGGCGTCGGCAGCGGGCGCGGCAGGAGCGCGGCGCGCAGCCCGGCGCCGGTCATCACGGCGGCGGTGTCGCGGGCGAAGTCGGCCGACTTGTAGCGGGCGTCGTAGCCGATGACGACCAGGCCGCCGCTCTGCCCCTTGGCCTTGAGGTACGCGGCGAGGCCGGCGGCGGCGCGGATGACCACGGCGCGGTTCATCCGCATCGGGCCGGCGCCCAGCTCGCCGCGGAGGCCGGCGGTGCCGAACTGCAGCGTGCCGGCGAAGCGCTCGGCGAGCTCGTCGACGGCACCGCGGTCCAGGAGCGCGCCGAGTTCCTCGCGGGTCTCCGGGTCGGGGTCCTCGGCGAGCCACGCCTGGGCCCGGGCGAGGAGGTCGTCCTGCGTCGTCACGGTGGTGTGCCTTTCGGGGAGTGCGGCGGTGCGGAGGGGCGGGCGGTTTCCTTCCCCGCGCCGCCCCTTCCCGAACGGGGGGAGGAATCAGATCCGGTCCAGGACCCGCGTGAGCAGCTCGCCCATGCGGGCGGCCGAGTCGCGGCCCGCCTGGAGGACCTCCTCGTGGTTCAGCGGCTCGCCCGACAGGCCCGCGGCCAGGTTGGTGACGAGGGAGATGCCCAGGACCTCGGCGCCGGCCTCGCGGGCCGCGATGGCCTCCAGGACGGTGGACATGCCGACCAGGTCGCCGCCCATGACGCGGACCATGTTGATCTCGGCCGGGGTCTCGTAGTGCGGGCCGGGGAACTGGACGTAGACGCCCTCCTCCAGCGTCTCGTCGACCTCCTTGCACAGCGCGCGCAGGCGCGGCGAGTACAGGTCGGTGAGGTCGACGAAGTTGGCGCCGACGATCGGGGAGGCGGCCGTCAGGTTCAGGTGGTCGCTGATCAGCACCGGCTGGCCGGGGCGCATGCCCTCGCGCAGGCCGCCGCAGCCGTTGGTGAGGATGACCGTCTTGCAGCCGGCGGCGACGGCGGTGCGGACACCGTGGGCGACGGAGGCGACGCCCCGGCCCTCGTAGAAGTGGGTGCGGCCGAGGAAGACCAGGGCGCGCTTCTCGCCGATCTTGTACGAGCGGACCTTGCCGCCGTGGCCCTCGACGGCCGGCGGCGGGAAGCCGGGCAGCTCGGTGACCGGGAACTCGGCCTCGGGGGCGCCCAGGGCGTCGACGGCCGGTGCCCAGCCGGAGCCCATGACCAGGGCGACGTCGTGGTTCTCGACTCCGGTCAGCTCGCGAAGGCGCGTGGCAGCGGCCTCGGCGGCCTCGTACGGGGTGGCAGTTGCGTTCACTGACTCTCTCGCCTCGGGGAGGGGGGTCCGAGGGGAGCCCCGGACGGATTTGATACGCGCAGCAGCCTAGCCGGAGAATCCCTACGCGCGTAGATGACGTTGCGGACGGAGCTGCGATCGTTGTCTTGTCGTTTCCGACGAAGATCGCGACGGACATCGCGACGGACATCGCGACGGCGGCCGCCGCGAAGGCCGGAACCGAGGTCCCGGCCGGCCGGCCCCGGCGCCCGGCCTCAGCACGGGCGCTTGCGCAGCTCCATCACGTAGTCGTGCGGCGCTCCGGCCGACTCCGCCGCGTCCGCGACCTCGCCCAGGTAGCGGGCGGAGGGCAGCCCGCCCTCGTACGCGTTGAGCACGTACACCCAGGCCGGCTCCTCGCCGTCCAGGGTGTGCACCCGCACCCGCATCCGCCGGTAGATGTCGAGCCCGACGCCCTCCCAGCGGTCCAGCGAGTCCTCGTCCATGGGCGCGATGTCGTACAGGGCGACGAAGACCTGGGAGCGCGGCGCCTCCACGATCGTGGCCAGCGCACCCTCCCAGCCCATCTGCTCCCCGCCGAAGGTCAGACGCCAGCCGTTCAGCCAGCCGGTGCCGCGCAGCGGCGAGTGCGGTGCGCGGCGGGTCATGAGCCGCGCGTCGAGGTTGCCGGCGTAGGCGGCGTAGAGCGACATGGGATCGAGGGTACGGGAGGGGGCGGGGTGGATGACGAAGTCCGTGGTAGGGGGCCCGGCGGCCCCCGGGACCGGGGGCGCCCGCCGGACCGCCGCGAGCCGGGTGACCCGTCGGTACGCCCCCGGCGCGTGGCCGCCCGGCGCGTACGGGACAATGGGGTACGCACTTGAAGCGTGCGGGACAATGGCGTACGCACTGCATCCCAGCGGGGGGACCCCCCGGCAGAACGAGAGCGCGAGGCGTAGATCCCAGTGACCCGGATCGTGATCATCGGCGGCGGACCCGGCGGCTACGAGGCGGCCCTCGTGGGCGCCCAACTCGGCGCGGAGGTGACCGTCGTCGACTGCGACGGCCTCGGCGGCGCATCCGTCCTGACCGACTGCGTCCCCTCCAAGACCCTGATCGCCACGGCCGAGGTGATGACCACCTTCGACTCCTCCTACGAGGAGCTGGGCATCATCGTCGCGGACGACACCCCGCACGTCGAGCAGGCCGCCCGGGTGGTCGGCGTCGACCTGGGCAAGGTCAACCGACGGGTGAAGCGCCTGGCGCTCGCCCAGTCCCACGACATCACCGCCTCCGTCACCCGGGCCGGCGCCCGGGTGCTGCGCGGCCGTGGGCGGCTGTCCGGGCGGCAGGCCATGGACGGCTCCCGCCAGGTGGTCGTGACCGCCGCCGACGGCAGCGAGGAGACGATCACCGCCGACGCGGTCCTGATCGCCACCGGCGGCCACCCGCGCGAGCTGCCCGACGCCAAGCCGGACGGCGAGCGGATCCTGAACTGGACCCAGGTCTACGACCTCAAGGAGCTCCCCGAGGAGCTCATCGTGGTCGGCTCCGGCGTCACCGGCGCCGAGTTCGCCGGCGCCTACCAGGCGCTCGGCTCCCGGGTCACCCTGGTCTCCTCCCGCGACCGCGTGCTGCCGGGCGAGGACCCCGACGCCGCCGCCGTCCTGGAGGACGTCTTCCGCCGCCGCGGCATGAACGTCATGGCCCGCTCCCGCGCGGAGTCCGCCAAGCGGGTCGGCGACCGGGTCGAGGTCACCCTGTCGGACGGCCGGGTCATCTCCGGCACGCACTGCCTGATGGCCGTCGGCGCCATCCCGAACTCGGCCGGAATGGGTCTGGAGGAGGCCGGTGTCCGGCTGAAGGACTCCGGTCACATCTGGACCGACAAGGTCTCCCGCACCTCCGCCCCCGGCGTGTACGCGGCCGGTGACGTCACCGGCGTCTTCGCGCTCGCCTCGGTGGCCGCCATGCAGGGCCGCATCGCGATGTACCACTTCCTGGGCGACGCGGTGGCCCCGCTCAACCTGAAGACGGTCTCCTCGAACGTCTTCACCGACCCGGAGATCGCCACCGTCGGCTACACCCAGGCCGACGTGGACGCGGGCAAGATCGACGCCCGGGTCGTCAAGCTGCCGCTGCTGCGCAACCCCCGCGCGAAGATGCAGGGCATCCGGGACGGCTTCGTCAAGATCTTCTGCCGTCCGGGCACCGGCATCGTGGTCGGCGGCTGTGTCGTCGCCCCCCGGGCGAGCGAGCTGATCCACCCGATCTCGATCGCGGTCGACAACAATCTGACCGTCGAACAGATCGCAAATGCTTTCACCGTGTACCCCTCCCTGTCGGGCTCGATCGCGGAAGTGGCACGGCAGTTGCACACCCGAAAGACCGCGGGCGAGGCGTAGCGGTCCCGTCCGGGCCGGTCGGGAACCGCTCCCGCCTGCGGGAACGGTTCGCCGGGTCGGACAACCCCCGGCAAGCCGGGACAACGGCGGGGTCTCCCATACCACTTGGGGACCCCGCCTGTGCGCATCTTCTGCAATTCGGCGCATAGTGCTGAAAAGTATCGGCCGCTCACGTTACTGTCAGTTTCGTGTTCGCTGCAGAACGTCGCCAGTTGATCCTCGAAATGGTGCGGGCCAATGGAGCCGTGTCGCTCCGTGAGCTCGCCCGCGTCGTCCAGACCTCAGAAGTGACCGTACGGCGAGACGTGCGGGCCCTTGAGGCAGAAGGACTCCTCGACCGCCGCCACGGCGGTGCGGTGCTGCCGGGCGGATTCACGCGCGAATCCGGCTTCCCGCAGAAATCCCATCTCGCGACCGCCGAGAAGACCGCCATCGCCGACGTGGCCGCGAGCCTCGTCGAAGAGGGCGAGGCCATCGTCGTCGGCGCGGGGACCACCACGCAGGAGCTGGCCCGCCGGCTGGCCCGGGTGCCCGGGCTCACCGTCGTCACCAACTCCCTGCTCGTCGCCCAGGCCCTCGCCCACGCCAACCGGGTGGAGGTCGTCATGACCGGCGGCACCCTGCGCGGCTCCAACTACGCGCTGGTGGGCAGCGGGGCCGAGCAGTCGCTCCAGGGGCTCCGGGTCTCCCGGGCCTTCCTCTCCGGCAGCGGGCTGACCGCCGAGCGCGGCCTGTCCACCTCGAACATGCTCTCCGCGAGCGTGGACCGGGCGCTGGTGCAGGCGGCGGCGGAGGTGGTGGTCCTCGCCGACCACACCAAGCTGGGCACCGACACCATGTTCCAGACGGTGCCGACCGACGTGATCACCCGCCTGGTCACCGACGAGCCCCCCGCCCACGACGAGCGGGCCGCCACCGAGCTCCAGGCCCTGGCCGACCAGGGCGTGCAGATCGCGGTGGCCGGCACCGGCGCGGCCCACGGAGGCGACCAGCACCCCCCGGGCGGCCGCCCGCGCCGTGACGTCCCCCTGCCGGGGCAGCGCGGCCGGGTGCCCGCCGGGCAGTTCCGGGGCGGCCCCGGCGGTCCCGGAGGTCTCGCGGGCGAGGTGCTCGCGCCCGAACGGCCGGTGCGGGTCGCGGACATGAGGCGGCGCTGAGGCGGGGGGCGCCGTCCGGCGCTCCTCCTCCGCTCAGCTCTTGATGCCCCGCAGCGTCAGGCTGAGCAGCCGGTCCGCCAACTCCGGCTCCTCCGGCGAGCGTTCGGCGGCCAGGGCGATGGCGTTGGTGAGCTGGATCAGGTCGCCGATCGACACGTCCGCGCGCACCGCGCCCGCCTCCTGGGCCCGGACGAGCAGCCGCAGGCCCGCCGCCCGCAGCGGCTCGCTGCACTCGGCGAGCGCCGAACCGCGGTCGTGCGACGCGGACATGAGCGCGACGGCCAGTCCGCGGTACTCGCCCGCGTGGGTGATCAGGGTGCGCAGCCAGGCCACGAGCGCCGCGCAGGGCTCGGGCGCGCCGGCCAGCTCGGCCGAGTGGCGGAGCAGCGCGGCCAGGGCGTCCTGGAAGACGGCGCCGAGCAGGGCCTCGCGGTTGGGGAAGTGCCGGTAGAGGGTGCCGATGCCGACCCCGGCCCGGCGCGCGATGTCCTCCAGGGACGCGTCCGTGCCGTGCGCGGCGAAGGCGGTGCGGGCCTCGGCGAGCAGCCGCTCGTGGTTCCGGCGCGCGTCGGCACGCATCCGTACTCCTCCCTGCCGGGGACCGCGTCGCGAAGGGCCCGCAGGCGGTGCCTGCGGGCCCTTCGTACCGTACCCCGGTGTCCGGGGCCCGGTTTCAGTCCTTGATCTCGCAGATCGCGGCGCCGGAGGTGATCGAGGCGCCGACCTCGGCGGACAGGCCCTTGACGGTGCCGGAACGGTGGGCGTTCAGCGGCTGCTCCATCTTCATGGCCTCCAGGACGACGATCAGGTCGCCCTCCTTGACCTCCTGGCCCTCCTCGACGGCCACCTTGACGATGGTGCCCTGCATCGGGGACGCGAGGGTGTCGCCGGAGGCGGTCGGACCGGACTTCTTCGCGGCGCGGCGCTTCGGCTTGGCGCCGGCGGCGAGGCCGGTGCGGGCCAGCGTCATGCCGAGCGAGGACGGCAGGGAGACCTCGAGGCGCTTGCCGCCGACCTCGACGACGATCGTCTCGCGGCCGGACTCGTCCTCGTCGGCCTCGGCGCCCGCCGGGGCGAACGGCTTGATCTCGTTGACGAACTCGGTCTCGATCCACCGGGTGTGGACGCGGAACGGGTCGGCGGTGAACGCCGGGTCGACCACGACGGCCTGGTGGAAGGGGATGGCGGTGGCCATGCCCTCGACCTTGAACTCGGCGAGCGCGCGGGCGGCGCGCTGGAGCGCCTGCTCACGGGTGGCGCCGGTGACGATCAGCTTCGCGAGCAGCGAGTCCCAGGCGGGGCCGATGACCGAGCCGGACTCGACACCCGCGTCCAGGCGGACGCCCGGGCCGGTCGGCGGGGCGAAGAGGGTCACGGTGCCGGGGGCCGGCAGGAAGTTGCGGCCCGGGTCCTCGCCGTTGATGCGGAACTCGAAGGAGTGACCGCGGATCTCGGGGTCGCCGTAGCCGAGCTCCTCGCCGTCGGCGATCCGGAACATCTCGCGGACCAGGTCCAGGCCGGTGACCTCCTCGGTGACCGGGTGCTCGACCTGGAGGCGGGTGTTGACCTCGAGGAAGGAGATCGTCCCGTCGAGGCCGACCAGGAACTCGACGGTGCCCGCGCCGACGTAGCCGGCCTCCTTCAGGATGGCCTTGGACGCCGCGTACAGCTGGGCGTTCTGAGCCTCCGACAGGAACGGGGCCGGGGCCTCCTCGACCAGCTTCTGGTGGCGGCGCTGGAGGGAGCAGTCACGGGTGGAGACGACGACCACGTTGCCGTGGGTGTCGGCGAGGCACTGGGTCTCGACGTGCCGCGGATTGTCCAGGTAGCGCTCGACGAAGCACTCGCCGCGGCCGAAGGCGGCGACGGCCTCGCGGACGGCGGAGTCGTAGAGCTCCGGCACCTCTTCGAGGGTGCGGGCGACCTTCAGGCCGCGGCCACCGCCGCCGAAGGCGGCCTTGATGGCGATCGGCAGGCCGTGCTCCTCGGCGAAGGCGACGACCTCGTCGGCGCCCGAGACCGGGTCCGGGGTGCCGGCGACCAGCGGGGCGCCGGCGCGCTGCGCGATGTGCCGGGCGGCGACCTTGTCGCCGAGGTCGCGGATGGCCTGCGGCGGCGGGCCGATCCAGGTGAGGCCGGCGTCGAGGACGGCCTGGGCGAACTCGGCGTTCTCGGAGAGGAAGCCGTAGCCCGGGTGGATTGCGTCGGCGCCGGAATCCGCGGCCGCCTGGAGCACCTTGGCCATGTCCAGGTAGCTGGTGGCCGGGGTGTCACCGCCCAGGGCGAACGCCTCGTCGGCCGCGCGGACGTGCAGAGCGTCCCGGTCCGGATCGGCGTAGACGGCTACGCTGGCGATCCCGGCGTCCCGGCAGGCCCGGGCGACGCGGACAGCGATTTCGCCACGGTTGGCGATGAGCACCTTGCGCACGATGGCTCCCTCCTTGAAACAAGCTGAGTTTAGGGACTGCCGACACGGCCTTTCGACCCGTCCCCAGTGGTGAGCTTGCCCACACGGAGCGTGATACGAGGCCTGCTCGGGTCGTGAAATCCCTTGTCGCACCACGGTACGCAGGGTTTCTTTACGGCACAGTAGCTCCGAGGTGTGGCGCAGGTCTCTGTTCGTGGGACCAGTCGCCAAATGGGTTTCTTTGTGGAGTCCCTACGAATGGCTCAATCATTCTTTGCCCGAGCGCCGCCGTTCCGCTCCACGGCACGAACCCTTGTCCAGGGTTTTACCGGCCAGTAGCCTTCGCCCTGTCGTTCGTACCGGAGGTAACAGCCGTACTCAGGGGGTGGCCGAGGTGGCCCGCAGACCGATAGCGCTCGTGACGGCCGCGGTGCTCTTCCTCGAAGCACCCGGGATCGTCGCCTTCAACGCCGTGATGGCCCGCTTCGTGAAGGCCCAGTCGATGTCCCTCGACGGGCTGCATCCGGACGCGATGTACGCCGGCACCTGGGCGCTGGGCCTCGGCTCCGGCGCCCTGCTGCTGCTCTGCGGCCTGGTCCCCCTGATCGCCGCGATCCGCGACCGCCGCCCGGGCCGGGCCGGCCGGGTGCTGCTGATCGGCTGCGCGGTGGTGCACGGCATCCTCGGCGCGGTGACGGTGGGTCTGATGGGCTGGGGCGCGTTCGCGTTCATGATGGCGGTGGTCGCGCTGATCGTGCTCACCCTCGTGGCGTTCGGGGAGCCCAAGGGCGCCGAGGGGGCGCCGGCCGCCGCCTGAGGCGCCGGGGGCCGTGCGGCCCCCGGGCCCGGCGCGGGCTCAGGCCCAGAGGTCGGTGATCGAGACGCCCAGCTTGCCGAGCAGGGTGCGGAGCAGCGGCAGCGACAGGCCGATCACGTTGCCCGGGTCGCCGTCGATGCCCTCGATGAACGGGGCCGAGCGGCCGTCGAGGGTGAACGCGCCCGCCACGTGCAGCGGTTCGCCGCTCGCGACGTAGGCGGCGATCTCGGCGTCGGTCGGGTTGCCGAAGCGCACGACGGTGGAGGCGGTGGCCGACTCGTAGCGCTTGGCCGCCGTGTCGTACACGCAGTGGCCGGTCTGGAGGATGCCGACGCGGCCCCGCATCGCCTTCCAGCGGGCGGTCGCCTCCTCGGCGTCGGCCGGCTTGCCGAGGGCCTGCTTGTCCAGCTCCAGGACCGAGTCGCAGCCGATGACGAGCGCGCCGAAGGCCTCGGGGCGGGCGGCGACATGGGCGGCCTTGGCCTCGGCCAGGGCCAGCGCCAGCTCGGCCGGGGTCGGGGCGGTCGTCTTGTCCTCGTCGACGCCGCTCACGATCACCTCCGGGGCGAGCCCGGCCTGGCGGAGCAGGCCGAGCCGGGCGGGGGAGGCGGAGGCGAGTACGACACGGCGGCGGTCAGCAGTCATGGGGGCAGCGTATCGAGCGCCCCCCGTGCGCGCCGCGCCTGATCGGGCGTCCCCTCAGCGCGCGCCGAGCACGAACATCAGCACCACCATCGCGAACCCGAGCAGCACGCCCGCGCGGCGCAGCATGGCCTGCATGTCGCGCATGTCCTTCGGCGGCTCGTTGTTCGGGTCGGACCAGAGCATGCTCCCGATCCTGGGGCCCGGAGGGCCCGGGGCGCCTGAGTACGGGTACTCAAGCACCCCGTGCCGAAGGACTAGTCCACGCCGGGCCCGGCGGCCGGCCGGGGGGCGAAGGCGCCGGCCGCCGCCGCGGCGAGGGCCGCCGTGACCGCCCGTTCGGCGTCGGCCGCGGTGAGCTCCTCGCGGGTGACGGCGAAGCGGTAGTAGAGCGGGGCGGAGACCGCCCGCAGCAGTTCGAGGGCGTCGGTGTCCGGGGGGAGTTCGCCGCGGGCCGCCGCCCGGGCCGCGACCGGGGCCCATTCCGCGAGCCGGGTGCGGTAGAAGCCGTTCAGGGTCCGCGCGCACTCCTCGTCGCAGGCCGCCGCGGCGATCACGGCCTGGAAGACGGCGCCCATCCGCGGGTCGGTGAGGGTCCGGAGCACGAGCTCCGCGTTGGCCCGCAGGTCGCCCGCGAGGCTCCCGGTGTCGGCGGCGGGCAGGGACTGCTCGGCCATGTCGCGCAGGAGGTCGGCGACCAGGCCCGCGGGGGAGCCCCAGCGGCGGTAGACGGTGGTCTTGCCGACGCCCGCCGCCGCCGCGATCCGGTCCGGGTTCAGGGTGTGGAAGGCGGCCTCGGCCAGGGCGTCCTCGGTGGCGTCGAGGACCGCCCGGCGCACCTTCGCGGTACGGCCTCCGGGGCGCACGGTGCCGGGCACGGCCGACGGGCTCTCGCTCAAACGGGTCTCCTGTTCCATTAACGCTCCGGGCTCTGCTACTGTCGCCGACATCTTAACGGAACCGTCATCCCATTAAGGGGTCCCCGTCATGGTTTCCCTCGACAGCCCTGCCCCTGCACCTGCCCCTGTCGCCGCCACCGCCACCGCCACCGCCACCGCCTCCGTCCCCGAGAGCGCCCGCATGGACGGCCGGATGCGGCTCGTCCTGCTCGTCCTCCTCGTCTCCCAGTTCATGCTGGCCGTCGACTTCTCGATCCTGAACGTCGCCCTCCCCGTCATCGGCCAGGGGCTCGGCTTCACCCTCGGCGGCCTCCAGTGGATCGCCACCGCCTTCGCCCTCGCCGCCGCCGGATTCACCCTGCTCTTCGGGCGCGTCGCCGACCTCGCCGGGCGCCGCCGGGTCTTCCTCGGCGGCATGGGCGTCCTCGGCGCCGCCTCCCTCGTCGGCGGACTCGCCACCGGCCCCGAGCTGCTGATGGCCGCCCGCGTCGCCCAGGGCCTGGCCACCGCCGCCGTCACCCCCGCCGGGCTCTCGCTGCTGACCTCCTCGTTCCCCGAGGGCCCGCTGCGGGCCAGGGCGCTGGGGCTCAACGGGGCGCTGATGTCCGCCGGGTTCACCACCGGAGCCGTCCTCGGCGGGGTCCTCACCGACCTGCTCTCCTGGCGCTGGGCCTTCTTCGTCAACGTGCCGGTCGCGCTCGCCGTCCTGCTCGTCGCCCCCGCCGTACTGAAGGAGAGCCGCCCGGCCGACCGGCCCCGGCTGGACGTTCCGGGCGCGGTCACCGTCACCGGCGGACTCCTCGCCCTCGTCTACGGGCTCACCGCCGCGGGCGGGCACGGCTGGAGCGACCCGGGCGTCCTCGCCGCCCTCGCCGCCGCCGCCGTCCTGCTGACCGCCTTCCCGCTGGTGGAGCGGCGGGCCGCCGCGCCGCTCGTGCCCGTCCGGGTCCTGAGGCGCCGCACCGTCGTGTGGGGCAACCTCGCCGGGCTCGTCGCCTTCGCCACCGAGACCTCGCTGGTCTTCCTGATGACCCTGCACCTCCAGGACGTGCTGGGCTTCTCCCCGCTCGCCGCCGGGCTCTCCTTCGGCGTCCTGGGCGCGGGCACCGTGCTCGGCGGACTGTTCGCCGCCCGGTTCATCGGCCGGTGGTCGGCCCGTACCGCGCTGATCGCCGGCGGGGTGCTCCAGGCCGTCGCGACCCTCTCCCTCACCGCCCTCGGCGACGACCGGAGCATGTACGCGCTGCTGCTCGCGGGCACCTTCGCCGGCGGCGTCGGCAACATGCTCGCCATCGTCGGCTTCATGGTCACCGCCACCTCCGGGCTGCCCGACGCGGAGCAGGGCATGGCGACCGGCATCGCGACCATGACCCAGCAGGTCGGCATCACGCTCGGCACCCCGGTCATGAGCGCCGTCGTCGTCACCTCGGCCGCCCTCCCCGACGGCATCGGCCGGGCCGTCCTGGTCAACGCGGCCGTGGTCCTCGTCGGCGCGCTCGCCTCGGCGCTGTTCCTGCGCCGGGACCGCCCGTAGCCGCCCCGCGGCCGGCCGGGCGGCCCGGCGAGCGGCCCCGCGCCCCGCGCACGACGAAGGCCGGACCCCCGCACGGGGTCCGGCCTTCTCTCGTGGCGGTCTCCTCCGGTCCGGCTCAGACCGGCCAGTAGGACCGCGCCCAGGAGCGCGGCCCCGGACGGTGCTGCGCGCCGAGCGCGATCCGCGCCGGGTCCGACCAGCCCTGCGGCACCCCGGGGCCGCCGCCCTCGGCGGCAGCCGCCGCCGTGGCCGCGGCCCGGGCCTGGACCACCGCCAGTGCGGCGGCCAGCTCCTCAGGGGTCGGGTTGCCTCGTACGACCTTGATCATCGTGTTGTCCCTCCCAGCGCCTAGAGCGGGATGTTGCCGTGCTTCTTCGGAGGCAGGGATTCCCGCTTCGTCCGCAGCTGACGCAGACCCTTGACGATCTGCGGGCGCGTGTCGGACGGCAGGATCACCCCGTCGATGTAACCGCGCTCGGCGGCGATGTACGGGTTGAGCAGCGCGTCCTCGTACTCCTGGATCAGCCGCGCCCGCTCCGCGTCCGCGGTGCCGGCCTCCTCCGCCTCCGCGATCGTGCGGCGGTGCAGGATGTTGACCGCGCCCTGCGCGCCCATGACGGCGATCTGCGCGGTCGGCCAGGCCAGGTTGAGGTCGGCGCCCAGGTGCTTGGAGCCCATGACGTCGTACGCGCCGCCGAAGGCCTTGCGGGTGATGACGGTGATGAGCGGGACGGTCGCCTCGGCGTACGCGTAGATCAGCTTCGCGCCGCGCCGGATGATGCCGCCGTACTCCTGGTCCACGCCCGGCAGGAAGCCCGGCACGTCGACGAAGGTGAGCACCGGGATGTTGAAGGCGTCGCAGGTGCGCACGAAGCGCGCGGCCTTCTCGCTCGCGTCGATGTCGAGGCAGCCGGCGAACTGCATCGGCTGGTTGGCGACCACGCCGACCGGGAAGCCCTCGACGCGGCCGAAGCCGGTCAGGATGTTCGGCGCGAACAGCGCCTGGGTCTCCAGGAATTCGCCGTCGTCGAGGACGTGCTCGATCACGGTGTGCATGTCGTACGGCTGGTTCGCCGAGTCCGGGATGAGGACGTCGAGCTCGCGGTCCTCGTCCGTCGCCTCGGTCTCGGCCGTCTCCGGGAAGGCCGGCGGCTCGGAGAGGTTGTTCGAAGGCAGGTAGGACAGAAGGGACTTGACGTACTCGATCGCGTCCTTCTCGTCGCCCGCCATGTGGTGCGCGACGCCCGAGGTGGTGTTGTGGGTGCGCGCGCCGCCGAGCTCCTCGAAGCCGACGTCCTCGCCGGTCACCGTCTTGATGACGTCCGGGCCGGTGATGAACATGTGCGAGGTCTGGTCGACCATCACCGTGAAGTCGGTGATCGCGGGCGAGTAGACCGCACCGCCCGCGCAGGGCCCGACGACCAGCGAGATCTGCGGGATCACGCCGGAGGCGTGGGTGTTGCGGCGGAAGATCTCCCCGTACATGCCGAGCGCGCTGACGCCCTCCTGGATGCGGGCGCCGCCGGAGTCGTTGATGCCGATGACCGGGCAGCCCGTCTTCAGCGCGAAGTCCATCACCTTGATGATCTTCTGGCCGTAGACCTCGCCGAGGGCCCCGCCGAAGACGGTGAAGTCCTGCGAGAAGACGGCCACCGGGCGCCCGTCGACCGTGCCGTAGCCGGTGACGACGCCGTCGCCGTAGGGACGGTTCTTCTCCAGGCCGAAGTTGGTCGAGCGGTGCCGGGCCAGTTCGTCCAGCTCCACGAACGAACCTTCGTCGAGCAGCAGTGCGATCCGCTCGCGCGCGGTCAGCTTGCCCTTGGCGTGCTGCTTCTCGACCGCGCGTTCGGAACCGGCGTGGGTGGCCTCGCCGATCCGGCGCTGCAGGTCCGCGATCTTGCCCGCGGTCGTGTGAATGTCGATCTGGTCGTGCTCTGCCGGCTCGGACATCGGGATGCGGCTCCCTGCCTGGTCACGGGGGGTTCGTTGACTACGAATGGGCTAGCGCTGGGCTACTGACCCGTAGCGTATCGGCGTCGATACGGTTCGGCAGTGCGGCGTTTGCCACACCTACGCTGGCTTGCATGACGTCCTCCCAAGGCTCAGCGGGACGCTGGTCCGACCTCGACCGGCCGCCGCTCAACGCGCCCGCCCTGCGCCACGCGCTCGTCCTCCCCGACGGACTGTGGACCTCCCTCGACGTGGTCGACTCCACCGGATCCACCAACTCCGACCTCGCCGACCGCGCCGACGAACTCCCCGAGGGCGCGGTGCTGGTCGCGGAGGAGCAGACCTCCGGCCGCGGCCGGCTCGACCGCACCTGGACCGCCCCCGCCCGCTCCGGGCTCTTCCTCTCCGTGCTGCTCAAGCCGGACGTGCCCGTGCACCGCTGGGGCTGGCTGCCGCTGCTCACCGGCGTCGCCGCCGCGAGCGGCCTCTCCAAGGCCGCCGGCGCCGACCTGACCCTCAAGTGGCCCAACGACCTGCTGGTGCGCGTCGAGGGGGAGGAGCGCAAGACCGGCGGCATCCTCGCCGAGCGGGCCGGCGCGGACGGCGTGGTCGTCGGCCTCGGCCTCAACGTCACCCTGCGCCCGGACGAGCTCCCCGTCCCCGCGGCCGGCTCCCTCCTGCTCGCCGACGCCGTCTCCACCGACCGCGACACCCTCCTGCGGGCCGTCCTGCGCTCCCTGGAGCAGTGGTACGGGGACTGGGTGCGGGCCGAGGGCGACCCGGGCGCCTCCGGCCTCCTGGCGGCCTACGAGGAGCGGTGCGCCACCCTCGGCCGCCGGGTCCGCGCCGACCTGCCGGGCGAGCGGATGCTGGAGGGCGACGCCGTCGGGATCGACGGCGACGGGCGCCTGGTCGTGGCCACCGAGGGCGGCGGCACCGAGTCCGTCGCGGCGGGCGACATCGTCCACCTGCGGGCGGCCGACTGACCCGGCGCGGGACGCGCGGCGCGTCCGAACCGGTCGGTCACCCCGGGTGGCGGCCGGTTCGGGCGTGAGCCAGCACACACCTGTCGTATCGTGGAGCCCGATTCGTGGGGCGCGAACGTGAAGCGCCGTCCACGCGACAGAACGGCAGGACAGTGGGCAGGGAACGGGCAGGAGGCGGCCGGTGACCGTCGACGACGCGGGCAGCGGCGACGTGTCCGGACCAGCCGAACCCGCACGGCCCTCCACGGCCGCGGAAGCGCCGGAACCCTCGGCGTACCCGACCCCCCACCACGTCGTCGACCACACGGCCGAACCGACCGACGACCCCCTCGCGATCCGCCTCGAACAGCTCATCCTGGGCGCGGACCGCCGCTACACCCCCTTCCAGGCCGCCCGTACCGCCGGCGTCTCCATGGAGCTCGCCTCCCGCTTCTGGCGCGCCATGGGCTTCGCCGACATCGGCCAGGCCAAGGCGCTCACCGAGGCCGACGTCCTCGCCCTGCGCCGGCTCGCCGGCCTCGTCGAGGCGGGGCTGCTCAGCGAGCCGATGGCCGTGCAGGTCGCCCGCTCCACCGGGCAGACCACCGCCCGACTGGCCGAATGGCAGATCGACTCCTTCCTGGAGGGCCTGACCGAGCCGCCCGAGCCGGGCATGACCCGCACCGAGGTCACGTACCCCCTCGTCGAGCTGCTCCTGCCCGAGCTGGAGGAGTTCCTCATCTACGTGTGGCGCCGCCAGCTCGCCGCCGCGACCGGCCGCGTCGTGCAGGCCGCCGACGACGAGGAGATGGTCGACCGGCGGCTCGCGGTCGGCTTCGCCGACCTCGTGGGCTTCACCCGGCTCACCCGCCGTCTGGAGGAGGAGGAGCTCGGCGAGCTCGTCGAGGCCTTCGAGACCACCTGCGCCGACCTGGTCGCCGCGCACGGCGGCCGGCTCATCAAGACCCTCGGCGACGAGGTGCTCTACGCCGCCGACGACGCCGGCACCGCCGCCGAGATCGCGCTGCGCCTCATCGAGACCCTCAGCCACGACGAGACCATGCCCGCGCTGCGCGTCGGCATCGCCTTCGGCACCGTGACGACCCGGATGGGCGACGTCTTCGGCACCACGGTGAACCTGGCCAGCAGGCTCACCTCGATAGCCCCCAAGGACGCCGTCCTGGTCGACAGCGCCTTCGCCGAGGAGCTGACCAGGACCGGAGAGGCGCCCGTCTCCGAGACGAAGGCGGCCGAGGAGGCCGCCCGCGCGGAGAAGGAGGGCGAGCGCGCCCCCACGTACCGCTTCGGCCTCCAGCCGATGTGGCAGCGCCCGGTCCGCGGACTCGGCGTCGTGGAGCCCTGGCTGCTGGGGCGCCGCCCGACCTAGGATCCCGGTGAACAGTCGTTAACCGGGAGGGTGTGCGGTCATGTCGGAGCAGTCCGGGCAGTCGGAGCAGCGCTTTGGTGAGTTCGTCGCGGTCCGCAGGGAGGGATTCGTCGCCGAGCTCGTCCTCGACCGGCCCAAGGCGATGAACGCCGTCTCCTCCGAGATGGCCCGTTCCATCGGCGCCGCCTGCGACGCGCTCGCCGCCGATCCCTCGGTGCGGGTCACCGTGCTGACCTCCTCCAACGACCGGGCCTTCTGCGTCGGCGCCGACCTCAAGGAGCGCAACTCCTTCACCGACGCCGAGCTGGTCCGGCAGCGGCCCACCGCCCGCGCCGCCTACACCGGCGTCCTGGAGCTGCCCATGCCGACCGTCGCCGCCGTGCACGGCTTCGCCCTCGGCGGCGGCTTCGAGCTGGCGCTCGCCTGCGACGTGATCGTCGCCGACGCGACCGCCGTGGTCGGGCTGCCCGAGGTCTCCGTGGGCGTCACCCCCGGCGGCGGCGGTACGCAGCTGCTGCCGCGCCGGGTGGGTGCGGCCCGCGCCGCCGAGCTGGTCTTCACGGCCCGCCGGGTGGAGGCCGCCGAGGCGCGCGAGCTGGGTCTGGTGGACCTTCTGGAGGAGGACGCCCGTACGGCCGCCCTGGAGCTGGCCGGCCGGATCGCGGCCAACTCGCCGGTCGGGCTGCGCGCCGCCAAGAAGGCCATGCGGCTCGGTCAGGGCCTGGACCTGCGGGCGGGCCTGGAGGTCGAGGACGCGGCCTGGCGCTCGGTGGCCTTCTCGGGCGACCGGGCGGAGGGCGTGGCGGCGTTCAACGAGAAGCGGAAGCCGAACTGGCCGGGGGAGTGACCGGGACGCCGGGTCTTTCGTCCCGATATCGTCCCGATTTTCACTATATGTAACTTTCCGTGACGTCTCAGAGGGGAAAACGGATCAAACCTCCCTAAGCTGGAGGAATGGGTGAGGACGTACGGTTGCGGGCCGTAGTGGCGCTGGCTCAGGCGATTGCGGCGGCGCACACCCCGCGCGAGTTCTGGCGGGCCGCCGCGCTGGGCGCCTGCGAGGCGCTCGGCGGCAGCTTCGCCGCGCTCTCGGTCTGGGAGCGGGACCACGGGCGGCTGAAGGTCCTGGTGAACGCCGGGGAGCGGGCCGTGGGGGAGGAGGAGTTCCCGGACTCCGAGACGTATCCCGTGCACCAGTTCCCGGAGATCACCGAGTTCCTGCACGAGCAGTGGGCGGGCGGCGGGGAGCCCGACGCCTGGGTGGAGACCGCCGCCGACAGCGTGCCGACCGGCCGGGTCGCCGGGCTGCGGCGGCGCGGGCGCGGCTGCTGCGTGGTCGCGCCGATCGTGCTGCACGGGCGGGCCTGGGGCGAGCTGTACGTGGCCCGCCGGGCCGGGGAGGTGTGCTTCGACCGGGACGACGCGGACTTCGCGACCGTGCTGGCCGCGGTGGTCGCGGCCGGGATCGCGCAGTCGGAGCGGCTGGAGGAGGTCCGCAAGCTGGCCTTCACCGACCCGCTGACGGGCCTCGCCAACCGGCGGGCGGTCGACACCCGCCTCGACGAGGCGATCGAGCGCTATCGGGTCGACGGCTCGGTGGTGAGCCTCGTGGTCTGCGACCTCAATGGTCTGAAACGAGTCAACGACACGCACGGCCACGCGGTCGGAGACCGTCTGCTGGAACGATTCGGCTCCGTGCTGTCACGGTGCGGGGCGCGGCTGTCGGGGGCGCTCGCCGCGCGGCTGGGCGGCGACGAGTTCTGCCTGGTGTCGGTCGGGCCGAGCGCCGACGAGGTCGTGGGCGTCGCCGAGGAGCTGTGCGTCCGGGCCGCGGAGCTGGAACTGGGCGAGGGCGTCGCCTGCGGGGTCGCGTCGACCGGCGATCCGATCGGCCCGCTGAAGTCGGCCCGCCGGCTCTTCCGGCTCGCCGACGCGGCGCAGTACCAGGCGAAGGCCGCGCGCTCGGTGAAGCCGGTGGTGGCGGGGCGCGACGGCACGGTCATCCGCCTCGCCGACGCCCCGCCCGGGGCGCGCGACCGCCGCCGCTTCCGGGACGCGCCGCCGGTGTAGCGCGGGGAGCGTCACGCGGCCGCGGGGGCCGGCGCGGCGGCGAGTTCGCGGATCGTGTCGGCGATGGCGCGGCGCCAGTGCTTCTGGTCGGCGTAGGAGCCGTTGAGGTAGACGACGGCCTGGCCGGGGCCGCCGGTGTCGGTGACGGCGAGCGCGGTGTCGTCGATCGGTACGAGGCCGGTCCAGGGGGCGGCGGTGGTGCTGGTCATGGGAGGTGCTCCTTCGGACGTGCGCGGCGGGTGGGGGAGTGGGGCCGGGTGCGGGGTCAGTTGCCGCGGGCGGTGATGTCGCCGTACGAGGTGGTCGCCTGGATGTTCAGCGGGGCGGCGGCACCCTCGGCGTTCTTCAGGGTGTTGTGGACGCGGCCGTAGGCGGTGCCCGCGTCCAGGGAGGCGGAGACGCCCGGGGCGGCGCCGACCGTGATCTCCCCGGCGTCGGTGCGCAGTTCGACCGTGCCGCGCACGGCCTCGGCGACCGTGACGTCGCCCTTGTGGGTGGTGATCTCGGCGGAGCCGCCCAGCCGGCCGACGGAGACGTCGCCCGCCCGGAGGCCGATCCGGGCGCTCGCGGCCTCGTCCAGCTCGACCAGGCCCTGCGCGGCCTCGAAGGAGACGTCGCCCAGCCGTCCGACGCCCCGGAGTTCGGCGGCGGCCGCCTTCGCCCGGACGCGGGAGCCGGCGGGGAGCCGAACGGTGACCTCGACGGCCCCGGAGGCGCCGAGGACCCGGTTCGGCGCCGGCGCCGCCTCGATCCGCAGGACCCCGTCGCCGTACGCGACCGTGATCCGCTCGGCCGCCTTCACGTCCCGGCCGCTCGACGCGAGGGCGGGCAGGACCTCGACCGTGGTGTCGGCCCGGTCGGCGGCGACGAGCCGTACGCGGCCGGCGGGGATGTCGAGGACGGCGGTGATGGGGGCGGTGGTGGAGAAGGTCTGCATCGCGAGCTCCTGCGTTCGTTGCGGTTTCTGACAACGGAAAAGCTACGTTGCGTTCTCGAATGTGGCAACAAGTTCGTTGCGTCAAAAACGCATCTATGCAGCTCAGTGCAGATTATTCGTTGCAACAGATATGAATTTAATGCAACGTCAGGAAGGTGTGCGTTGCAATGAGGCAGGGTGAAGGCTACGCGGGACGGACTCTGTCCCGCCTAAATATCTGCGCGACGCAGATGGTTCCGTTATCGTCTGCGCATCGAAAAGAGTGCGTCACGCAGGCATTGCTACGCCCGCCCGCCCCAGGAGAGATCCATGTCCCTCACCGTCGCCGTCACCGGCGCCACCGGAGCCCAGGGAGGCGCCACCGCCCGCGCCCTGCTCGCCGCCGGTCACCACGTCCGCGCCCTCACCCGCGACCCCGCCTCGCCCGCCGCCGAGGCCCTGGCGGCCCTCGGCGCCGAGCTGCGGCGCGCCGACTTCGACGACCGCGGGTCGCTCGACGCCGCGCTCGCCGGGGCGGACGCGCTGTTCGCGGTCACCACCCCGTTCGGCACCGACACCGCCACCGAGGTCCGCCAGGGCGAGGCGCTCGTCGACGCCGCCGCCGGCGCCGGCCTCGGCCACGTGGTGTTCACCTCCGCCGCCCACGCGGACCGGGCCACCGGCGTCCCGCACTACGACAGCAAGGACCTGATCGAGCGCCACCTCCGGGCCTCCGGCGTCCCCTGGACGGTGATCGCCCCCGCGGCCTTCATGGACAACTACGCCACCGGCTGGACCCTGGAGGGCCTGCGGGACGGCTCCTTCCTCTGGCCCATGCCGTCCGGCACGCCGCTCACCCTCATCCCCGCCACCGACATCGGCGCCTTCGCGGCCCTGGCCATCGGCCGCCGCGGGGACTTCGCCGGCCGCCGGATCGACATCGCCTCCGACGAACTGACCCCCGAGGCGATCGCGGCCGTCCTCGCCGCCGCGACCGGCCGCCCGATCGGCCACCACGAGGTCCCTCTCTTCGTGGTCCGCCGCCACTCCACCGACCTGGCCGCGATGTTCGCGTACTTCGCCACGCACGGCCTCTCCGTCGACGTGGCCGCCCTGCGGCGCGCGTACCCGGAGGTGGGCTGGACCACGTTCGCGGACTGGGCGGCCGCGCAGGACTGGACCGCCCTGCTCTCCGAGGGGGTTCACGCCTGAAGCCCATCGGCCACCGGCTCCATCGCGCCGACCGGGCCCCCTGCTCACCGTGGACGCGCCGCCCGTTCCTGCGGGACGGCGGCGCCCCCGCCCTCCGCCCGGCAGGACCAGCACAGCGCCTCGTCCCCGACGGGCCGGAACAGCGTCGCCTGCACGTGATGGCCCTCGCACTCCCGCATCCCGGCCAGCCGGGACGGCGCGGGCGGACTCGCCCGCCGCGTGGGCGGCACGTCGCGCAGCAGATGGCGCAGCAGGCCACCGGGCCGGTGTACGGGCGTTCCGGCGGCCGGGAGGCCGCGCAGGATGTGCTCGTGCACGGCCTCGGACGTGTGCCCGGCGGCCAGCCAGGCCGCGGCGAGCCGGGCCAACTCCTCCCGCATGCCGGGCGGGACGTACCGCAGGGCGGGGGAGAGCAGCGGCAGCACGCCGATGAGCGCGCGGGCCTCCTCGGGCGGCTCGGGCTCCCCCGCGGCCGCCGTGGGTGCTGATTCCCGTGCCGGTGCCGGTGCGGGTGCCGGTGCGGGTGGCGGTGCGGGCGGACGGTGGGAGGTGTTCTCCCCGTGGTCTTTTCCTGGATGACCGTCGGCGCGCCGAGGGGTCGGAACACCGACCGCCGGAATCCGGGCACTCGGCGCGACCTGCGCGGAAGCCGGCGATCTCCCCAGCAGCCTGGCCGCCTGGTCCTCGCCCAAGGGCACGTTGGAGACGAGCTGTTGGGTCACCCACCGCCCTCCGGGCCCCTGCACCCGCCGCTCGTGGACGAAACCCTCGGCCATGAGCTGACGCTTCGCCCGGGTGAACGCGCATGCCCCGATCCGTGCCCGCTCGGCGCTCCGCGACAGCGACTCGCGGGCCCCGTCGGGGAGGGAGAGCTGCCAGGTCAGGAGCCGTACGGCATCGGAACAGAGCCGCGGATGGCGGATGATCTCGTGCGAGAACTGGGTGAAGCCGCGAGAGGGCGCGATAAAGTGCCGATACGTCACGGTGGAGGCCTGATCCACTAGTGGTCGAGGCCCTCGCCGATGGTTGGCGCCATCGCGAGGGCCGATTTGCGTGAACGGTACCGCACGCAGCGTGGCCGTATGAACGCATCGAGTGAATATGCCACGTGCGGGTGAGGGGACCCCGGCTCGGACCGCTCGGACCCGGGCCCCGCCCGCCCCCGCCGACCGGCCCCCGTCCGCTGAGCCCCGCCCGCCCCCGCGCGGCAGACTGGAGGCCCGGCGCGTGCCGGTCCGGGCCGCCCCGGGTCCGTGCGTCACCGCGTAAGGGGTCATCGACCCGAGGGCCGGTGACGAATTCACCTAGTGACAGGTCGCTCTTCAGTCCGTAGGGTGCTGAATATGGATATGCAGACTGTCGTCCTTGGGACGTCCGGCACCACCCCGCAGGACGTCATCGACGTCGCCCGCCACGGCGCGCGCGTCGAGCTGTCATCCGAGGCCGTCCAGGCGCTCGCCACCGCGCGCGCCACCGTGGACGCGCTCGCCGCGAAGCCCGAGCCGGTCTACGGCGTCTCCACCGGCTTCGGTGCCCTCGCCACCCGGCACATCGGCCACGAGCTGCGGGCCCAGCTGCAGCGCAACATCGTCCGCTCGCACGCCGCCGGCATGGGCCCGCGCGTCGAGCGCGAGGTCGTGCGCGCGCTGATGTTCCTGCGCCTCAAGACCGTCGCCTCCGGCCACACCGGCGTCCGTCCCGAGGTCGCGCAGACCATGGCCGACGTGCTCAACGCGGGGATCACCCCGGTCGTGCACGAGTACGGCTCGCTCGGCTGTTCCGGCGACCTCGCCCCGCTCTCGCACTGCGCCCTGGCCCTCATGGGCGAGGGTGACGCCGAGGGCCCCGACGGTGTGGTCAAGCCCGCCGGCGAGCTGCTCGCCGCCGCCGGCATCGCGCCCGTCGAGCTGAAGGAGAAGGAGGGCCTGGCCCTCCTCAACGGCACCGACGGCATGCTCGGCATGCTGATCATGGCCCTCGCCGACCTCGACACCCTCTACAAGTCGGCCGACATCACCGCGGCCCTCTCCCTGGAGGCGCTCCTCGGCACCGAGAAGGTGCTGGAGCCCGAGCTGCACGCCATCCGCCCGCACCCCGGCCAGGCCGCCTCCGCCGCCAACATGCTCGCCGTGCTCAAGGGCTCCGAGCTCACCGGCCACTTCCAGAGCGGCGAGGCCCCCCGCGTCCAGGACGCCTACTCGGTGCGCTGCGCCCCGCAGGTCGCCGGCGCCGGCCGCGACACCATGGCGCACGCCCTCCTGGTCGCCGAGCGCGAGCTGGCCGCCGCCGTCGACAACCCGGTCGTCCTCGGCAACGGCGAGGTCCGCTCCAACGGCAACTTCCACGGCGCCCCCGTCGCGTACGTCCTCGACTTCCTCGCGATTGCCGCCGCCGACCTCGGCTCCATCGCCGAGCGCCGCACCGACCGGCTCCTCGACAAGAACCGCTCGCACGGCCTGCCGGCCTTCCTCGCCGACGACGCCGGCGTCGACTCCGGCCTGATGATCGCCCAGTACACGCAGGCCGCCCTGGTCAGCGAGATGAAGCGGCTCGCCGTCCCGGCCTCCGCCGACTCCA